>NZ_JAIBNX010000146.1 GCF_026130045.1 Micromonospora sp. CPCC 205371
CCCGCCACGGGGTCGGGCGAAGACGATGAAGGCCGGGCCCCTTTGTCCCTGCCTTCGCCGGGGGTGGCCGCCCCCCTGCCGGCCGGCGGGCGCCCGCCCACCAACGATCCGGCGGCCGCCCGGGACGCGAGCGCACTGGCGCACCGCCTGCGCGAACACCTCAAGCGCACGCTGCCCGACTACATGGTGCCGGCCGCGTTCGTCACGCTGGACCGGCTGCCGCTCACCGTCAACGGCAAGCTCGACATCAAGGCGCTGCCGGACGCCGAGCCGGCCGTACAGCGGGGTGCCAGCCGGCCCGCGCAGACCCCGGCCGAGGAGGTCCTGTGTGGACTGTTCGCGGAGGTGCTGGGCCTGCCGGAGGTGGGCGTCGAGGACGACTTCTTCGACCTCGGCGGCCACTCGCTGCTCGCCACCCGTCTCATCAGCCGGGCACGTACCGCGCTGGGCGCCGAACTGGCCATCCGCGACCTGTTCGAGGCCCGTACCGCGGCAGAGCTCGCCGCGCGGGCGGGCGGTGGGTCGGAGCGGCGGCCAGCACTCGCACCCATGCCGAGGCCGGAGGAGATCCCCGCCTCGTACGCCCAGCAGCGGCTCTGGGTGCTCCAGCAGCTCGACGGTGGCACCGCGGCGTACAACTTCCCGATCGTCATGCGGGTGCGCGGCGCGCTGGACGTGGCCGCGCTCCAGGCTGCTCTCGGTGACGTGGTGGCGCGACACGAGGCGCTGCGCACCATGTTCGACGAGCGGGACGGGCGACCGATCCAACGGATCGTTGCACCCGGCGCTTTGGCGTACCCCGTCCTCGAGGTCGCGGACGGTGACCCGGCGGCGGTGGTCGAGGCGGCCGTGCGCCGGCCGTTCGACCTGGCGGCTGAGCTACCGGTCAGGGTGACCGTGGTGCCCGACGGGCCAGACGAGCACGTCGTCGTGGTGCTGCTGCACCACATCACCACCGACGAGTGGTCGGACGGGCCGTTCCTGCGCGACCTGTCCACCGCGTACGCCGCCCGGGTCACCGGCGCGGCACCGGAGTGGGCACCGTTGCCGGTCCAGTACGCCGACTACACGCTGTGGCAGCGGGAGCTGCTCGGCGACGAGTCCGACCCGGACAGTCTCGCCGGACGGCAGCTCGCGTGGTGGCGCACCGCCCTCGCCGGCATGCCGGAGCGGCTGGAGCTGCCGGGCGCGACCGGCCGCGACACCGGCAACGGTGGCGCCGCCCTCACCGTCGACCTCGGCGCGACCGCCAGCCAAGGCCTGCGCCGGCTCGCCCAGGAGTCCGGGGCGAGCATGTTCATGCTCGCGCACGCCGCCGTGGCCGCGCTGCTGCACCGCCTCGGTGCGGGTACCGACATCCCGCTCGGCGCCCCGATCGCCGGCCGCACCGACGAGGCGCTCGACGACCTGGTGGGCTTCTTCGTCAACACGCTGGTGCTGCGCACCGACCTGTCGGGCGACCCCGGCTTCGCCGAGCTGGTTGCCCGGGTACGGGAGGCCGACCTGGCCGCGTTCTCGCACCAGGACGTGCCGTTCGAGGCCGTCGTCAAGGCGCTCAACCCGGACCGGTCCCTGGCCAGCAACCCGCTCTTCCAGGTCATGGTGGTGTACCGGAATCGGTCCGATGTGGACTTCGATCTGGCCGGGCTGGCCGTCACCCCGGAGCACGGCGAGACCGGCACCGCACGGTTCGACCTGGTGTTCGCGTTCGTCGAGCGGGCCGATGGGCTGGACGTGCTCATCGAGTACCGCACCCGGCTCTTCGAGGCCGACGCCGTCGCCCGGCTGGGGCAGCGGTTGGTCAGGCTCGTCGAGGCCGTTACCGCCGATCCCGCCGCCCCCGTCAGCCGGGTCGACGTGCTCGGCGACGATGAGCGCCGGCTCGTGCTGCGGGACTTCAACGCCACCGATCGCGTGGTGCCCGAGGAGCCGTTCCCGGTGCTGTTCGCCCGGCAGGTGGCCGAACGGCCGCACGAGGTGGCCGTCGTGGACGGCGACCGCTCGGTGTCCTATGCGGAGCTCGACGCGCTCGCGGGCCGTATCGCCGGCGGGCTCGCCGCCAAGGGTGTGCGGCCCGAAGACGTGGTCGGCATCGCGGTGCCCCGGTCGGTCGAGATGGTCGCCGCCGTCCTGGGCGTACTCCGCCTCGGCGCCGCCTACCTGCCGCTCGACACCAACCAGCCCGAGGACCGCCTCGCCTACATGGTGACGGACTCCGGCGCGTCCCTCGTGCTGACGCCGTCGAACCTGGCGCTGGACACGCCACCGCCCCCCGTCGACGTCGCGCTGGACCACGCGGCGTACGTCATCTACACGTCGGGCTCGACCGGCCGCCCGAAGGGCGTCGTGGTGCCGCACGAGGGGATCAGCAGCCTCGTCGCCACCGCGATCGACCGCATGGGCGTCGGGCCGGACAGCCGCGTGCTGCAGTTCGCGTCGTTCGGTTTCGACGTGGCGGTGTTCGAGCTCGCGATGGCGCTCTGCGTGGGCGCGACGCTCGTGCTCGTACCAGACGAGGCGCGGGTGCCCGACAAGGTGCTCACCGACCTGCTCCTTGAGCAGCGGATCAGCCACATGATCCTGCCGCCGTCGCTGGTGTCGGCGCTGCCCACCGAGTGCGAACTGCCCGAGGGGGCGGTGCTCCTCGTCGGCACCGAGACCGTGCCGCCGGACCTGATCGGGCGGTGGGCCGAGCGGCTGCGCCTCTTCGCCGCGTACGGGCTGACCGAGGCGACAGTCAACTCCACACTGTGGGACGCCGAGCCGGGCTGGCGTGGCGCGATACCCATCGGCGTACCGGATCCCAACACCCGCACGTACATCCTGGACGGTGCGATGTGTCCGGTGCCGCCGGGCGTGGTCGGCGAGCTGTACGTCGGCGGGCGCGGGCTGGCACGCGGATACCTCGGGCGGCACGGGCTCACCGCCTCCCGGTTCGTCGCCGACCCGTTCGGCCCGCCCGGAGCCCGGATGTACCGCACCGGCGACCGGGCGCGCTGGCGGCCCGACGGCACCATCGACTTCCTCGGCCGGGTCGACGACCAGGTGAAGATCCGCGGATTCCGGGTCGAGCTTGGCGAGGTCGAGGCGGCCATCGCGCGCCATCCGGGCGTCGCGCAGGCCGCGGTCGTCGCCGACGGCAAGCGCCTGATCGGGTACGCCGTCCCGGGCTCCGAGGCCGACCAGTACAGCCGCCCGATCGACGGCGCGGAGGTGCGCGCGCACGTCGCCGCGCTGCTGCCCGACTACATGGTGCCGGCGGCCGTGGTGGTGCTCGACGGCCCGCTACCGCTCACCCCGAACGGAAAGCTGAACCGGCGCGCGCTGCCCGCACCCGTGTTCGCCGCCACCGGCCGGCCGCCGCGCGATGACCGGGAACGGGCGTTGTGCGCGCTCTTCGCCGAAATCCTGAAGGTGCCCGAGGTGGGCGTCGACGACGATTTCTTCGCGCTCGGCGGTGACAGCATCGTGGCGATCCAGCTCGTCCGCCGCGCGCGGCAGGCCGGGCTCGCCGTGACGCCGCGCATGGTGCTCCAGCACCGCACGGTCGCAGGGCTCGCGGCTGTGGTGGACGCGGCGGGTGTGGTGACCTCCGACGACGGCACCGGCAGCGTGCCGCTCACCCCGATCCTGCGCTGGGTGCGGGAGGGCGGCGGCACGCTGCGCGGGTACAACCAGTCGGTGCTGCTCCAGGTGCCCGCCGGGCTGGGGGAGGAGCGGCTCACCGCGGCCCTGCGCCAGGTGGTGGACCGCCACGACATGCTCCGCGCCCGCCTGGCCGAGTCCACGATGGAGGTGCCGCCACCCGGCGCGCCGTGCTTCTCAGTAAGGCGCGTCGAGACGGGCGGTGGTGACGCGCGCGATGCCATCGTGGCCGAGGCGCGGGCGGCGCAGGGCCGCCTGGACCCCGCAGGCGGCGTACTGGTGCAGGCGGTGTGGTTCGACGCCGGCTCCGAGTCGGGCCGGCTGCTGCTCGTCGTCCACCACTTCGCCGTCGACTGGGTGTCGTGGCGGGTGATCCTCGCCGACCTGGAATCCGCGTGGCGCGACGGCGCCGCGCCCGCGCCGGTGCCCACGTCGTTCCGCCGCTGGGCCACGCTGCTCACCGCGCGGGCCACCGAGCCGGCGCGGGAAGCCGAACTCCCACTGTGGATGGAGATGCTGGCCGGCGGCGACCCGCTGCCCCTCGACCGGCCCGTCGACCCGTCGCGCGACGTGGCGGCCACCGCACGCCAGCTCACCGTCACGCTCCCGCCCGACGTCACGGGCAAGCTGCTCACCTCGGTACCGGCCGCACACGTCGCCACCGTCAACGACGTGTTCCTGACCGGGCTCGCGCTCGCGGTGGCCGAATGGCGCGAGCGGCGAGGGGGAACCGGGCGGTCGGTGTCGGTCGCGCTGGAGGGGCACGGCCGCCAGGAAGAGGCCGGCGGCGGCGTCGACCTGTCCCGAACGGTCGGCTGGTTCACCAACCTGTACCCGATCCTCCTGAACCCCGGCGAGCCCGGAGTCGCGCCCGCGGACGCCATCGCGCGAATCCGCGCGACCCTGGCGTCCATACCGGACGGTGGCCTCGGGTACGGCCTGCTGCGCCACCTCAACCCGCGCACCGCCCCGGCACTCGAAGCCCTGGGCGTACCGCCGATCGAATTCAACTACCTCGGCCGGTTCGACCTGCCCGACGGGGCCGACTGGGCGTTCGCGCCGGAGACGGACGCGCTCGACATCGGCGTCGACCCAGACATGCCGCACCGGTTCGCGCTGTCCGTCAACGCGCACACCGAAGACCGCCCCGACGGGCCGCACCTGTCCGCCACCTGGATCTGGCCTGAGGCGGTCCTGCCCGAGACAGCCGTCCGTGACCTCGCCGAGGCCTGGTTCCGCACCCTCACCGCATTCACCTGGGAGAAGTGATGACCAACCCGTTCGAAGACCCCGACGGCCGGTACCTGGTCCTGGTCAACGCCGAAGACCAGCACTCGCTGTGGCCGTCCTTCGTGGCGGTGCCGGACGGCTGGACCGCCATCTTCGGCGAGGACACGCGCGACGCCTGCCTCGCGTTCGTGGAGGAACACTGGCGCGACCTGCGCCCGAAGTCCCTGCGCGAATCGATGAGCGCCTGACCCCACGCGATGGGCGGCGTCGCCGATCAGGAGAACTCGCATCGATTGCGGCCGCACGTGGTTTAGAGATCGATCCACGTGTGTTCGCACTTGATCGACGGGTGGACGACCGACCGCCCCTATCGACTCAATGTGGTTCTCTTAATGCGTGGG
This sequence comes from Micromonospora sp. CPCC 205371, assembly GCF_026130045.1. Taxonomy (GTDB): domain Bacteria; phylum Actinomycetota; class Actinomycetes; order Mycobacteriales; family Micromonosporaceae; genus Phytohabitans. Next base: position 5,277 of record NZ_JAIBNX010000146.1, read on the forward strand.
GAGCGAAGAATCGACCTTGAATGACAGGAAGGGCCGCTCATTGCGGCCGCTTCTGGAGGTCGTCGGCGTTTCGACTGCGGTCCTGCTGGTCGTGATCGCGTTGGTCGCCTCGCCGCTCGCCGTCGTGTTGATCGCTGATCAAACGGTGGGATTGGACTGGGCGCGGCTGAGCGACATCGGGGAAACCTATGGTGCCGCATCGGCGGTGCTTTCAGGCTTGGCAGTGGTGGGTGTTGCCACTTCGCTGATAGTCCAAACCAGACAGTTGCGGGTTGGACAGATTCAGGCGATGCGCGTCATGCAGTTGGAGTTGATGCGACTGCTGCTGGAAGATCCGACGCTCGTGACGATTTCGCCAACCTCGCTCGGTGTGTCCCGTGAGCAGTGGCGCCGCGAGATCTACCTGAACTTACTCTTCAAGTACCTGGAGATGGGGTACGCCACGAAGTACGTGCCCGAGGGCAGCCTTCGGGAGCACATCCGAGACCAGTTCCGCGTGGAGAGCGCCCGGGTGTTCTGGGGGCGGGCCCGGCCTCTGTGGGCTTCGAACCGTAGCAACAACGCGCGCCGTCGTTTCTACGACATTGTGGAGGCGGAGTACGCGCGGCACCCGCGAAGTGAGATCGAAGAGGTTCCATCGCGTGCCGTTCAGACGCGACGAGGGCCTATGGTGTCGGCGAATGCCGGCCTCGTGCTGGCCGGTGTCGCGTTGGGACTCGCCGGACTTCGGGCCGTGTCGATGATCCGCGCTCGCCGAGCCGGTGGCCGAGACAGGTGACGAGACTGCGGCCCGATCCTGCCGCAAAATGCACGATCTCGCAGCAGGATACGAATGGCGATTATTTCTCGCGAATCTGGCCGGTCTGAATGCCGGAAATAAAGTCCGACCATTCCCGGCGGTCGAAAGCAAGAATAGGACTAGCGTCGTCCTTGCTGTCGCGGACGGCTACCATCCCTTGTGCGAAGCTGACCGATACTTCTACACAGGCGTTGTGTTCGCAGTAGGCGGCGCGACGCCAGAACCCCGTGGGCGAAGCGTCACGCCACCTTAGCGAAACGCCATCGTCAATACTCCCGGCCACTTTTCTCCCTAGTCTTAGAGCGTGGCGCTTACGTTAGGCGTGGTGGCGCAGGCGTTTGTGGTGCGACACGCCGAGGAGAGCAAGGATGCTCAATCGGAAGTCCTCTGTCAACTCGCTACTCCGGACGGGTGGCTGACCAGGCCTTCCACAGGGTGGCGTAGGGGCCGCCGGCCGCCAGTAGAGTCTCGTGGGGGCCGGCCTCTACGATCCGGCCGGCGTCCATCACGATCACGCGGTCGGCGGTCGCGGCCTGGGTCAGGCGGTGCGCCACCACCAGCGCCGTGCGGCCCGAAAGGGCGCGCGCCGCCGCTTCCTCCAGCACCCGCGCACCCGCGCTGCCGGCTTCGGCGGTCGCCTCGTCGAGCACCGCCACGGGCGGGTCGGCCAGGACGAGGCGGGCGAGGGCCAGCTGCTGAGCCTGGGTGGCGGTCAGCTTGTGCCCGCCCTCACCGACCACTGTGGCCAGACCATCCGGCAGTGCCTCGGCCCATTCGAGCGCACCGACCGTGTCCAGCGCTGCCCGCAAGTCCTCTAGAAGAGCGGAAGGGCGGGCAAGGCGCAGGTCGTCGTCGAGCCGCCCGGCGAAGACGTGCACCTCCTGGGTCACCAGTGCGACCGCCCGGCCGGTGGCGAGCTCGTCGACCGGCGTGCCGCCGATCGTCACGGTGCCCCTCGTGGGATGGTGCACGCCGGCGACCAGCTTCGCCACGGTGCTCTTGCCGGCGCCGCTCGCCCCGACGAGCGCGACCCGTTCGCCGGGCGAGATGTCGAGGTCGACGCCGCTCAGCACGACGTGTCCGGCCACATAGGAGTGTCCGAGGTCGACCGCCTTGACGGAGCCGTCGACCGGTACGGACGCCTCCGGCGCCGACGGCGCGGGCAGGTCGGCCACGCCCACCAGGCGTGCCAGGCCGGCGGCCGCCACCTGGGCGTCGTCGGCCAGCGCCAGCGCGATGTTGATCGGCGTGAACAGGTTGTGGAAGTACAGCGCCGCCGCCGTCGCCGTACCGATCGTCACCGCGTCCGCGCGCACCAGCAGGAACCCGGCGATCAGCACCGCCGACAGCCCCACGTACTCGGCCACGTTGAGCCGCCCGTAGAAGCGTGTCATCAGCCGGATCGCCCGCAGGGCAAGCGACACCGTCTCTTCCGAGCGCGCGGCGACGAGCCCGACGTGTCGATCGCCTAGGCGAAACGCGCGCACCGTGGCCGCGCCGCCCACCGTGTCGAGCAGTTGCTGCTGTTGGGCGCCGACAGCGACGCGTTGCCTGGCGTACAGCGGGATCGCCCGCCCCACGTACCACCGCACGGTGTGCACCTGGATCGGCACCGCCAGCAGCGCCGCGACGAAGAAGCGCCAGTCCAGCACCGCCAACCCGACCAGCGTCAACCCGATCGTCAGCCCGGACCTCGCGAGCTGTGGGAGCGCGCGGCGCACCGCCTCCGCGACGATAGACACGTCGGCCGTCACCCGGGCGGTCAGGTCGCCGGAGCCGGCCCTTTCCACGCGGTCGAGCGGCAGGCGCAGTGCCCGTTCCACGAAGCGTTCCCGCAGCTCCGCCAGCATCCCCTCGCCGAGCCGGGCCACCATGCCCACGCCGTACGCGGTCAGCACGCCCTGCACCACCGCGATCAGCACGAGCAGCACCACCGGCGTGGTGAGCGCGCTGGGCGGCCGCCCGCCGGCGACCAGGTCGACCACGTGGCCGAGCAGCGGGGCGGTCAGCAGGCCGGCGGCGGTCGCCCCGACGAGCACCCCGAACGCGGCGACAGCCAGCCATCGGCGTGCGCGGAGCAGCCCCGCTACGACCGCGCGTACGCGACCCGGCTCGGCGGTGGGCAGCAGCTCCATGGTCCTCCTAGGACAGTACAGTCGCGCGGTAGTCCGGATTGGACCTGACGAGGTCGGCGTGCCGGCCCTCGGCGGTGACCGCGCCACCCGTCACGACCACGACGCGGTCGGTCGCCGCGAGCAGCGCCGGGCTCGTCGTCACGACCACTGTGGTACGCCCACGGCGCAACTCGCGGATACCGATGGCCACCCGCGCCTCGGTGACCGCGTCGACGGCGGTGGTCGGATCGTGCAGCAGCAGTACCGGTGGGTCGGCGGCGAGCGCACGGGCCAGCGCGACACGCTGGCGCTGCCCGCCGGACAGGGAACGGGCCCGCTCGGCGAGCACGGTGTCGGCGCCGTCCGGCAGCGTCGCGGCCACCTCGTCCGCGGCGGAGGCGGCCATCGCGTCCGGTATCCGATCGGCCTGCGCGGCCGCGGCGACGTTGTCGCTGAGTGTGCCCTCGAACAGCTCGGCGTCGTGGGCGGCGGGCAGGATCACCACGCGTATCTCAGCCGGGTCGAGTGTGGACAGTGGAGCCCCGTCCAGCTCCACTGTGCCCGTGGCCGGATCGGCGGTGCGGGCAAGGCATTCCAGCAGCGCGGTGGCGGCGGCCGGGTCGGCTGCCACGACACCGAGCAACTCGCCCGGAGCCACCTCCAGGCGCAGGTCGCGCAGCGGGCCGTGGGTGACGCCGTCGACAAGTACACGGCCGAGAACCGGCTCGTGCGGCCGTGCGTTGCCGGCGGGCAGCAGTGGCGGCGCGGCCAGCACGTCCGCGACCCGCGCCGCGGAGGCGCGGCCCTGCGCGATCTGGCCGTTGACCCACGCGAGCAGTTGTAGTGGTCCTAATAGGAACAGCGCGAGGCCGACGGCCGCGACCAGCTCTCCGACGCTGATGTCGCCGCGCGCGGCCAGGCGTCCGCCGACGAGGGCGACCGCCGCGATGAAGAATCCGGTGAGCGTCAGGAGGGCGCCGTCGTGCCAGGCCTGCGTGCGGGCCGCCCGCAGCGTGGCGGCGAGGGACTCCCGGCTGGTGCGCCGGTACCGCGCGACCGCCGCGCCCTCGGCGCCGATCCCCTTGAGCACCCGCAGCCCGGCGACCAGGTCGGCGGCGACGCCCGAGGCGTGGGGGGCGCGCTCCTGTTCGACGGCGCTGCGCCGTTCCAGACGGGAGCCGAGCACGTGGCCGGCCCACAGTACGGGCGGCGCGGCGAGCAGCACGAGCAGCCCGAGCGGTACCGAAATGCGCAGCAGCGCCGCCGCGGTCACCAGGATGCCGCCGAGCGCCGCCGAGCCGGCCGGTATCACGAAGTTGACCATGCCGGCGCGGCGCGCGTCGCCGGTGGCGATGCTCGCGAGCGCACCCGCTAGCCGGCCGGTCTCGGCGCCGCCGCGCGGCATCAGCACCCGTCGCGTGAGGCCGACCCGGATGTCGTGGCCAGCGCGTTGCGAGGCTCCTTCGGCGGCGCGGGTCGCGAACCGCCAGCTCATCGACAGCCCGGCGAACACCACCGCGAGCACGGCGATCCAGAACAGCAACGCGTCGCCGTCGCCGGTCGACACCGCCTCGTCGATGACCACGCCGATGACGACGGGCACCAGCGCCTCGCCCGCCTGGTGGGCAGCGCCGAGCACCGCCGCGACCGCCACATACCGCCACTGGCCGGCGACCGCGCGCCCCAGGACCCCCACGTCACCCACCCTGCTCAAGCCAACAGTAAGGCAAGGCTAACCTAGTACGTACTCCACGGCGAGACCGCGTCACCCCGGGCGCCGCCGCCCCTTCCGCCGCCGCCCTCTTTCCGCCGATCAAGGCCGAACGCACGTGGTTTGATCTCTTTTCCGCGTGCGCTCGCCCTTGATCCACGCGAACGCCCTTGATCGGCGTCCCTCGCGCCGGTCGGTCATCGCCTGCTCCCTACGCGCTGGGGCGCAAAGCGGGCGAACCCCGCCCGTCAGGGCGTCGTGCCGGCCCCCCGGGCGCCCGGCCTCCGCACATGAAGCTGGAGGCCGTGTGGCGGCGACATGGCGGCGCTACCCCAGGACGCCGCATCGCCGCAGGCACCCTGCATACGCGGGCCTTCGTCGGCGCGCGGACGCCGATCAAGGGCCTTCGCATCGATCAAGGGCAAATGCACGCGGAAAAGAGATCAAACCACGTGCATTCGCCCTTGATCGGCGAAAGGGTGGCGGCGTCGCGAGCGCGGCGTCGCGAGCGTGGGGAAGGGGCGCGGGTGTGGCGGCAGGGGTGTGGCCGTCCGCACGGGTGGGAGCAAACGGGCGGATCGGGCGGCGCTGGTCGGCGGGATGGCGGGGAACCGGGGCCGGTCGGGGATTGGCGGGAGCGCCGGAAGAAAAAGTTCTGGCGGGGATGTCGATTCCGGAGCGGTGCCGCGTCGTCAGGATGAGAGGTGACCGGTAGGCGGCCACCACGGAGCTTGGGAGACACCATGCGATACATGTTGTTGATCTACACCGAGGAGCAGACCGGCGCGCCCGACCCGGCCCAGGTGGAGCAGGTCATGGGGGAGTACTGGGCGTACGAGAAGGCGGTCGCCGACGCCGGCGTCAAGGAGGGCAGCGACGCGCTCCAGCCCACCGCCACGGCCACCACCGTCCGGGTGAAGGACGGGGAGCGGCTGGTGACCGACGGGCCATTCGCCGAGACCCGCGAGGTGCTCGGCGGGTACTACCTCATCGACGTGCCCGACCTCGACAGCGCCCTGGAGTGGGCCGCTCGCTGCCCGGGCGCCAAGTACGGCTCCGTCGAGGTCCGGCCGATCATGGAGTTCGACGAGCCCCAGTGAGCCGCCAGTGACGAGCGCCGCCGACTCCGTCGAGGCGGTCTTCCGCGAGGAGTGGGGCCGCCTGCTCGCGACGCTCGTGCGTACCCTCGGCGATCTTGACCTTGCCGAGGAGGTCGCCTCCGACGCGGTGGCCACCGCCCTCGCGCGGTGGCCCCGTGACGGGGTGCCCGCCCGCCCAGCGGCGTGGCTGCTCACCGTGGCCCGGCACCGGGCGGTCGACATCGTCCGGAAGAACCGCACGCTCGCCGCGCGCCTGGCCCTGCTCCGCGTCGAGGCCGACCGTCCGGTGCCGCCGCCCGCGCCGGCCGAGCCCGACTGGGACGACGAACCCGACGAGCGGCTCCACCTCTTCTTCACCTGCTGCCACCCGGCGCTCGCGCTGGAGGCACAGACCGCGCTGACGCTGACATGCCTGGCGGGGCTGACGACGCCCGAGGTCGCGCGGGCGTTTCTGGTGCCGGCCCCGACGATCGCGCAGCGCGTCGTCCGCGCAAAGCGCAAGATCCGCGACGCGCGCATTCCCTTTCGTGTACCGGACGCCGCCGAGCTGCCGACCCGGCTGCCCGCCGTGCTGCGTGTCGTGTACGTGATCTTCACGGAGGGGTACGCCGCCACGAACGGCGCGGAGCTCGTCCGCGCGGATCTCGCCGACGAAGCCGTCCGCCTCGGGCGCATCCTCCACCGGCTGCTGCCCGACGAGCGCGAGGTCGCCGGGTTGCTGGCGCTCATGCTGCTCGTCGACGCCCGGCGCGGTGCCCGCGTAGACGCCAACGGCGACCTGGTGCTGCTCGACGACCAAGACCGGTCGCTGTGGGACGCTGACAAGATCGCCGAGGGGCGCAGGCTGGTCGTCGAGGCGCTGTCGGGTGGGCGCCCCGGCCCGTACGGCATCCAAGCGGCCATAGCCGCCGTTCACGACGATGCGGCGAACGTGGCGACGACGGACTGGCCGCAGGTGGTGGCGCTCTACGACGTACTGCGCACGATCGCGCCGTCGCCGCTGGTCGACCTCAACCGGGCCGTCGCCGTCGCCATGGTGCACGGCCCCGAGACGGGTCTGGCGCTCCTCGACGAGTTGGTCGCCGACCGCCGCCTCGCCGGGTACCACCTCCTGCCAGCGGCCCGCGCCGACCTGCTCCGCCGCCTCGGGCGTGCCGGCGAGGCCGCCGCTGCGTACCGCGAGGCGTTGAAGCTGGTGGGCAATGCCCCCGAGCGCCGTTACCTCGAACGCCGCCTGGCAGAACTCACCTAACACCGGCCCGCGCCGCTACCGGTAGCCACGTGGGCGAATGAACCGCCCTTGACGACGGTCCGGCTCGCTTGACTCAACGGGAGTTGACCGGGTTGACCGGCACCGACACCAGCACGGTGCCGGTGTGGTCGACGACGTCGATCCGAGCGATCTCACCGGCGCCCACCGGCGCGCTGGCCCACACCGTCGAGCCGTCGCCGCCCTCCGAAATCTGCCACTTGGTCGCGACCGTCGTCTCGCCCGTCGTGGTGGTCACCGTGACGACGCCCTCGCGCGGCCCGTCGACCTTCGTCAGCGCGACGGTCATGTCGGTGCGAACCGTCCCGGTATCGGCCTCGGTGGTCTCGACGGTGGCGTGCGCGCCGGTCTCGGGGTTGTGGGCGACGTGCCTGTCGCTGACCGGCGGCGGACCGACCGCGCTCAGCGTGTCTGGCTCCTCCTCGACCGGCGGCGCCGTGGTCGCCGGCGGTCGAGTCTCGGCCGGAGGCGGCGTCGTGGGCGCGACCGTCTGAGCCGGAGGGCGCGGCCGGGTGCTCGGATGCGGCCGGCTCGGCGTCGGGTCGGCGGCGCCCGGCGGCACGGCCTCGACCGTGGTGGTACCGGCGGCCATCGGCGGCTCCTGCACGCTGGAGCGGGCCGCGAACGTCACGAAGCCCACCAGTACCAGCACCGTGGACGCCGCGGCGGCGATGGTGAGGCAGCGCAGCGCGTGGCTGTGCCGCTCCCAGCGAGTGGGTGCCGGTTCGGCCGGCGGCGTGACCGGCCGGGGCGTCACCGGCGAGTCCGCGATGCGGGGAGCCGGTATGCGCAGCGGGGTCGGCGGCACCGGGGGTTCGGTGGCGGCCAGGAGGCTGCGCGCGTCGACAGCACCGAGCAGCTCGACCAGCGGCGCCAGGCTGCGCACCGCTCTGCTGCACCGGGCGCAGCCGCGCAGGTGCAGCTCGTACCGCGCGCGCTCGTCGGGCTCCAGTAACCCTAAGGCGTACGCACCCACGTCCGGGTGGACGCAGTGCTCGTCAGGCATCCTCGCTCCCGGCGCCGAGCAGGATCTTCTGCAGCGCACGCAGCGCGAAGAAGAGCCGCCACTTAACGGTCTCTGGCGGCAGGTCGAGCTCTTCCGCCACGTCGCGCACGCCGCGACCGCGGAAGTACGCCTCGACCAGGATGTCACGGTCCGGTCGCTGTAGTGCGCGCAGGCCGTCGAGCACCATCATTCGCTGGAGCGCCGCCCCGACGTCGTCGGCCATGTCGAGCACGGGGAAGCGGTCGGGTGGTTCGCGGTAGGCGGGGCGCTGCTGTGGCGGCTCTTCCTCGAACTCGATGTCGCGTTCGATATCGCGCAGGATGCGCCTGGCGAGGCTGACCAGCCAGGGGCGCAGCGACGAGGCGGCGACGTCGATCGAGTCGACCTCCCGCCACGCGCGCAGCAGCGTCTCCCGGACTACCTCCTCGGCGAGGCGGCGGTCCCCGTCGGTCATCTCCAGGATGATCATAAGGAGCGGCTCGGCGTGCTGGTCGTACAGGCTGCGCAGTAGACCGCCTTCCGCCCGGTGGATGCCGGTGCGGCCGGTTGGCGGCGCGTACTCCTCACGCTCGGCCCGCGAGTGGCGACCGCGCGGCGGCGCCGGCCGGCGCGACCAGGCGTCGCGCATGCTGCTGACGGTGATGGCCATGGCCGCCTCCTAGCTTCCGCGCGAGGTGGTCAGGCGGATCGGGTACTGATCCTTTTCGATGTCGTGCACAGGTCCCCCAACCGTCCGTGATCTTTCCGTCTGGTACGCCGGCTGGCCATGCCTGGATCGACACAAAGGAAGATTTAAGGATCACTTAAAGAAAACGGACAGCGCCCGGTGAACCGATCGACAACCTTGACGGGCTGTTCGCTCCGGCGCTACGTTGCGTCTATCCAGAACTATGCTCTTTTCTGGATCGCTCCCATCGTCATTGAAGGAGAACGCATGGGTGATTCAGACCGCACCCTGCCGCAGGGCCGCACGAACTGGCGCCGGTTCGGGATGGCCGCGGGTGTGGTGACCGCCATGACCGTCGGGGTCCTGGCGCTCATATCGAACGGCGCGCTGGCGGCCACCTTCCTGGTCTCCGGTCAGCAGTTCAAGGTATCGGCGGACACTTTGGACGCCACCGGCTTCGTCAACTACGGGTGGATCGACCAGCACGCCGGCAACTCGCCGGAACCGGTCGCGATCGCCGCGATGAAGCGGGCCGAGCTGACGAACCTGTGCCAGTCGGTGCTCACCTCGCTCCCGATCGTCGGCGACATCAGCCTCAAGCTGACCGCCGGCAAGGAGACCCCGGTGGTGGCCACGAACATGTTCGTCGACATGTCCCAGATGGACGGCAACGCGACCTTCACCAACATGGAGATCGGTCGAGACGCGTCCACGCTGGACAAGGGCCCACCCGGCAGCAAGGGGCTCCAGGGCCTCTTCAGCCAGCAGGCCGACGTGGTCCACATCGAAGACCTGCGCCAGGTGGCCTGGGCCACGTCGGCCGGGACGTTCAAGCTGTCGGGCCTGCACATGGAGATCAAGCGCGGCAAGGACGAGTGCTTCTAGCTGGTGGTTCTCCGCTGAGGGCGGGGGAGCGGATGCCGCTCTCCCGCCCTTTGCTTTCCCCACCCTTGACTAGATCGAGGCATGCACATACGGTCGGGGTACTCCAGAAAATCGTCCTTTTCTGGATCTCGGTTCGCTCCACCCCCAGGGAGTTCGAGATGACACCCACGTCCCCCACGCTCACCCCGATGGCGCGCCGGCTCAGCCGGTTCGGCCTGGTCGTCGGCGGCCTCGCCGTCGCTCTCGCCGTCTCGGCGACGCCCGCGCTCGCCGCGTCGTCCACCACCGTCACGCCGGCCGGGCACGGCTACTCCGCCGCCCTCGCCGCCGGCACGACAGCGGACTTCGTAGTCGGCGCGGTCAGCGTCACCTGCAACACGTCGAGCACGTCGGGCGCCGTGCCGGCCGAGCCCGACAACGCAAGCCCCGACGGGCCCGTCACGTCGACCATCGCGGCGCCCAGCTTCAACAACGACGGCGGGGCCTGCCCGACGACCGTCTTCCTCACTACCGCGACCACCACGACGAGCGGCGACTGGACGATCTCGCTCCAGTACGACCCGGCCGGATCGACGGGCACCCTGACGATCCCGACCGGCGGCGTGGTCACGCAGATCTCCGGCCTCGCCTCGTGCACCGTGACGGTCGCACCGGATGGTCCCGCGACGGTCACGGGGCCGTGGACCGACGGCTCCGGCGGCTCGGCCTCCGTGCTCGACTTCTCGGCCGGCGTCGACGTGCCGATCGTGGTGACCGGCGGCTTCGGCTGCCCGACCGCCGCCACCAGCGCCACGTTCAGCGCCACCTACGAGATCATCGACACCACGGACCCGGCATCGTCGATCACTGTGACCGCCTGACCGGGGGGTCCTGGGAAAGGGTGCCGGGTCATTGGCCCGGCACCCTTTCACTTGCCGTAAAGCTGCTGCTCGGTGACCGGCGGCGGCGTCGCCCCCTCGCCCTCCGCCAGGCGCAAGCGGCGGCGGGCCGAGAACAGCGACTGGCGGGCGTCGGTCACCGGCGCGAACGCCGAGAAGCCGGTCGGGGGCATGTCGAGGAAGACCGACTCCATGCCACCGCGTGCGAAGTACGTCTCGTGCCAGAACCCGGTGCCGCCCATGTCGCTGAGCAGGTCGCGCCACCAGACGGCGTGCGGGTCGGTGCGAGCCCACTTCTCCAGAGAGTCGAAGTCACGCCAGTACTGGCGCATCCCCAGGTGCGGCGGCACCAGACCCCAGGTGACCATCTCGTGGCGGAGGAGGCCGTCGGGTCGCGCCGCCGCCGACTTCTGGATCCGCGGCCCGTAACGGAAAAGCGTCAGCATGCCGCGCGGCGACCGCGCGCGCATACCCAGGTATATCACCACGAGATCCGGGTACTGGCTCAGGTCGGCGGTCTGGCGCAGTGGCCGCCCCGCCGTCACGACGTCACCGCCACGACGAGCAGCGCCGTCCCGGTCACGAGATCGACGACGCCGCAGAACTCCGCGTACGTTCGGTGCACGACCTTGTTCACCCTGTAGTGATACGCGTCCCAGGCGCCGTGCGCAAGGAATCCGACGCCGGCCAGCGCCACGGCAGCCCGCGGCTCCACCGCCGCAGCCACCAGCGTCACCGCGCCGAAGCCCACCATGCCGGCGGTCTGCGTCGAAAACGTGGGGGAGTCGGTGTACCGCCGCCGGGCCACCGTCCACAGCCACGTCAACACCAGCACGATCGCCATCGCCACGCCCGGATGGACGCCCAGCGCGTCCCGGTCGTCCAGGAACTGGAAGACCGAGATCAGCGCGCTCATCACGACGAGCGCCAGCCACACCGACACGGGACTGCCGATCGCGTACGCCATCAGGTAGATCGCCGCCATCATGGCGACCAGTGGGCCGAACAGCTCGGCGTCGCGGTCGAGCATGGCCAGTACCACGATCCCGCCGGTGGTGGAGACCAGCGCGAGGGCCGTCGGCCAGCGATTCATCAACCCCGTCATGCCGTCGATCGTGCGGGTGGCGCACGATCCGGCGCTGCCCCGGCCATCGATGACGTCCGGAATCTTGCGCTGCGCCGCGCGAATCCTGCGTTCTGGTCCTGCCTGTACTTGGACGGCGGCACCGAATAGTGGGTGAGGAAGGCCTGCCGCAGCGACTCGGTCGTGCCGAACCCGCACCGCCGCGCCACCGCCGCCACCGGCAGCGTGGTCGACCGCAGCAGGTGAGCGGCGGCCTCGGCGCGCGCCCGGCGCACGTACTGAGCGGGCGTCTCGTGCACATAGGTCAGGAACAGCCGCGACAGGTGCCGCTCGCTGACCCCGGCGAGCCGGGCCAGCACCGGCGTGCTCAGGTCTTCGCCGAGGTGGCTGACGATGTGGTTGCTCGTGCGGCGCACCACGAGGTCGTCGGACGAATGCCGCGACACGAACATGCTCATCTGCGCCTGCGCGCCCGGCCGCTGCAGGTAGGCCACCACACCCAGCGCGACGCCGCGCGCCAGCGCCATCCCGTGGTCTTCCTCGATGAACGACAAGGTCAGGTCGAGCGCGCTGGTTACCCCGCCCGACGTGGCGATGTTGCCCTCGCGGATGTAGATCGGGTCGGGGTCGACCCGCACATCGGGGTACTTGCGCGCGAGTTCCTCGGCGAACTGCCAGTGCGTGGTGGCGCGCCGGTTGGTCAGCAGGCCAGCCTCGGCCAGCACCGTCGCGCCCGTGCAGACCGACGCCACCCGGCGCGCCAGCGTGGACAGCCGGCGGACGTGGCCGACCAGGAGCTGGTTTTCCGCGGCCCGCGTGTGGCCGAGGCCCCCGCAGACCAGCAGCGTGTCGAGCGGCACCTTGGACCGCTCCACCCCCCCCCGCGAAAGTACCTCCAACGCCGAGTCGCCGGTGGTGCTGTCTTCGCCGAGCGTCGCCAACACCCAGCGATAGGGCGGGTTGGCGCCGATGCGGTTGGCGATGGCGAGGCTCGAGGTGATGCAGCCGATGTCGAGCAGTTCCGTCCCGTCGTAGGCCACGACGAGGATCACTCGTTCGCGCATCCCTCAAACCTAGCCTCTCCGGGCTCTCGCTACGTCACATAGCCCCGCAAGTGCTGACCGGTCAACGTGCCCGACTCGACCAATTCGGACGGTGGACCGGTGAACACCACCTCGCCGCCGTCGTGACCCGCGCCGGGCCCCAGATCGACGATCCAGTCGGCGTGCGCCATCACGGCCAGGTGATGCTCGATGACGATGACCGAGTTGCCCAGCTCGACCAGCCGGTCGAGCAGGCCCAGCAACTGGTCGACGTCGGCCATGTGCAGGCCCGTCGTCGGCTCGTCCAACACGTACACCGCGGCGTCGCCGGCCATGTGGTTGGCCAGCTTGATGCGCTGGCGCTCGCCGCCAGAGAGCGTGTTGAGCGGCTGGCCCAGCGTCAGATAACCCAGCCCCACGTCGACGAGCCGGTCGAGGATGCGACGCGGGGTGCCCGAGGTGAAGAACTGGCGGGCATCCTCAATGGACATCGCGAGCACCTGGCTGATGTCCTTGCCGCGCAGCGTGTAGGTGAGCACCTCGGGCGTGAACCGCCGGCCTTCGCACTCCTCGCACACGGTCGCCACGCCGGCCATCATGGCCAGATCGGTGTAGATCAGCCCGATGCCCTTGCACTTGGCGCAGGCGCCCTCGGAGTTCGCACTGAACAAGGCCGCCTTGACGCCGTTGGCCTTGGCGAACGCGGTGCGGATCGGGTCGAGCAGCCCGGTGTAGGTCGCCGGATTGGACCGACGGGAGCCGCGGATCGCCGACTGGTCGACCACGACTACACCGTCTCGCCCCGGCAGGTGGCCATGGATCAGCGAGCTCTTGCCCGAGCCGGCCACCCCGGTGACCACGGTCAGCACGCCCAGCGGGATGTCGACGTCGACGCCCTTGAGGTTGTGCGAGCGGGCTCCGCGGATCGCCAGGTGCCCCTTGGGCGTGCGCGGGTCCTTCCGCAGGCCGGCACGGCGGTCCAGGTGGACGCCCGTCAGGGTGCCGGAGCGGCGCAGGCCGGCGACGTCGCCCGCGTAGACGATGTGACCGCCCGCGGCGCCCGCGCGCGGGCCGAGGTCGACCACGTGGTCGGCGATCGCGATGACGTCGGGCTTGTGCTCCACCACGAGCACCGTGTTGCCCTTGTCGCGCAGCCGCAGCAGCAGGTCGTTCATCCGCTGGATGTCGTGCGGGTGCAGGCCGACCGTTGGCTCGTCGAACACGTACGTCACGTCGCTCAGGCTGGAACCCAGGTGCCGCACCATCTTGACCCGCTGCGCCTCGCCGCCCGAGAGCGTGCCCGACTCGCGGTCGAGGCTCAGGTAACCGAGGCCGATCTCGACCAGCGACGACAGCGTCTGCCGCAGCGTGGCCAGCAGCGGGGCGAGCGCCGGCTCGTCGAGCGCCGCCACGAAGTCCGCGAGGTCGCTGACCTGCATCGCCGAGCACTCCGCGATCGTGCGCCCCTGGACGGTGGCGGTGCGCGCCGCCTCGCTGAGCCGGCTGCCGCCACACTGCTCGCAGGCCGCGAACGTGACCGCCCGGTCGACGAATGCCCGGATGTGCGGCTGCGCCGACTCGCGGTCCTTGTCGATGTAGAGCCGCTGCACCTTGGGCAGCAGCCCTTCGTAGGTGGCGTTGAAACCGGCCTGCTTGATCTTCGTCGGCGGCTTGTGCAGGAAGTCGAACCACTCCTGCTCGGTGTAGTCGCGCAGCGGCTTGTCGGGGTCGAGCAGGCCGGACTCGGCGAACAACCGCGTATACCACGTATCGGGGCCGAAGTTGGGCACCGTGATCGCACCCTGGCTGAGCGACTTGTCGCGGTCGACCAGCGCGTCGACGTCGATCGTCGACACCCGCCCCAGCCCTTCGCAGGCGGGGCACATGCCCTCCGGGTTGTTGAACGAGAACGCGCTGGACGTGCCCACGTGCGGTGTCGAGAGCCGGCTGAAGACGATCCGCAACATCGCGTATGCGTCGGTGGCCGTGCCGACCGTCGAGCGCGAGTTGGCACCCATGCGCTCCTGGTCGACGATGATCGCGGCGCTCAGGTTGCGCAGCGAGTCGACGTCGGGCCGGCCCTGGCTCGGCATGAACGACTGGATGAACGCCGTATAGGTCTCGTTGATCAGACGCTGAGACTCGGCGGCGATCGTGCCGAACACCAGCGACGACTTGCCGGAGCCGGAGACTCCGGTGAAGACCGTCAGCCGGCGTTTGGGTATATCAACCGAAACGTCCTTGAGATTGTTTTCGCGCGCACCGCGCACTTCGATGACATCGTGACTATCTGCCTCCCACACGCGCGCAATGATGACAGTGGCGTACGACATCCAGAGCCCACCTCGGAGGTTCGGCCTTGAGTAGGCGTCACACGCTGACCGGGCGGCTGCACGTCGCGCTGCCGCCCGACCAGGCGTTCCGCCTCTTCACCGCGCGCGGCGAAGAGGAGTGGGTGGCGGGTTGGCGCCCACACTTCCCCGTGCCCACCGACGACGACACCGCCCCCGGCACAGTCTTCGTCACCGACCGCACGACCTGGGTCGTACTGGACCGCACAGTGGGCCGCCACATCCGGTACGCGCGCGTGGTCCCGGCAATCAGCGCGGGCACGGTCTCAGTAACGCTGCACCCGGCGGACGCCGGCGCCCCGGACGGCGGCGCGGGCGGCGGGAGCGACGTGGCGGTGACCTACGACCTGACGGCCCTGACCGACGCCGCCGGCCGCGACCTGGACGCGTTCGCGGCGGGTTACCCGGACTTCCTCCGCTCCTGGGAGCAGGCCATCGCAGCCGCCACGACCCGGTAGGCGTCGGCACCGCCCACCGCGGCCGCGGATGAGGCGCGGCAGGGCCCGCGGCCCGCCGCCCGCCTCTGTCCGTCGATCAAGGGCAAACGCACGTGCTTCGATCTCATTTCCGCGTGCATTTGCCCTTGATCGATGCAGATGTCCTTGATCGGCGAGGCGCCGCCGGCATGCTATGCGCCGCCCGGCCGCCCGCCCGCCCGGCCGCCCGCCCGCCCGGCCGCACCCGCGAGACGTCGTGGGCACCGT
>NZ_JAIBNX010000147.1 GCF_026130045.1 Micromonospora sp. CPCC 205371
TCGCAGCGCAGCTACAGCGGCGGTGTTCGACCGGACCGGGTTGACCTGTGCGGTCGGCGTGGGCGACAACAAGCACACCGCCAAGGTCGCCGCCCGCTTCGGCAAACCAGGAGGCGTGTACCAGCTGACCACCGAGAACTGGATGACGGTGATGGGCGACCGCCCGGCTGGCGAACTGTGGGGCGTCGGTCCGAAAACGACACAGAAGCTTGCTGCCCTCGGCCTTCGCACCGTCGCCGACGTGGCCGCCGCCGATCGGGAGGCGCTTGTGGCGCGGTTCGGGTCGCGGATGGGCGCGTGGCTGCCGGCGCTCGCCCACGGCGGCGGCGATACCAGCATCGTGACCGAACCGTGGGTGGCTCGCTCCCGCAGCCGGGAGATCACGTTTCCGCGCGACCTCACCGACCGCGACCACGTCGCCGAGCGGGTGGCCGCGCTCGCCCGCGAGTTGGGTGCGGACGTGGTGGCCGCCGGTCGCCGGGTCACCCACGTCGCGGTCAAGGTGCGGTTCGCGTCGTTCTACACCCCGACCCGAGTGATGAAGCTGCGCGACGGGCCGACAACGGATCTGGACACGATCGAAAGGGCCGCGCTCACCGTCCTGGACAAGTTCCGCCTCGACCGGCCCGTCCGGCTTCTCGGCGTCCGCGCCGACCTGGAGACGGACCGCGGGGAAAGCGGCAAGGAACCCGAGACGGCATGATCCGCCTCGTCTCCCGCCCGCTACGGACAGCTTCAGGGGTGCAGCCGGTAGAAGCGCCAGGTCGGCGTCTGGATGGGCAGCACCTCGACGGCGTGGAAGCTGGCCTCTTCGGCGTAGCGCCGGAGGGTGGCGACGCGCATCACGGCGCCGGTGGCGGCGGTCTGCGGGTCGCCCATGGCGCCGGGCAGGCAGGAGACCACGCTCCAGCCGTAGTGGTAGCGCTCCAACTCGGGTGCCGGCGCGATGAAGTCGTCTGCGACATTCTCGTCGATCATGAGCACCGATCCGCCGTCGGCGAGCATGCCGCGTACCGCTCGCAGTACGTCGACGGGGCGGGCCATGTCGTGGAAGCCCTCCAGAATCGTCACCAGGTCGTACCGGGCGGACAGCTCGGGAGCCGCAGCGTCGGCTACCGAGAACGACACCCGGTCGGCCACGCCTTCCGTGGCCGCGTTGCGCCGGGCATCGGCGATCGCTTCGGCGTCGAGGTCGAATCCGTCCACCATGACCAGCGGGTAGGCGTGTGCGATCGCGATGCTCGACCATCCCATGCCGCACGCCAGATCGGCCACGCGCGCCGGTGGTTCGGCCCGCAGCCGCCCGTCGATATCCGGGATCGCGGGCAGCCATTCGCGGCCGAGGTGGGCCAGGTACACAGGGCGGTTGTTGGCGGCCCTTCCTTCAGGCTCCCACGGCGAGGGTGGTGGAGCGGCGCCGGTGCGAAACGCGTCGACCAGGTCCGGCAGTGGGCGGGCGGCACGGACAATGTCGATGGCGCGGTGAACCGCGAACCGTACGTCGTCGTGGTCTGCGAGCACTGGGGCGTGGGCTGCCGGAAGCCGGTAGCGGCGCTCCAGCGGACCGGCGGTGGCGTCGTCGACATCGAGCAGCCCGCTCGCGGCGTGGTGCTCCAGCCACTCGCGGACGTACCTTTCCGCTGTGCCGGTACGAACGGCGAGTTCGGTCGATGTGGAGCCATAACCAGTTGGCCCCAATCAGGCCGGGCTCCACGTCGAACGGCGAAGCAATAGCAGGTCTGATTACTGCACCGGACGAAGCTCGACCGCATCTAGATCCATATCGGCGACACTAGCGGGCGTCCATCTAGGACAGCCATCCGCACATCGGCATCTCAGTGTGCTTCCATCAAACGTGCTCCGCAGGTCCCGTCCTACGTGCATCCTCTCGAAGGCCGAGCGCTCGACCTCCTCGACCATCAAATAGCGGAACCGCTTGGCTCTGCCGGTCGCCACTTCCGCGAACCAGCAACTCGTAGGGCAGCAGCGGACGGGGCACGACTCCTGGGCATATCTTGCACGGAATCCCGGCACCGCACGGACCAGGCAGCGGACCTGATCTTGTAGCGTCTGGACGGTAGTGGTCTTGCGGGTGGAAAGGCGGCAGCCATGGGAACTTTCGGGACCGGTCCGTTTGCCAGCGATGGAGCCATGGACTTTTTGGAGGAGCTCGCCGAGCGGTCGCCTGAGCGGCGTGCCGCGGCGCTGGAGCACATGTTCAAGTTCGTGAAGAACAAGCCCGAGTTGCTGTGGCGGGAGTTCTTCCCGGATGAAGTCGTCGCCGGTGCGGCGATCGTCGCGGCGAGTCTGCCTGGTGGAGAGCCGTTCGCCGAGCGCCTGGCAGAGTCGGCCGACGACGACGTCGCCCTCGATGTTCGGCTGCCTATGCCCGCGCCAGAGTTGGCGAAGGCGGCGCTTGAAGCGCTTCTGTTCGTCGCCGGCCCAGAAGGCCCATGGCATCAGGGGTGGACCAGCGAGGCGGACGCTCACGAAGCACGCAACACCATCAACACGATGTCGCTGGTGCTCGGCGAAGCGAGTCAACGACCATAGCTGGGCCACCATCGGTCCTGCCACTGAACCCGCAACCTCGATCAGCGCAACGAAGTGACCGTCCTCCCAGCCGAACCTTGTCCACGAAAGCCGGCCGCCCGCCACACATATGACCGTGTTGTGGAGGGCTCGTTCCGACTCAGGCAGATCGTTGGTGGCGTGCCCCAACCTGGCACAAGTCACCGTTCAGGCCGAGCCTGCCCAGTACGACGACGTTGCCGTTGCCGACGATGTGCTCGCCCGGCGGCGCGGTCTACAGCCCGAACGCAGCTGTCGGCGGACCAGCCGATCAACGGCTGGTAGCCGAGGCGGCCGGGGGCGCACGGTGTGCACTGCGTCGCCGCGGCGATGGTGCTCCCAGATACCTGGTGACCATCACCCGAATCGTGGACGCGCCAGCCGACACAGGCATCGGGGACGTGAAGTTCGCCGCGGCCGCGGCGGCCTGCCAAGGGGTGGGGGTGGAGGTGGAACCGCCACCGTTCATCGACACAGGCGGGCGGGGTTTCCCCATGAACCACACCGAGGGTGAGTCGGCCTCCGCTGCCGGGTCGGCGAGTGACCCCGCCTGATGACAGGCCAGCCAGGGCCCGCGCACATGACAGACCCGCGACGCGGCAGCGTGTCTCGGCGTACAGCCTCGCAAGACGCGACGGCGCCGTGCTCATGGCCTGCAGCACCGCTTGAGCAGAGCAGCCGCACAGCGCGACCAAGCGGGCCGTGCAGCTGCGTCGCTGGCGGCTCGTCGACAACGGCCAGCAGTGCCGGTTGCGGCCCTCGCCGGTTCAGCTCGCGCAGCACCGCCTTCTGCTGGTCTATCCGCACCTGCCCATCGCCAGAACGCCCCAACACCCCCAACACCCCAGCGTGTTGGCGAACCCGTTCTCCTCGTCGTCCACCGAGGACCGGCGCAACACTGGCAGTTTTATAACGATTCTGTCACGACGTCCCACCGCGTGCCGCGACGTGCCCAGGCAGAAAATACCTATAGCCATCAATGCTGCCGCATGCCAGCCACACTCCCCTACTGACAGCAATTGGATCTTGCGGCGTGAGCACAGAGGTGAGCATCACGAGTGTGAGCAGCCACAGATACCAAGACAATCTTCGACTCGTGGCGGCATTCCCGGCGTCACTCAGACCTCGTCTCTGATCCAGGAACTCATCCTGGCTCTGACATCGCCAGCTTGCTGGCAAAGCCGACGCCTTCAGACGCCGCCCGGCGTGGTGATGTCGATCGCGATCGTCTCGATCGTGGTATCGCCGACCGTGAACGTGGCCTTGGCTGCGCCGGTCGCTGGGTGCAGGAGCGCGGCGTACCGCACGCCGAGCCGACGCGTGTAAGCCAGGAGCTGGTACAGCTCACTGGTGGCCGGGCGAGCACGCCACTCGCGGTACTTCGCGTCGTAGACAGCCACCGGCTGTCCGGCCGCCTCCACCACGAAGTCAGCTCGCCCCGCCCACGTGGGGTCGCTGTCCGTGAGCGGAATGCGATGCTGGTCACGGATCACCTCGCCGCCGACGTACTGGGCGGTGAGCCAGGTCCGCGCGTACCGCTCCCAGACCCGCGTCATGTTGAACAGGACCCCGACGCCCGCGACACCGCTGGCCGCGGGCAGGCTCGTGCGTCCGTCGAGGATAAGCAGCGCGAGGTCGTGCGCCTCGCGGTACCGCGAGGCGACAGCTGGGATCGGTGTCGCTGGACCGTTTAGCGGCGAGATCTGGTGCAACGCAGCGCCCAGTGCGCGCAGCCGAGTAGCGCGGTCACCATCCTGGTAGGACAGCGTAGTCAGTTGGCGGTGCGCGGCGGCGATGAGCCGGTTGACCGGCACATCCGTGGTTAGGCGGCGGGCGACCGTGACCAGCCGGTCGGCGCGGCCCGCGTGGGTGCTCAGGTGGGCGGTGACGGCGGGCACGCCGCCGAACGGAGGACGGGTGAACGTCCGTGTCACGTAGCCCTTCTCCAGACCCTGCCCGACAATCCGTTCGACCTCGCGGGTGAATCCCAAAGCGATCAGGTCCATCAGACCACTGCCGCCGGTAGCGGCCGTAGCTTCCTCACGCAGCAGCGTGGCGCGATCGCCGAAGCCGAGGAGGCGGACGAGGTCGGGAAACGCAAAGCGACTCGTGATCTCTACGACTTGGCCGGAGCGCAGGCTGAAGCGGCCGACGTACGGACCGGGCGTGACGTCATACCGGTCGCCGTTGATCGTGAGCCGCTCAATGACCCGGGGCTGTCCAGTGACTCGCCGACCGCCCTTGGTGAGCACGGTGAGTTCGTCGGCCTCGTCGCGGCTAAGGTCGACGGTGGCCGGCTGGTACTCCGTCAGGCGGATCACGGCTAGGCGCGCTCGGCGATCAGGGCCCGTACGTCCGCATCGAGCTGGTTGAGCTCGGTGGGGCGCTCGAACCAGTACTCAGCCAGGTACGGCCGGAGCTGGTACTCCCAGATTCGCTGGGCGGCACGGGCATCGATGCCTTCCACCATCCAGTACGAGTGGCCGGGACTGATCGGGGAATCGTGTCCGATGCGGTCGCGGATCAGCCGGAAGACATCGAGCGCCAGGTCGGCGTCGACCGCCTTGCGGCTCTCCGCCCACTTGCTGATGACATCGTCACTGGGCAGGAGCGGAAACGCGTGAAAGCGCCGCCGGAGCGCGAAGTCGAGTAGAGCGAGGCTGCGATCAGCGGTGTTCATGGTGCCGAGCACGATCACGTTGCGCGGCACCCTGAAACGCTCCTGGGAGTACGGCAACGTCGCCGAGACTGTGTCCCGGTACTCGAGCAGAAGCAGCAACTCGCCGAAGACCGCGGCTAGGTCGGCCCGGTTCATCTCGTCGATGACCAGAACGAAGGTCTCCTTCGGTGCCTTGCTGGCCCCAGCGCAGAGCTTGGAGAAGACACCCTTGCGGACCGCATAGTGGAGCGTGCCGCCGGCACCGCCTTCTGGCCGCAGGCCCTCGACGAAGTCCTCGTACGAGTACGCCGGATGGAACTGGGTGATCTCCACATTGCCCGGTGAGGTCGCCAGGTGACGAGCCAGGTGCCGGGCGACGTGGGTCTTGCCTGTACCGGGGGGACCGAAGAACACGGCCTGTCGCATACCTTTCTCCAGAGCCTCCACCCACGCGTCGACCTGTTCGACCGGCAGGTGACACGCCGCTGCCACGTCATCAGTGGTCGGACGTTCCTCCGCGGGATCCACCGGCTCCGGAGCATCCTCGGGCCGGCTCCGGCGCATGATCTCCGTCAGGATCGCGTCCGCCTCCTGCGGCGCCACACCGTACTTGCGCCGCCACTCGACCAACGCGGCACAGAACCGCTCGTAGCTTTCCTGGTTGTTCGCCCTGAAACGCTCACCCACCTCGACGCCGAGGCCGGTCATCGTGGCGTTAAGACAAATGCCGAAGCGCTCAGGTTCACGAAGGTAAAGCAGGTAGCTGGGCAGTGAGGAGCCGGCGCCAGGCAGGATGGAGCGATCGGCGAACATCTGGCCAAGCAGATACACCGCGTCGTCGAGGTGCCCCCGCCACAGGCGCGAGACGACCTCGTTGAACCGTTCGGTGTTCTGCGCGAGTTTCGCCATCACGGCACCGGCGAAGCCGGGCGAGAAGCGGTCCTGGCGGACTTGACCGGTCTTGCCATGCCGGTTGAACACCCGCCCGAGCTGCACGATCTCTTCCGCGTTCATGTGGCCGATCCGCGTGTCGATGATCCGGCGCGCCTCCCGCTCGGCGTCCTCCCGGCTAGGTACGAAGTCGCGGCCGAAGACCCTCCGTCGCTCCGCGACGACCTCGTGCGTATCCCAACGCTTCGCAGCCATCGAATCCCCCTCCGTCACCAGGAGCAGAATCGTATAGCCACGTGCGCGGCGCTGGCTTCCGCGATCGGGAAACCTACGACAACGCGATGGTCGGTCTAGCTTAGGTCACCGTACTGGCGGAGGAGGCTGTTGAGCTTGCGTAGTTTGTCGATCGTGCCGACCGGCGGCGGATCCGGATTAAAGTGCATAACGTCATTGCGAATCTGGCGGATTGAGTTGAGCCGCTCTATGAACGTGACACGGTCCAGCGGCCATCCGAGCGCGGTCCATACAGCAGGGTCGCCGAGCACGCGCTGGTACTCCCCCATGGACAGCTCATCGAACGACTGAATTTTCCTGCCGCATATCCCGGAGACCTGTTCCAAGTCACTGTTGCGGGCGATAACTCGGCGCAGGCTTCGATCCAGCTCCCCGAGTTGGAAGAAGGGCATCGCCATCTCGCCGTAGACATGGACGACGTCCGCCGTCGTGACGATGCCCGCAACGGTGTTTTCCTGGTCTCGCACGAAGACGAAGCCGTTGCGCTGCAACGCGGGTAGCACGTCAATGAGTTCCTTGTCGTACCGCACATCGACGGCGTCGGAGTCGATCGCGTCCGAGAGCTTGGCGTTCGGGTCGGCGTGCCTGGCGTGCGCGATGGACTGCCAGGTAATCGCGCCGCGTAAGGTTCGAGGGCCGTTGAGCACCGCCAGCTGTGAGAAGTCGTTGAGCAGCATCTTGGTGATGGCTTCCTCGAAACTCGCATTCGGCGCCACAGAACTAAGGCCGCCCAAGGCCGATGGCAGGTTGCCGACCGTCAAACCGATCGGGTCGCCGTCCGAGTCGACCTCGTCTGCTACGGCCGCGATCGGTCCGGCGTCCGTCGTTGGCGGCTCGTCGGTGTCAGCGGAGCCGACGACCAGACGCACCGTGGAGTCCAGCGTCACCTTCCGAAAGCTCGGCGACGTCACCAGCCCGTGATTGGCGAGGTCAGCCTCGATCCGACTGATCTGGTCACCGCGGTCTTTCGCACCCCACAACGCCAACAGCTCTCGCACAGAGAACTCCTCCGGGTGTCGCTCATCGGCTCGCTTGCGCGCCTCTCGCAACCGCTCATGGACTCTGAGCTTGGCCGCGTCCTCTCCAGGCTCATCGACGGTTGTGGCTGCTGCCCTGTCAAGCAACTCCTGCCGAAACGCGTCAAGCGGCCGTCCAGTCTCCGCGACCGCCCACGCCAACCACCCATCGACCGCCCGCATGCCGGCAGCGACCGCAGCCGCTCGCGACGGCGATTGGAACTCCTGTCCGTCGGGAAGCAGCCGGACTCTGCCCGTCTCGGTGATTTCGGCGTGATGGGTCTTCCCCACTCGTCGACGTACGAACCGCAACTTTGCGCCAGCACGCAGCAGCTGGGCGTCGAGGAGATCGCGGACGCGCACTCGGCGCCCGCCGAGTAGATACATCGACCGCTGCCCTGGCGCTGCAGAGGTCGGCCCGGCACCGGTCATAGCGATACTCCCGTACCTACAACTGCCGCAGCGCGCGGTTCTTGTTTCGGGCACCAACAGTGATCGTCACGATGCTCTTGACGGTGTCATCCATGTTTTTGCCGTACGGGATGTCGAGCACCCTGGTAATTGCCTTCAGCTCGGCTGACTTCAACTTGAGCCCTGCCATCAGAGCGAAAGCTTCATCGACCGTCTCGGACGCTCGAAGCTTTGCGATCACAACGTTCGGGTCGAAGGGCTCCGTCCCGGCTGCCGCCTTCCTAGGGCGCCTCGTGGAGCGCGGCTTCGCCGTAGAGGCTGGGGGTGGCGTTGCCTGAGTGACCAGGGACGCCGCCACCGCGGGGACGGTGGTGGTGGTGTCCTGACCGTCCAGCACTCCGAGGGAGAGCCGCCCCTGGGCAAGGGCAAGCAGCTGGTCCGCAGGGAGGTCAGCCAGAAACGTCATCACCCGCGCCTGCAGCTGCACCAGCAGGCCGAGATCACTCACCGCGCGGCCCCTGAGCCGAGACCATTCAATATCTCGGTGGTTAGCTGCCGGAACTCCAGGGCAACCTCGTCGGTGACCGGTGCGTGCAGAATTGCCGGGATACCGCTCGCACCAGCGTCCCCAAAATATTTCGGACTGTCTCTAACTGTGCCATCAAGTACCGGTATCTGACTGTTGGCGCGGGTCTCCGCGATGTAGTACTGCTGGGTCCCGATCGGTTTGTTGGCATAAACCTTCACCATCGTGAAGACCACGCCGAGGAACCGCGTCTCTATGGTCCGATCACCGCCGCCCTTGGGGCCATGATTGACGTAGTCATTATATTCGGCTACCAGCTCGTCACAGTTACCGACAAGATAATGTATACCAAGCGTAGAAAGATAGTCCGCCTTTGCCGGCACCAGCACGTAGTCACTCGCCACGATGGCAGTTTTCGTGACGAGACCGAAGTTTGGCGCGCAATCGATCAGCACCAGGTCATAGTCCTGAAACACATCGTGCCGCAGCGCGCGGGCCAGACATCCATGCAGGTCCAAGAACTTCCGCTTCGATTCACCAATCGTGGTGCCGCCACCCAGGCGAGCAGCCAACCGGAGGTCGATGTCGATCAACTTCAGGTGCGACGAGATCAGGTCGAGACGGCCGCCGGAGACCTGAAACTGCCGGTTGATCAACGGCGGTGTGACGACCAGTTGGTGCAGGTCGACCTCGCTGCCAGGTCTGTCGCCCTCGTACCAGCGCATGATCGTCGTGTCCTTGCGCAGCTCTTCCCGCCACTGATCAACGCTGTAGAACGAGAACGTCAAATTGGCCTGCGGATCGAGGTCGACAAGCAGCACCTTGTGCCCACGGTTGGCCACCTCAGCACCAAGATTGGCGGTTAGCGTGGTCTTGCCCACACCGCCCTTGTAGTTCATGACGGCGATGATCTGCATGGCGCTCCCCAACGATCGACAGCCAGTCCCCGAGACACTAGCTCGACCGTGAGCGCGAGCGGGCACCTGTCGCATTCACGATAATCACCGATCGTGCGAAAACTTCACCCATCCGGAATTGATCGAGTCTCAGTCGGGATCGCCGCCATCGACACTTGAGCAGCGATTTGAAACATCTGTCCGCACCGACGAGAGCGCCAGGCCAACTGACCATGGAAACAGAGGTCCCGTCGGCGCGTCAACCACTCACTATCAGGTAAAACTGCGACATCACCGGCGCCCCGCTCCCCACCTCGCCGTAGCCCGCCACATCTCAGGACTGGATCCGTTGCCTGGCAACGGATCCAGTCTTCGGACCGTACGGACCCCACCACACCTCACCACGCAGAATGGATCTCGCGGTGCAGGTCATGGACCTTCGGTATGGTTCGGTATGGCTCGGCGTCTGCAAGTAGTTCACCTAGTCGGATCCTCACCATAGCGGAGGCGGTACCGGAGGCGAGGGCGAACGCGTTCTCTCCGTCCTCGCACGCTTGCTCCGCCTCGCCTGCGATGAACCGTATGCGCGCCAACCGAGTCTGGCTGAGCATCGTTTCGGCCATTGTTCCCACCGCTGCGCTCCAACGCGTTGAGAGTGTGCTCCTCGGCCTTGCTCGCGAGACTTCGGTCTTTGCTGGCCAGCACGAGGTAGGCGCAGGAAGCAGTCGCTGTGAGCTCGCGTGCACAACGTCGTCTGACGGTCTTAGGTGCATGAGGTTCAAGGAATCGGCGGCAAGTCGGTCGTCGTTGTCCGCCCTCGCGTGGAGTTCGAACGACAAGTTCAGAGCGTTCTCGACCTCGGGGACGCAGCCGTGTCCGTGGTAGGCGAGTGCCCATACCCTTTGGCTGGTCAGGATGGCTCGGACGGTGTTTAAGTGGCTGCGGTCCCGCCCGCGCCTACCAGCTCACCGAGCGGATTGACGACGCAGTCCGCACACTGCGGGACGCCGCGGACTACTTCCGCGACTCGGCCCTGCGGATGGCCGCAGCAGAGACCCTTCTGCGGGCTGGCCGGCACAGCGATGCCGAGGCAGAGCTCAACCAGATCCTCACCTCGACGCCACCGGACTGACCCAGCAGGCCCGACGCCTTACGCCTGGCTGCCAAGCTGACAGCCAATGACCAACGCGCCGCCCGCGCCGCCGAGTTGTTCGACGCAGCGCTACAGGTCGAACCCGACCACGGCGAGACACGCTGGGCCTCGATCCGCGTTTTTATCCACCGCGGTGACCGGGCGCGAGCGTGGCAGACGTTGCAGGACGCGCCTGCGGAGTTGGAGCCGGCGAGCGTGGAGGACGCGAAGCTGTGGATCCACCTGCACCAGCAGTACGCCACGGCCGAGCAGACGGCTGCGGGCAGCCTGCGACGGCTGCGCCGCTTCGCCGACTCCGAGCAGTTCCACGCATTCGTGGTCTACACCTTCGCGACCCGAGTCCAGTCACCGGATGTCCTTTCCGAGAGTCTCTTAGATGAGGCCCGACGGGAGACCGAACGCTTCTTCGACAAGTACCCCGATAGCAGGTACCTCCAGCGGATCTCGGCCACCGATCCGCAGGCCGTGATTGCCCAGATGGACAACCTGGTCCGCCCCACCAGCGAACAACAGCAATGGCGGGCCAGGCTCATCCACGGCGCCGTTTCAGACCAGCTCCCACTGAGCTCGTCGGCTCGTGGTAATGCCAGACCGCCGGTGCCGGTGCGCTCATCGTCGCCGGAGCACTCCCCACCGGCTAGAAGTCCAATCGCGGCCACCGTAACCAGGACAGCGCACACCCGCCGCAGACTTCCCGGACGCTCGTCCAAGCCGTGACTCTGACAACAGGAGGGCAGGGCACGAGCGGTGCCGAGTGGGCCAGCGCACAACTGGTCGCCGCCCGGGACGGCCACGTCGAGTCGCTGACGGCGCTGGTCGCGAACACCCGTGGGCACGTTCTGCACTTTGCCCACACGCTGTGCGCGTCGCCGCAGGAGGCACTGCTCATAGTGTTCCGCAACGTCGGCACGTTCCGGTCGATCACCGCGCTGTCGTCGTGGATGTTCCGCATTGTGCGCAACGAGTGCCTGCGCCGGTTGCGCCGAACGCGACGTCGATCGTGAATGCACCTGATCTAGGCTCGCTGGCCATTCGGCCGGTGCTCATCGCCCGGATGGGGAGCCGGCTAGGCGAAATCCAGCGCCGTGCCGTACAGGTGCGAGACACGAATCCGGATGACCACTCGGCGGTCAGCCACCAACTGTCGGAGAAACGCCGCCTCGTCGGCCGGGCTGTCGAAGCCAGGCGTCATGGCAAGCAGCTCCAGCCCGGTCGCGTCGCCGGGCACGGTGGTCACATCAGAGATCTCAGCCTCGCCTTCGGCCACCGCGAACGACCAGACAGTCGGGCCGGCGACGTGTAAAGCGGCGTGCGGGTCGTGGCGCAACTGGCGCACCTTCAGACGATCGGCCGTCGTGGAGACCCGGACGATACGTTCGGCGGGGTCCCAGTGGTAAAGCACCGTGGACAGGTGCGGATGGCCGCTGCGTTTCACGCTGGCCAGCACACCGAACTGCTGCGCCCGCAACAACTGGGATAGCTCATCCTCGCTGAGGGGCCGGGGCGCCGGTCCCGCACCCGGCCCCGGCTCCTGCTGCGCCAGCTCTCGCCCCTGCTGGTCCTGGTCCTGGTTCTGCGATTTGGTTGCGGTCTCAGTCATGCATGTAACGATAGTAGATAGTTTTGTTGCAGACAATCTGTTCGTGACCCAACTCTCGGCCTGGCGCCGCCGGGACTGCAGGGGACCCGTCCAACGGTGTGACCGGGTGGTGGTTGACCAGGCACGTCGCGGCTCATATCGGGGCTCCGTGGAGGTGATTGCCGATGCTCGCTATGCCGCCGATCGTGCGCTCCTGCTTCCACACGCGTTACTCGATGTATGGGTCACTAGCTGAACACCGTGCCTGGGCGCTCTATGACCGCGGGTGGCTGCCCGTATACGCCAGCTTGCCCGGCGCCGGGGCCGCCGACTCAGGCGGATCTGATGCAGGCCGTTGCCGAGCCGAACGGCAGCCATCCACGACCTGCCGTCGTGAACCGCCTTCTCGGGATCGGCACCTCAACGGCGAGGACCTGGGCCAGAGAATCCTTCAGCATCTTCTACTCAGCCGTAGTGGCTCGCAGAGCCGAACCAGCCCTCGCTGATCCCGGCGGCGTGCTGTTCGCAGGACGGCCACCCCTTGATACATCAGGCGCTGAGAGCTTGAGCGAAGCGCAGCAGGTTTCCGGAAGGATCGCAGAAGGCGCAGTCGCGGACGCCGAAGGGCTGGTCGATCGGTTCTTGCATCACTTCAGCGCCCGCAGCCTCAATGTGCGCGAAGGTGGCGTCGCAGTCGTCGGTCACGAAGCCGAGACGGCCCAGCAGGCCGTTGGCCATGAGATCGGCGATCGCCTGACGGTCGGCCGGCGAGGCCCCCCGGTGCACGCCGGGCGGTTCGAGGACGATCCGCATGTCGGGCTGCTCCGGTGGGCTGACGCTCACCCACCGCATTCCCTCGAATTCCACGTCATCGCGGACCTGGAAGCCCAGCACGTCGCGGTAAAAGCCGACCGCCACGTCAACGTCGTGGACGGCAAGCGTGCAGTACGAGAGCCTAATATCCATGCCGGTCACGCTTCGTTCTCGCAAAGCAGACGCTGATCGGTGACCCGCGGCAACGCCAGCAGCGGCTGGTCTTCGGCGAACGCGACCGGTTTGGCGGTGCCGGGGTCGCGCCGGTTCTGCCCAGTCCAGAACAGGTCTGGTACCTCGTCCTGCCGGGGAATCATCGCCGCTCCTTGGTGCCGATGCTGAGAAAGACGATGTCGAGGGCGCGGAGCCGGTCCGGGTCGGCGTCGACGGCGATGCTGGTGATCTTCTCGTTGCGGATCGTGAAGCTGATGACGGCCTTTGGTAGACCGCGGTGTGCGTAGACGGCCGCTGGAACGCCGTTGACCAGCGCGGGCCGGGCGGCCTGGGCTCGTCCGGCAAAGAACGCCGCGACCGCGTGGGCGCCGCGGGCCTGGCCGGTCACAGCGTCCGGGTCGAGCAACTCCAGTAGGGCGTCGAAATCTCCGTTGCGGGAGGCGGCCAGGAAGGCCGTGATGACGTCCCGCTTACGGGATCGGGCGGCGTCGGTTTCGGCGGCCGCGCCTTGTACCCGGCGCCGGGCCCGGCTGGCCAGCTGTCGGGCCGCCGCCGGGGGGCGGTCGAGGATGGTGCCGGTTTCGCCGAACGACACGGCGGAGACGGCATGCAACACGGAGGCGAGCCGCTCGGCGGGAGTCAGCGTGTCCAGCACCACCATCAGCGCGACACCGACCGAATCGGCCAACAGCGCCTCGTCCTCCGGGTCGGCCTGGCCAGTGGGGTGGATGCTCGGCTGCGGGGTGGCCGGTTCGGGTGGCAGCGCTCCGGCCGGCTCCTCACGCCGGGCCCGGCGTGCCTCCAGCATGTTCAGGCAGACCCGGGCGACGATCGTGGTCAGCCACCCGGCCGGATTCTCCACCTGGCCGGTGTCGGCGCGGCTGACCCGCAGCCACGCCTCCTGCACCGCGTCCTCAGCATCGCTGGGTGAGCGCAGCATCCGGTAGGCCACCGCGTGCAAGCGGTCCCGATGCTCGGCGAACCGCTCACTCAGCCAGTCCTGCTCGATCATCTGTCACGTTCCTCCGTCCCGGCCTGTCATACCAATTGACCGGCGAACCCACGCCGATGTGACATCCCGGGCCCAGCCCGGATGTCCGGCCCACCAGTTCGCCAGCCAATCGACAGCACAAGGAGAGACCGTGTCACTGCCGGTGAGCGCCATCATGCTCGGCGTTAAGGACCTGGACCGCGCCAAGAAGTTCTACGCCGAAGGCCTCGGCTTCAAGATCGACAAGGATACCCGCAACTTCGTCTCATTCAGCCTGGGCGAGGGATCCCCACAGCTGGCGCTCTACGAATGGGAGGCAGCGGCTCAGGACGCCGGCGTCCCCGCGGAGGGCTCCGGCTTCCGCGGCGCCTCGTTCCACCTCAACCCCGACTCCCGGGACGTGGTCGACGAAACCATCCGCAACGCGGTGACCGCCGGCGGTAGCGTGGTCAAGGAGGCAGCCGCCGCCCAATGGGGCGGATACTACGGCTACGTCAGCGACCCGGACGGCTACCTGTGGAAAGTCACCACCTACGCCTCCTAACCCTGCACCAATCGGCAAGGAGCACGCCGTGAAGTTCCGCACCCTCGTCGAGCCACCCGAACCCATGCGAGGGCTAGAAGTCCCGCCCGACGTGGTGCAGGCGCTCGGCGGGGGCGCCCGGCCGCCAGTGACGATCACGGTCAACGGGCATTCCTGGAAGAGCCGCATCGCCATCATGCGCGGCCGCCACCTGCTCGGCCTCAGCAACGCCAACCGGCGGGCCGCAGGCGTCGCGATCGGCGACGAGGTAGAGGTCGAACTGGAACTCGACACCGAGCCCCGGGTCGTGGTCGAACCCGCCGACTTCGCCCGAGCCCTGGACGCCGACCCCGTCGCCCGCGCCGCGTACGACAACCTTGCGTACACCCAAAAGCGCGAGCACGTGCGCGCCATCGAGAGCGCGAAGAAGCCCGAGACCCGCCGGCGGCGTATCGAGAAGGCCATCGCCACCCTGCGGGGCTGAAACCCGAAAACGAGACTCCGCCGGCGATCCAATCGCCGCGCGGAGGCCCGACCCTGCCCGACTTCCCCGGAAGGAAATATGTCCAAGCGCTTGATGACTGGTCTGTACTGGTTTCTGGCCGTTGAGTTCGCGCTGGGCGCCGTAACCAAGTACTGGCCCGGCGACACCATTTTCAGCTCGGCGTACGCCGCGAAGTTCGTCGACTGGGGTTACCCGTCCTGGATGCGCTTCGTGGTCGGCGCCCTGGAAGGTGTCGCCGCTGTCCTGCTCGTGATCCCCAACAGACGAACACGCTTCCTCGGTGCCACCACGCTGGTGTTCGTGCTTACCGGCGCGGTCACCACCCACATCGTCAACCACGACCCGGCGGCCGAGAGCTGGGCCGCGCCGACCCACCTCCTCATCATGGGCATCCTCGCCCTGGCCAACTGGCCCGCCCACTGGCGAGACCTCCTGCGGGCTCCCACCCCGCCGCCAGCCCGAACACCACATCCAACGAAATGACACCTACCAGCAGCCGAATCCGACGCCACCGTCGTCCGCCATAGGGCAACCATGTCCGCCCTCCCACCTGGGCGATACTTCATCGCCATAAAGCGCCCCGGCGTTTGAGAACCCAGGGGTCAACGAGAGAATGAAGACTCTCGCCGACCCTTGGGTTCCCGCGCTACTCCTCCAACATTTCCATCAACTCCGGACTTGTTACGAGCACTAACCCCACGCGTTCATCCACCTACGCAGCTGGCCGCACCACGGGCAACGTGTCGAACTACTTCCCGACCGGCGACAACATCAACTTCGGCAACCGGGTCGCCTCCGAGTTGCGGCGGTACGGATTCAGCAAGCCTTTCGTGATCGACACCAGCCGTAACGGCAACGGTTCCAACGGCCAGTGGTGCAACCCCGCCGGTCGCCGGATCGGTACCCCGAGTCAGCTGGGCGGGGGCGCGGAGATGCTGCTGTGGCTCAAGACTCCGGGCGAGTGACCCGCCCCGGTGCCCCCTGCCGCCATCACCCCAGCACCCCGGGCGAGTCACCATGGCAGAGGGCTATCCACTCGAGTCGGCCGGAGGAACAAGCGCAGTCGGATGAGGCGCCCGCGCATGTAATAATCCACTTAGGCTACGAACCGATACGGTATGGCGAGCGGCACTCACCGTGCTGGCCGCGCGGGAACGGGGCTGCCATGGAGATTCCGTCGCCGGTGGACGTCGCCACCATCATTGCCCAGCGTGAACCCGGCCGGCGCTACCCGCCAGAGGGCTACCTGAACCGTGACGAGGTAGCCCGGGCCTGGCCTGCGGTGTGGCGATTCGACGCGGTGATCACCGCCAATCATGTGCGGTTCCGCGACGTCGAGAACTACACCACGTGGGGGACAACCCGGGGGCCGCGGGAATACCTCGCCGAGGACGTCCAGCGGGTGGCCGACGAGATAGCTGCGGGTACGGCCGTGCTGGAGCCCGAGTGGCGCACGGACACCGAGGTCGGCCGCAACTCCAGGGACGAGTGGTGGCTGGAGGACCAGCGCCGCGGCGAGCGCCGGCAGGCCGTCCAGGCCGCCTTTCTGATCATTCTGGTGGTGGCCGTCCTGCTCGCCGTGGTACTGCTGTCCGCGGCGAACTGACCGCCACGCAGATAAGACCTTCCACACTGCCCAGGCACTGTTCGACCGCGTGCTGAAGCGGCGCGAACGCGCAGATTCGTTGGCCTTTGTGCTGACCGGTGGTATTCCCGATTTCATCGGGTGCCGTTCCAGTGTGCACGTTCGAAGATCAGCAATACGGTCGTGGAGGGAGACCGCAGCAGTCATGCCTCACGGTGCGTCACGGCCGCGTTCAGCACCAGCGCTCCCGAAGCGGCATGAGCGGATGTCCCGCTACGTGGCCGAGTCGGGGTGCAGGACCATCGCGAACGTCGTCCGGCGCCGCCGCCGGCCACCCGTCCGTGCCCTCAGGGGGCGTAGCAGGTCGGTGATCGTGGCGGTGAGTTGGCGGGACTCGGTAGGGGTGACCCAGACCGGGATCTGCTGGTACACCACGCCGTCGCGGATGGGGGCGGCGCCGGTGGTCCGCAGGTACTGCTCGAACCCGGCGATCAACGCGCCGACGAACGCCGCGAAGTAGCGCTGATGGTCGGCTAGAGAGGCGGCGGCGAAGTCCTGGGGGGCGAGGGTGACTGCCGATTCCACTACCGTGTACGTACGTTGCGTGCCGCCGCGTACCCGCTCCTCGCGTGTCACCCGCAGCACCCCCGCATCCACCAGACGCCCGACGTGTCGGTAGAGCGACGCCTGCGGGACATCGCTGAGTACGGCTCCAAGCTGGCGCGCGGTCAGCTCGCGGTCCACGAGCGCGTGCACGATGCGCAACCGGACCGGATGCAGCACCGTCTCCACGATTCCAGGACCGGGTCGCACCGGCTCGGCGTTGATTGTCACGATCGAGAATGTTAGCTTCAGCTCCGATAATTCTCAGAAGTGAGAATGAAAGGTGGATCGGTGCGGGAGCAGACTGTCCAGATCCCGGCCGCGGGAGCACTGCTGGCCGGCACCCTCACCCAACCCGACGGGGACGGCCGCCACCCGACCGCGTTGCTCATCAACGGCTCCGGGCCGATCGACCGCGACTCCGCCATGCCCGGGATGGCGCTGGGACTCGGCCGGGCGCTCGCGATGACACTGGCCGACCACGGCTACGTGCTGCTGCGCTACGACAAGCGGGGCGTAGGCGCATCGAGCGGCGACTACCTGAGCACCGGCTTCCACGACGAGTCCGACGACGCCGCAGCCGCCCTCGCCGCGCTGCGTGCCCACCCTGCGGTGGACCCGGAGCGGGTCTTCGTCGTCGGGCACTCGACCGGAGCCGTGGTCGCGGCAAACCTCGTACGGGCCGCCGCACCGCCCGCCGGATATGTACTACTCGCGGGCGCCGCACAGCCTGGCGCACGAGTGATGGCCTGGCAGAGCGACCGGATCGCGGCCACGCTGCCACGGCCGCTGCGGCCGTTCGGCCCGATATTGGTCCGCCGTCAGGCCCGCGAGCGCGACCGCGTCCGAAGGTCCACTACCGACCGGCACGACCGGATGCCACGCTCGCGCCTCACCGACCGATGGCTACGCGAGTACATGGCCCACGACCCACGCCCGGACCTGGCCACGATCGACCGGCCGATGCTCGCGATCACCGGCAGCAAGGACATCCAGGTCGACCCGGCCGACGTGGCGCGCATCGGCCGGCTCGTGACCGGCCCTTTCGACGGCGAAGTGCCATCCGATCTCACCCACCTGCTGCGCCGCGACCCCGGACCGCCGGGACTGTGGCGGTACCGGAGTCAGCTCAACAGACCGATAGACGGCTCGGTCACCCAACGCATCGTGGCGTGGGCACGGGTCCGTCTCGCGAGCTGAACGTCCCGCGAGCGGGGCACGCCTGTGGGCCTCAGCGGCGGGCCGCACGAAGTAGCCAAAGCCACCCGGCGCACCCCAAGGTCCGCCACCAGCCGTCACTGTGCGAGCCCGCTTGGATTGAACGGTGCTTAGGGGTGCGTCGAGGATTGGATCGTGGCGGCGGTTCCGTCGAGGATGAGCCGTAGCCCGGCGTTGAACTCGTCGTCGGGTTGTGTCGCCCAGCCGCCGCCGATGAGCGTCGGATAGGCCGATGCGGGGACCGCGGCGTCGAGTAGGTCGGTCCAGAATCCGGTTGAGCCGGCTGTGGTGACGGCGTGGCCGAGCGTGTAGGTGAATGTGGTGCGGAGCGCCTGCGCGGCGTCGGGTGGCGGTAGGCCTGCTCGGGTCAGTGCGGTCAGGGTGGTTTCGATCAGGCGCAGTGCGCTGGGTGAGTAAGGGCCAGCGGTTAGCAGCGAGACGGCGCCGGGGTGGCGGTTGAGAATCTGCCGCAGTTGCCCGCCGAGGTTGAGTAGGATCGCGCGCCATCCGTCGCTGGGGTCGACCGCGATGTGCAGGTGGTCGAGCAGCCTGTCGGTGAGGCCGGCGAGCAGCTCGTCCTTGTTGCGAAAGTGTCGGTACATCGACGTCGGATGGGCGCCGAGGCTTTCGGCCAGCGACCGCATTGTGAGCCGGCCGACTCCGTCGCGGCTGACCACCGCCAGCGCCGAATCCAGGATGGTATTCCTGCTCAGGCTCCCGCGGGCCAGCCGCGACCCCTTGTCCACAACCACCGCTACAGACTATCGTCATCGCCATAGCCTACTTAGTTGACTAAGGAGTATGCGAAGATGTTGGACGGCGCCCGATGACCCCAGATACAGCCGCCTGTGATGTGGTGGTGGTCGGGGCCGGGCTCGCTGGCCTGACCGCGGCACGCCGCCTTTGGCAGGCGGGCCTTAGCGTCGTCGTGCTGGAGGCCCGCAACCGGGTGGGCGGTCGCGTCCTCGACGTGCCGGTCGGCCCGGGCCCCGACGAGGTGGTGGAGCAGGGCGGCCAGTGGGCTGGGCCAGGGCAGCAGCGGATCCTCGCACTGGCCCGTGAATTCGGAATCGCTACCTTTCCGTCCTACGCGCACGGGGTGTCGGTGCTGGCCAGCGCCGGGCGGGTGCGTCGATACCGCGGCACCGTGCCGCCGATGGGCTGGTGGACGCTCGCCGGATACGCCCGGTTAGCCCGCAGGATCGACTCGCTCGCCGCTGGCCTACCGCCGGCGGCGCCGTGGCGGGCGGCCCGGGCCCGTGAGCTGGACGCGCAGACCGTCGCCGCGTGGGTCGGCGCCCGCACGGCCAATGGCCGACTGCGGATGTTCATGGATCTCGCCGTCCGCGTCGTGTACGGGGCGGATCCCGAGGAGGTTTCGCTGCTGGACTTCCTGGCGGCTGTGCGGTCGGCTGGGTCGCTCGGTGCTCTACTCGACGACGCGCAGAGCATCCGCTTCGTCGGCGGCCCGGCGCAGATCCCGGCCCGGATGGCCGCCGATCTGGGTAAGCGGGTCCGGCTGGCGCAGGTCGTACGGCGGGTGGATTGGGAGCCGGGGCAGGTCAGCGTGCGCACCGACGACGTCATCATTGGCGCGCACTGGGCTATTGTCGCGCTCCCGCCGCCGCTGGCGGCGCGGCTGCACTTCACCCCACCCCTGCCCGCCGCTCGCGACCAGCTGCTGCAACGCCTGCCGATGGGCTCCATCAGCAAGGTGAACGTCGTGTACGAGCGGCCCTTCTGGCGTTCGGCCGGGCTCAACGGCTTCGCCCTCGCCGATCACGGGACCGTGCGGACCGTCGTGGACAACTCCCCACCATCGGGGCAGCCAGGCGTACTCGTCGCCTTCATCGCAGGCAGCGACGCAGACATGTACGTCGACGACCCGCAGGCACAGACCCGGGCCGTGCTGCGCGCGCTCACCGGATTCTTCGGCGAACCCGCCAACGCGCCGGTGTCCATCCACGCTACAGACTGGGCGGCAGAGCCGTGGACCCGCGGCGGGTACGGCAGCTACAGCCCGCCAGGGGCACTCACCCGCTTCGGCGGCGAGCGGATCCGGCCCATCGGGCCAGTCCACTGGGCCGGCACTGAAACCGCAGCCGAATGGCCCGGCTACATGGAAGGCGCCATCGCATCCGGCGAACACGCCGCCACCGAGATCCTCGGCCAAGCCAACGGGGCCACGCCATGAACCGCGAATCCCCGGCGCCGTCCGGCGCGTCGCCGCATCCACACGACGAAACGAAGACACCATGGCCTACATTGCCCTTGCCCCTGGCCACCGCTACCGGTAACGGCGGGACCCTGGCTTTGCAACGCTCCAAACGTGCCAGTCACCCAACCGCAAGGTCACGTGCACCGACATCGGCAGCTCAGTAAACCTGATCTTGGTTGATGTTCGCTGTCCTTAGCTGCATCGTGGCAGGATCCCAGCGTGCCGGCA
>NZ_JAIBNX010000148.1:0-19742 GCF_026130045.1 Micromonospora sp. CPCC 205371
CGGCACCCGCCGGCGGAGCGCTGACCGGCGCGTTGGCGGTCGCGGTGACCGCCGTCGCCGGGGCGCGCCCGTCGGTCTGCGCCTGGTCCGGCGGCGGGGGCATGCCGGGCGCCCGCGTGAACTTGGGCGCGGCAGCCGAACCAGACGCCGGGGGCGCGGAGGGCGGCGGCGGGGTCGCGGTGCCGGCCGCACCCTTGGCCCCCTTGCCCGCTGCATTGGCATTGCCATCCGACGGCGCACCAGACGCCGGCTTCGAAGTGGACGCTGATTCGGCGGGGACTGCCGCCCGGCCTACCACCGCGCGGCCGGTCGCTGGCGTGCCGCTGTCGGCGGCCTCCTCATCGACCGGGTTTGTCGAGGTCCCCGCAACCCCCGACTTCGCCTGTGTCTCCGTCATCAACTAGTCCTGTTCGTCGGGCTCGTCGGCATTGCGAGCAATGGCCACGATCGTGACACCGTCTGGAAGGTCCATCAACTTGACCCCCATTGTGTTCCGATCGCGCGTGCGGCGTACAGGCTTCACCGGAGTCCGGATAACTCCACCAGTACTTGTGATAGCGAACAACTCGTCTTCCGGATCGATCACGACAGCGCCCACGAGCCCACCCCGGCGCTCGGTGATCTTGGCGGTCAGCACGCCCTTACCGCCGCGCCCCTGCACCGGGTACTCCTCGATGGGCGTTCGCTTGGCGTACCCACCATTTGTAGCGACCAAAACATCCAAGCCCTCGCGAACTACCTCCATCGCGAGCAACTCGTCCTGTTCGCCGAAGCGCATGCCGATGACGCCGGACGTGGCCCGACCCATCGGGCGCAGCGCGTCGTCGGTGGCGTTGAACCGGATGGCCTGGGCCCTCTTCGACACCAGCAGCAGGTCGTCCTGCGGGCCGGCGAGCGCGGCGCCCACCAACTCGTCCTCGTCACGCAGGTTGATGGCGATGATTCCGCCGGTGCGGTTCGAGTCGAACTCCTCCAGCCGGGTCTTCTTCACGAGACCATTCTTGGTGGCGAGCACAAGGTAAGGAGCGACCTGGTAATTGGGGATGACGATTACCTGGGCGATGTGCTCTTCAGGCTGGAACGCGAGCAGGTTGGCGACGTGCTGGCCCTTAGCCACCCTGCTCGCCTCGGGCAGCTCGTACGCCTTGGCACGGTAGACCCGGCCCTTGTTGGTGAAGAACAAGATCCACGAGTGCGTCGACGTGACGAAGAAGTGGCTGACGATGTCGTCCTGCCGCAGGCTGGCGCCGCTGACGCCCTTGCCGCCGCGCCGCTGCGACCGGTAGAGGTCGACCTTGGTGCGCTTGGCGTACCCGGTACGCGTGATCGTCACCACGACGTCTTCGCGGGCGATGAGGTCTTCCATGGAGACCTCGCCGTCGAACGGCACGATCTGGGTGCGCCGGTCGTCGCCCCACTTGGCGACGATCTCGGCCAGTTCCTCGGAGACGATGCGCCGCTGCCGCTCGGGCTTCGCCAGGATGTCCTTGAGATCGGCGATCTCAATCTCGATCTTCGCGAGCTCGTCGATGATCTTCTGGCGCTCCAGAGCGGCGAGCCGGCGGAGCTGCATGTCGAGGATCGCGGTCGCCTGCACCTCGTCGATATCGAGGAGCTGGATCAGACCGGTGCGGGCCTCGTCGACCGTGGGCGAGCGCCGGATCAGCGCGATGACCTCGTCGAGCGCGTCGAGCGCCTTGACCAGACCGCGCAGGATGTGCGCCCGCTCCTCGGCCTTGCGCAGGCGGAAGGCGGTACGCCTGCGGATCACGTCGATCTGGTGCTCGACGTAGTACCGGATGAACTGCGCCAGGTTGAGCGTGCGCGGCACACCGTCGACGAGCGCCAGCATGTTGGCGCCGAACGTCTCCTGAAGCTGCGTGTGCTTGTACAGGTTGTTGAGCACGACCTTGGCCACCGCGTCGCGCTTGAGCACGATCACGATCCGCATGCCCGTGCGGCCGGAGGACTCGTCGCGGATGTCCGCGATGCCGGCGAGCTTGCCCTCCTTGACCAGCTCGGCGATGCGCTCGGCCAGGTTGTCCGGGTTGACCTGGTACGGCAGCTCGGTGACGACCAGACAGGTGCGGCCCTTCTTGTCCTCGTCGACCTCGACCACCGCGCGCATCCGGATCGAGCCGCGCCCGGTGCGGTAGGCGTCCTGGATGCCCGCCATGCCGACGATGAGGCCGTAGGTCGGGAAGTCGGGGCCCTTGACGATCTGGGTGAGCTCGTCGAGCGTGGTGGCCTCGTCCGCCTCAGGGTGCTCCAGGCACCACTGCACCGCGGCCGCGATCTCGCGCAGGTTGTGCGGCGGAATCTTGGTGGCCATGCCGACCGCGATGCCCTCGGAGCCGTTGATCAGCAGGTTGGGGATGCGCGACGGCAGGATCGTGGGCTCCTTGGCCCGGCCGTCGTAGTTGTCCTGCATGTCGACGGTGTCTTCGTCGATGTCCCGCAGCATCTCCATGGCCAGCGGGTCGAGCTTGCATTCTGTGTAACGCATGGCGGCGGCGGGGTCGTTACCGGGCGACCCGAAGTTGCCGTTGCCATCGACGAGCGGGTACCGCAGCGACCACGGCTGCGCCATCCGGACGAGGGCGTCGTAGATGGCGGAGTCGCCGTGCGGGTGGAACTGACCCATGACGTCACCGACGACGCGGGAACACTTCACGTACCCGCGGTCGGGCCGGTACCCCGAGTCGTACATCGCGTACAGGATCTTGCGGTGCACCGGCTTGAGGCCGTCCCGCACGTCCGGCAGCGCCCGCCCGACGATCACGCTCATCGCGTAGTCGAGGTACGAACGCTGCATCTCCACCTCGAGCCCGACCGGTTCGACGCGGAGGCGCTGCTGGCCTGGCTGGTCGGCCTGGTCGGTCTCGTCTTCGAATGGAGTGTCCGTCACAGTAAACCTCGTATCAGATCAAAAGCCGCATTCGCCTGTGGATAACGGCTGTGGAAACCGCAAAAGCTGTGGAAAACCCTGTGCAGGGTCTCAGATGTCCAGGAAGCGCACGTCCTTGGCGTTGCGCTGGATGAACGACCGGCGAGCCTCTACGTCTTCACCCATGAGGACGCTGAAAAGCTCGTCTGCGGTTGCGGCGTCGTCGAGCGTCACCTGCCGCAGCGTACGGGTGGCCGGATTCATCGTCGTATCCCACAACTCGGGATAGTTCATCTCGCCCAGACCCTTGAACCGCTGGATGTCGTCGGGCTTGGCGTTGGGCTTCTTCTCCTGCCGCAGACGGATCAGACCGTCGCGTTCCCGGTCGGAGTACGCGTACTGCGCGTCGTCGCCCTTCTTGTTCCACTTGATCTTGTAGAGCGGCGGCGCGGCCAGGTAGACGTGGCCCAGCTCGACGAGCGGCCGCATGAACCGGAAGAGCAGCGTGAGCAGCAGCGTCTGGATGTGCTGGCCGTCGACGTCGGCGTCGGCCATCAGGATGACCTTGTGGTACCGCAGCTTCTCGATGTCGAAGTCCTCGTGCACGCCCGTGCCCAGCGCCGTGATCAGCGCCTGGACCTCGTTGTTCTTCAGGACCCGGTCGATGCGGGCCTTCTCGACGTTGAGGATCTTGCCGCGGATCGGAAGGATCGCCTGCGTGCGCGGGTCGCGGCCCTGCTTGGCCGAGCCACCCGCCGAGTCGCCCTCGACGATGAACATCTCCGACTCGCGCGGGTCGGTCGACTGGCAGTCGGCCAGCTTGCCCGGCATCGAGCCGGACTCCAGCAGCGACTTGCGGCGGGCCAGCTTGCGCGCCTGGGCGGCGGCGATGCGGGCCCGAGCCGCGGCGGTGGCCTTCAGGATGATCATCTTGGCCTCGGCCGGGTTGCGCTCCAGCCAGTCGTTCAGCCACTCGTTGCAGACCCGCTGCACGAAGCTCTTCACCGGGGTGTTGCCAAGCTTGGTCTTGGTCTGGCCCTCGAACTGAGGGTTGGTCAGCTTGACCGAGATGATCGCCGCGAGCCCCTCGCGGATGTCTTCACCCGAAAGCTTCTCGTCGCCCTTGAGCAGCTTCTTGTCGGCGCCGTACTTGTTGACCACCGTGGTCAGCGCCGCCCGGAAGCCCTCCTCGTGGGTGCCGCCCTCGTGCGTGTTGATCGTGTTGGCGAACGTGTAGACCGACTCGCCGTACGACTCGTTCCACTGCATGGCGACCTCGACCGCCATGCCCTCCTCCTCGGCCTGGAACTCAACCACCGTCTTGTGGATCGCGCTCTTGGTCTGGTTGAGGTGCCGGACGAAGTCGGCGATGCCGCCCTTGTACAGGAACGTGACCTCGCGCGTCTTGCCCTCGTCGTCCGTGGCGCGCTCGTCGCGCAGATGGATGGTCAGCCCACGGTTGAGGAACGCCATCTCCTGGAGCCGGCGGTAGATGGTCTCGAAGGAGAACTCGGTGGTCTCGAACACGTCCGGGTCGGGCCAGAAGGCGACCGAGGAGCCGCTGCGGTTGGTCTGCTCGCCCTTCTCCAGCGGAGTGGGCTTGGAGTCGCGGTAGCTCTGCCGGTAGGTGAAGCCGTTCTTCCAGATCTCCAGCTCCATCTTGCTGGAGAGCGCGTTGACGACCGAGACGCCGACGCCGTGCAGGCCGCCGGACACCGCGTACGCCTTGCCGTCGAACTTGCCGCCCGCGTGCAGCACGGTGAGCGCCACCTCGACGCCCGGCTTCTTGAGCTTCGGGTGCAGGTCGACCGGGAAGCCCCGGCCGTTGTCGATCACCCGCACGCCGCCGTCGGCGAGCAGGATCACGTCGATGGTGTCGCAGTAGCCGGCCATCGCCTCGTCGACTGCGTTGTCGACGACCTCCTGGACCAGGTGGTGCAGGCCACGTTCGCCGGTGGATCCGATGTACATGCCTGGACGCTTGCGAACCGCCTCCAGGCCCTCCAGCACGGTGATCTGCTCGGCGCCGTATTCCTGCTTCTTCTGCGCTGCCACCCTTGGCCACTTTCTCGCGCCGTCCAGCACCCAATGGGCGCGGGGAGGCGCGGGTAGGCGGGCAGGTCACGGCGGCGGGCGCGCACCACCGAGGGCGGGCGCACCCGTCACCGCGGTCGCCCGCGGATCACGTTCACCGGGACACCGCGCCGGGGCGGCATCCACATCTCTTCAATCTTACTGTGCGAAACCGACGGAACGGGTGCACGGCACCCCCTCGCGGCCGCCTCAGAGGTTCATAGCGGGCCGAACCGCTGCGGGCGCGACTCCCCCCACACGCACAGGCCGTGCGAGTGCTCGAAGGGCACGCCCGCGTGGACGGGGATAGCGCAAACGGCTCACCGTGTCGTAATTTTGCCCGGCGCCGTTTGAAGGACCGTGCGCCCAGAGCAGAATGAGGGCGCGGTCGCGCTGCGCTACAAGAAAGGGTGACCCCTCATGGGGCTGGACAACGTTGCCGTGCAATGGCCGCGTACCGGCCGGTTCTACGAGCCGGTTGCCCCGGCCGCCTTCGTCGACTTCGCCACGCTCGCGGATGATCCGGACGTCTCGGCGCCCACCGCAGCGCTGGCCGGGCACATCGCGAAGACGGGCACGGTGCGGGCGACGGCGTACACGGAGCTGGTCGACCTGCTGCTCGGACTCGACGGTGTGCTGTACGCCACAGAGGCGGCCAGCGAAGACGAAGACCCGGTGATCGACCCCGACGGCTGCGCCTGGGTCGCCGGCGGGCTGGAGCGGTTCGTCGAGAGCCACCGCGACCTCGGCGAGGCCGTCACGTTCGACACCGTCGCCGATGTGCTCAGAGGGGCGCTCGCCGG
The DNA here is from genome assembly GCF_026130045.1 of Micromonospora sp. CPCC 205371. Taxonomy (GTDB): domain Bacteria; phylum Actinomycetota; class Actinomycetes; order Mycobacteriales; family Micromonosporaceae; genus Phytohabitans. Next base: position 5,764 of record NZ_JAIBNX010000148.1, read on the forward strand.
CGGGCGCCTCGCCGACCAGCAGCTTCGTTGGCTGGAGACCCGGCTCGACGCGCTTCGCGACGAATCGGGCGGGGCCCCGCAGTGGAGCTTCTCCCGATCCGAGCTCGGCGTGCTGTCGCGTTTTTACAGACGGTGTGCAGATCGCGGTTTTGCCGTCTACGCCGATTTCTGAGAACGATCGTCTTCTCACACCTCCTCCATACGGCCCATCGCCCTTCTGAGCTGCGTGAACTCCCTCACCGACAGGAGGCAAACGACCGGAGCGACGGCCAGACTTGCCCGTCGCCACCGACAGTCGGTGGTCACGGAGAGTCACGGAGGTGTCGCGCCACATGGGCACGACGTTCGCCGCCCTGCGCCAGCGCGACTACCGGATCTGGACCGGTGCGGGGTTCGTTTCGGTCACGGGTACATGGATGCAGGTGCTCGGGGTCAACTGGTACGTCCTCGCCCAGACGGGATCGGCGACCCGCGTGGGCTTCGCGGTGCTGCTCCAGGCTCTACCGGTACTGCTGCTCAGCTCGTGGGGCGGCGCGCTCGCCGACCGCCTGCCGGCCCGCCGCCTGCTGATCGCGAGCCAGCTCGCGCACGCCGCGCTGGCGGCGGCCCTCGCCGTGATCGCCTGGAAGTCAGCTGGCGGCCTCGGCCTCGTCTACGCGATCTCATTCGCCGGAGGCGTCGTCTCGGCGGTCGAGGGCCCGATCATGGGTCGCTTCAACGCGCTCCTGGTCGACCGGGAGACGCTCGGCAACGCGCTCGCGCTGGGCTCGCTCGTCAGCTCGTCTGGCCGCATCCTCGGCATGAGCGCGGGCGGCCTGCTGGTCGCCGTCGTCGGAACCGCGCCGCTGTTCGCCATCAACGCGGTCAGCTTCGTCGCGGTGGTCGGCGCGCTGCTCGCCGTGCACGCGCGGCGTGCGGCGGTCCCTGAGCCACCGAGCGGCGGCGGTGGCGTACGGGCCGGGTTCCGGTACCTCCTGCGGCAGCCCGTCGTGCTCACCGCGCTGGCGCTGTCGTTCGTGCTCGGCAGCTTCGGCCGCAACTACCAGGTCACGATGGCCGCGATGAGCAACGGACCGCTGGCGGCCGGCGCCGCTGGCTACGGCGCATTGTCGACGGTGTTCGCGCTGGGCACGGTGATCGGCGGGTTCGCCGCCGCGCGGCGCGGCAGACTCGGGTACCGCACGCTGGTCGGGGCTGGCCTGATGGCGAGCGTGCTCCAGATGGTCGCGGGCCTCGCGCCCGGCGTGTGGACCTTCGGCGCGCTGATCCTGCCGATCGCGGCGGGCGCCATCCTCATCGACACCACCGTTTCGGCGCGGGTGCAGCTCGACACCCGCGAGGACATGCGCGGGCGCGTGCTGGCCGCGCTGGCGGTGACGAGCTCGGTCGCCACGGCCGCGGGTGCGCCGCTGCTCGGGTGGCTCGCCGAGCACGCCGGTGCGCGGCTGACGCTCGTGCTCGCGGGAGCGGCGGCCGCGATCGCCGCTATGGCGGCCGGCATGGCGCTTGCCTGGCTGCACGGCCACGACGTGCGCTGCCTCGCGGTGGTCAGCCGTACGTATCCCGCGGGCCGCGCCCCCGCACCCGCCGCGGTCCTCGGGACCAGGAAGGTGCGGCGGGGCCGCGAATGTGCAACTTGCGTACCACGTCATGGCCGACCTCGACGGCGATCCGCTGCAGCAGCGAAGCGGCGAGCAGCCGCATCTGGGTCGCCCACGCCGTAGATTCCGCCTCCACGGTCAGCTCGCCATTGTCGAGCTTGATCGGGCGGCTGTGCTTGGCGACGTCTGGCCCGACGACGCGCTCCCACGCGCCGAAGACGGTCGCCTCGGCCGTCGGCCCCTGCCAGCCCCGCGCCTTGACCAGCCTATCGAGCACGTCGCCGAACTTCTGCGGGTCGCGCGGATCGGGCCCCGGGCCGGAATAGCCGCGCCGTCGCCGGCGGGCGGGCGCGCCGCCGGCGGCCGCCTGGTCCGCTTCTCCGTCAGCCGATTTGGTACGCCGATGCGCCGCGGCCGCCTGACGCCTGGCTCGTGCCGCGTCCAGTACCGCTCGGGCAAGCTCGGGACCGGCCTTGTCCTGTGCATCCTCAGTGGACACGCTCGACACCGCCCTCCGACACCGTGTATCGGCTGCCACGCAAGGCTTCCGGCACGTCTTCGGGCACCGCGCAGGTGACCAGCAACTGGCTGGCCTGACCCACCAGGTCTGCCAGACGGGCCCGCCGACCGGCGTCGAGCTCGGCGAAGACGTCGTCGAGCACCAGCACCGGCTCGATGCCGTCGGCGCGCAGCAGGTCGTACGCGGCCAGCCGCAACGCCAGAGCGTACGACCAGCACTCGCCGTGGCTCGCGTATCCCTTGGCCGGCAGCTCTCCCAGCATCAGCGTGACATCGTCGCGGTGCGGGCCGACGAGCGTGACCCCACGCTCCACTTCGGACGAACGCGCATCGGTGAGCGCGGCGGCCAGAGCGGCTTCGATCGCGGCGCGATCTGGCGCCTCCACGGGCACGGAAGCCTTGTATGTCATGGCTGCCGCGCCCTTGCCGGCCGCCACCGCGTCGTACGCCTTCGCGACGTGCGGTGCGAGCGCGGCGACCAGCTCCAGCCGGCCGGCCAGCAGCTCGGCGCCGTGCCTGGCCAGGTGCGTGTCCCACACGTCCAATGTGGACAGGTCGCCACCGCGGGTCCCACCGGTCTTGCGCGCGAGGTATGCCGTACGCAGCAAAGCGTTGCGCTGCTTGACGACCCGCTCGTAGTCGGCACGCACCCCGGCGTACCGCGGCAACCTCGCAACCAGCAGGTCGTCGACGTACTTCCGGCGCTCGGAAGGGTCGCCGCGCACCAGTTCCAGGTCTTCGGGGGCGAAGAGCACCAGCCGCAGCGCGCCCAGCACGTCGCGTGCCCGGCGCGCGGGCGACCGGCCGATCCGGGCCCGGTTGGCGCGGCCCGGCACGATCTCCAGCTCGACCAGCAGCTCACGTCCATCGTGGACGATCGCGCACCGGATGACGGCCGACTCCGCGCCGGCCCGTACCAGTGGGGCGTCGGTGGCGACCCGGTGACTTCCCAGGGTCGCCACATAGCCCAACGCTTCGACCAGGTTGGTCTTGCCGACGCCGTTCGCCCCGACGAGCACCGATCCGCCCGGCTCGAAGTCGACCTCCACCCGCTCGTACGAGCGGAAGTTGACGAGTTCCAGCCGGCGGACGTACATGCGTTACGAGGACTTGCGGACCGCGTGGCCGCCGAATTGGTTGCGCAGTGCGGCCACCGCCTTCATCGCGGGCGAGTCGTCTTGGCGGGACACGAACCTGGCGAACAGCGACGCGGCGATCACGTTCATCGGCACGGCGAGGCGGATCGCCTCTTCGACGGTCCACCGCCCCTCGCCGGTGTCTTCCGTGTAGCCGCTCAGAGCAGCGAGCTCTGGGTCGGCGTCGAGCGCCCTATCGAGCAGGTCGAGCAGCCACGACTCGACGACCGAGCCCTCCCGCCACGACTTGATGACTCCGGGCACGTCGGTGATCAGCTCCGACTTGGTCAGCAGCTCGTACCCCTCGGCGTACGCGTGCATCAGCCCGTACTCGATGCCATTGTGGACCATCTTCGCGTAGTGCCCGGCACCGACCGGCCCGGCGTGCACGAAGCCGAACTGCCCCTCCGGCTTGAGCGCCTCGAAGATCGGGGCGAGCCGGGTCACATGCTCGGCATCGCCGCCCACCATCAGGGCGTACCCGTTTTCCAGCCCCCAGACGCCGCCGGAGACGCCGACGTCCATGTATCCGATGCCGAGCTTGCCGAGGCGCTCGGCACGCGGTGCGTCGTCGCTGAAGCGCGAATTGCCCCCGTCGATGATCAGGTCGCCGTCGCTGAGCAACCCGGACAGCTCGTCGATCGTCGCGTCGGTCACGCCGGCCGGCACCATCACCCAGACGACCCGTGGCGACGGCAGCCGCTCGACGAGCCCGGCCATGCTCTCGACGTCGCTGACCTCCGGATTGCGGTCATATCCGATGACCTCGTGCCCGGCGGCGCGCAGTCGCCCACGCATGTTGCCGCCCATCCGGCCGAGCCCCACCAGCCCTAGCTGCATTGTCGCGTCCCCCTTGCTTTCCGGGCTGCCCGCTGAACCGCCCCTCAGCGGGTTACCCGGATTGGCATGATCAGATACCGGTAGCCCGGAATGATCTCACCATCATCACCCGCCGGCGAGATCACGGCAGGCTTGAACGCGTCGACGAACGACAGCACAGCGTTCTGCGAGCCCACGGCGGCGAGCCCGTCGAGCAGGTACTGCGGGTTGAAGCCGATGGTCAGCGACTCGCCGCTGAACGTGGCCTCCATGGCTTCGCTGGCCCGCGCCTCCTCGGTGCCGCCCGCCTCGACCACCAGGCCCTCGTCGCTGAAGCTCAGCAGCACCGGGGTGGTGCGGTCGGCGACCAGCGCGACGCGGCGGACGACCTCGTTGAGGGATGCCACCGTCACGCGGGCCTCGGCGTTGTGCGAGGCCGGGAAGAGCGAGCGCACCGGCGGGTAGTTGGCGCCGTCGAGCAGCCGGCTGGTGGTGCGCCGGGTGCCGCCCGCGAAGCCGATCATACCTTCGCCGGCGCCGCCGTGCGCGAGGGCGAGCGTCACGTCGCCACCCAGCGGGCCGAGGGTCTTGGCGGTGTCGGCGAGGGTGCGCGCTGGCACGAGCGCGTTGAGGCTGATCTCGGGGTCGTCAGGGCGCCACTGCATCTCGCGCATCGCGAGGCGGTACCGGTCGGTGGCGAGCATGGCGATGGTGCTGCCGTTCAGCTCGATGCGGACGCCGGTCATCATCGGCAGCGTCTCGTCACGGCCGGCAGCGACCGCCACCTGCGCGACGGCTGCGGCGAACGCGGCGGCGTCGACCGTGCCGGCGCTGGCCGGCATCTCCGGGAGGGTCGGATAGTCCTCGACCGGCATGGTGGGCAGGGTGAACCGCGCGCTGCCGCAGACCAGTTCGAGATGGGCACCGACGGCGGCGATGTCGACGGGCTTTGCCGGCAGCGCCTTGGTGATCTCAGCGAGCAGCCGGCCCGAGACCAGGGCCGCCCCGTCGGCGTCTCCCTGAACCTCGACGCTGACCTGGCTCGACACCTCGTAGTCAAAGCCGGAGACGCCGAGCTGGCCATCGGTGACCCGCAGCATCACTCCGGCAAGTACCGGCACCGAGGGCCGGTTGGGAAGGCTTTTCGCTGTCCACGCCACAGCATCGGCGAGCGCGTCGCGCTCGACTCGGAACTTCATGCCTGTGCCTCCGCGTCGACTGGTGAGCAGAACCCCTCACGACGATAGGGGCTCCCTGCTTGATCGCGTGCGCCGACCCCAGGGGTTTGGCACGTTTGGTTTTCCCCACGGTGGTGATTGGGTTTGGAACCTTCTTAGAGGAACAGACTCATCGTCTTCATCGGTCCTGTGGGTTCTGTGGAGAGCCGGAGTCTGTGCTGGTCACGAGGTTATCCACGGGTGGGCGAGGTGTGGAGAACCGGGCCCCAAAGTGGCCTCCCGGTCCACAGCTTCGCGATCTACCAAGGTTTGTCCACCGCTATCCACCGGTAATCCACCGGCTATCCCCCGGGTTTCTCCCCAGCTGTGGGAAGCGTGGCGCCGTCCCCCCAACGAGTTTTCCCCAGAACCTTCAACACGCCGTACACAGTTGCGACCTTGCCAGTGGACAAACTCGTTACCTGCCGTACACGTCCACAGCAGTTCCCACAGGAGTTGTCCACAGCCTGTGGACAACTCCTGTCAGGAAGAGATGTCAGGAGTTCTGCTTGATCCGGTTGGTCAGCTCGGCGATCTGGTTGTACAGCGAGCGACGCTCCGCCATCTGCTGGCGGATCTTCCGGTCTGCGTGCATGACGGTGGTGTGATCGCGGCCGCCGAAGGCCTGCCCGATGCGGGGCAGGGACAGGTCGGTCAGCTCGCGGCAGAGGTACATGGCGACCTGGCGGGCGTTGACGAGCACCCGCGAGCGGGAATGCCCGCGCAGGTCTTCCAGGCTCACGCCGAAGTAGTCGGCCGTGGACACCATGATCTGGTCGGCCGTGATCTCCGGGCCCGAGCCGTCCGGGATGAAGTCGCGCAGCACTTCCTCGGCGAGCGACAGTTCCACAGGTGACCGGGTGAGCGACGCGAACGCCGTCACCCGGATGAGTGCGCCTTCGAGTTCGCGGATCGAGTTGGAGATCCGCGACGCGATGAACTCGAGCACCTCGGGCGGCGCGAACAGCCGTTCCTGCGCGGCCTTCTTCTGGAGGATCGCGATCCGTGTCTCCAGGTCGGGCGGCTGGATGTCGGCGAGCAGGCCCCACTCGAACCGCGTACGCAGCCGGTCTTCGAGCGTGGCCAGTTGCTTCGGCGACCGGTCGGACGTGATGACGATCTGCTTGTTCGCGTTGTGCAGCGTATTGAAGGTGTGGAAGAACTCCTCCTGGGTCCGCTCCCGGTTTTCCAGGAACTGGATGTCGTCGATCAGGAGGATGTCCACATCCCGATACCGCCGCTGGAACGCGCTCGTCTTGTCGTCCCGCAGCGAGTTGATGAAGTCGTTGGTGAACTCTTCCGTGGAGACGTACCGCACCGAGCGCGCATTGCCGAGGGTGGTCGCGTAATGACCGATCGCGTGTAGCAGGTGAGTCTTGCCCAACCCGGAGCTGCCGTAGATGAACAGCGGGTTGTATGCCTTGGCCGGTGACTCCGCGACCGCCACCGAGGCGGCGTGCGCGAACCGGTTGGACGACCCGATGACGAACGTCTCGAACATGTACTTCGGGTTGAGCCGGTTGCCGCCGGTCTCCCCACCCGGACCGTGGCCCGTGCCGGGACGCCTTTCGGGATGCGCCGGGCCAGGCTGGTCGCCCACGGCAGTGCCACGGTCGGGGTGCGCCGCGGCTCGCCCAGGTCCGCTGTCCGAAGCCTCAATGTGACGCAGCTCACCTGTCGGCTCGTCACGGCTACTCAATTCCGGGTACCGGTCGGGCTCGCGGAGGTCGGCTTGATAGGCGTACGGGTCGGCCGGCGGCGCCTCGGTGCGCGGGTTGGCGGGTGGAGCGGCGAAGAGCGGCTCCTGGTCCTGCCGTGGGTCCATATTGACTGGTACGGCCGCCGCCGCTGACACGGATGCCGGCGCGGACTTCTGCGCCGAGCCAGTGGGCTGCTCCGCGAAACTGTCGTCGACGACCGGGCCGCTCGCGGGGCTGCCGTAGAGCGTGCCGGAGGGGCGACCCTGCCCGTCTTCCGGCGGCCGGATCGTCACCGCGACCTGGATGGGCCGGCCCAGCCTGCGGGAGAGGGCGTCGGTGATCGCGGGGCGGAGCCGGGACTCGATCACGTCACGGGTGAACGCGTCCGGCACCGACAGCAGGGCGATGTCTTCGACGATGGCGCCCAGCCGGGTCAGCCGGAGGTAGGCGCGCTGCTGTGCCGAGACGATCTCGTCGGCCAGCTCTTCGGTCGCCGCCATCCAGACCACGGCCAGGTCGTTGTCAGCCACCGTCGCGCCACCCCCTTCGCCTCCGAGTCACACCCCGGTCATCGCCGCGGTTCGTTGTCCACAACTTGTCCACAGCCTGTGTACCGACCGTTTGTGGCTCCCCCGCCTGAAGCGCGCCAGATTTTGTTCGGCCTGCGGTGACGCTACTGCGACCACACCGTGCCGAACGACTGACCACCTCGCCCGGTTTTGCACCGATATGTGGCGACAGAAACCCCCTGACGCCGACCGGCAATCGGGCACGCTAACAGCGTTGTCCACAACCCTTCAACCGTTGTCCACACCGGTTCGTTCTCGGAGGCTGCTAAACGGTGCATTGGGCCCAGCGCATGGAGTGATCCGTCGGGTACGGCGTGTCCGCCCGGCCGTGTTTGACGATCATTATTGGCATGCGTAAGCTTGAGCGGCTGCTCCGTCGCCCGGCGGAGCATGCTGTGCTCGGCCAGTCTTGCTCGGCCGAGCCCACGATCGCAACGAAGACGGAGATACTGACGTGAGCAAGCGCACCTATCAGCCGAACAACCGCCGGCGTGCCAAGACCCACGGTTTCCGGCTGCGTATGCGCACCCGTGCCGGCCGCGCCATTGTCTCCGCTCGCCGTTCCAAGGGGCGGGCCCGCCTGTCGGCCTGAGCCGCACGGGTGGCCCGGAGGGTGAGGCAGCCGTGCTGGCCACGGCGCATCGGCTTCGGCGCAGTAACGACTTCGCCAGCACCATCCGCACAGGGCGGCGTGCCGGTCGAGGTTCCGTCGTCGTCCACCTGACCGTCCCCGCCGAGTTCGCAGAGCCTGACGAGCCGGTGCGTTCCGGAGTCCTTCCGGTCCGCGCCGGCTTTGTCGTGTCCAAGACCGTCGGCGGCGCCGTGACGCGTAACACGGTCCGGCGCCGGCTGCGCCACCTGGTGCGCGACCGGCTGGCCGATCTGCCGCCGGGCAGCACCCTGGTGGTCCGCGCGCTGCCGGCCGCCGCCGACCAGCCGTACACGCGGTTGGGCACCGACCTCGACGCCGCGCTCGCTGCGGCCCGCTCCCCCCGCAGGCCGGCACGCACCTCCGGGGGGCGCCGTGAGTAAGCCCAGGGGTGCGGCCCGAATGCTGGCCGCGCTCGTCATCGCGTACCGTCGTTGGATAAGCCCGGCACTGCCGGCCCGCTGTCGGTTCTACCCGTCGTGCAGCGCGTACGCCCTTGAGGCGATCACGACGCACGGCGCCCTCCGGGGGTCCCGCCTCGCGGTCTGGCGGCTGTTGCGCTGCCATCCATTCCATCCCGGCGGGTACGACCCGGTACCCGCGCCGAACCGACGCCGACCTGCCGACGTGACTGGAGCTCCGAATTGAGTCTCGACTGGATCTACTGGGGGATCTCGTGGATCCTGCTGTCCTGGCACTCGATCTGGGACGCCATTGGCGTGCCCGAAGACACGGTGCTGGGGACTAACTGGGCCTGGATTCTCGCGATCTTCTTCCTAGTGGTCACTGTCCGGGTGATCCTCTTCCCGGTCTTCGTGAAGCAGATCAAGTCGCAGCGGGCCATGCAGGCGCTCCAGCCGCAGGTCAAGGCGCTGCAGGAGAAGCACAAGGGTGACCGGGAAACGCTCCAGAAAGAAATGATGGAGCTGTACCGGAAGGAAAAGGCCAACCCGCTCATGGGCTGCTTGCCCATGTTCCTCCAGATCCCGGTCTTCCTCGGTCTGTTCCACGTGCTCCGCCGGCTCAACCCGAACAAGGGCGAGAACGCCAAGACGCTGTACGGCTGGACGGCCGACCAGTTCGACAGCGCGTCGGTCGCGAAGCTCTTCACCGCGCCGATCGCCAGCAAGTTCGGTTCTTCCTCCCAGGAACTGACCGACATGGGAGCCAACGGCACCACCGTCAAGGTGATCGCCGGCATCCTGGTCTTGATCATGATCGCGACCACCTACCTGACCAGCCGCCAGATGATCCTCAAGACCGGCTGGGCCGAAGACCCGCAGCAGCGGATGATCCAGCGGCTGATGCTCTACGGCATCCCGGCGTCACTGCTCATCTCCGGCGCGATCTTCCCGATCGGCGTGATCATCTACTGGGTCACGAACAACCTCTTCACCCTCGGCCAGCAGCAGTGGGTGCTGCGCAAGTACCCGCCGCCGGTGATGACGGGCAAGAACGGCAAGCCGGTGCCCGGCCCGGCCGCGCGAAAGGCCGCCAGCACCAAGCCCGGCGTCGCCAGCCGCGGCAAGGGCGACAAGGACAAGCCGGAGAGCAAGCCGGCTGTCGACGGCAAGGCCCTCGCACCGCGGCCCGGCGCCAAGCCGGTCAACCCGAAGAAGGGGCGCCCCGCGAAGCGCCAGGGCTGACGCGACCGTGCCCGCCGTCGACGCCGCCGGCGGGCACCGCGGCGCTCCCCTGATCGCGACCTTCGCGAGGCACACGGAAGACGTGCCCGCGGCACGCCGGCCACCACCGGCGGCCACGGGAAACCACCGGACCGGAGACGGGCCGGGCGAGGGAGTACGGGGATGACACCGGGACGGGCACCAGCGTTCCCCAGACGGGACAGGCCCTCGACGAGGGGGTGGCGGGCACCGAGGCGGCGCAGGACGACGAGCTGGACGAGCAGGACGACGAGCTGGACGAGGCGAAGGAGGCGTCGGCGAACGGCACGAGCGACTCGGACCTCTTCCGGCAGAGCGAGATCGCCGCGGACTACGTAGAGGGCCTGCTGGACATCCTCGACTACGACGGCGACATCGACGAGCTGGTCTCCAGCGGCCGGCCGGTCGTTGAGGTCGTCGGCGGGCGGCTTCAGCCGCTCGTCGGGCAGCGCGGTGCAACGTTGGAGGCGCTCCAGGAGCTGACCCGGCTGGCGGTCTTCCGCCAGACCGGCACCCCGAGCCGGCTGCTGCTCGACGTCGGCGGCTATCGCGCCACCCGGCGCAAGGAGCTCGCCGCGGTCGCCAAGAACGCGGTCGAGAAGGTCAAGGAGTTCGGCGAGCCCGTGCGCCTGGAGACGATGTCGGCGTTCGAGCGCAAGTGCGTGCACGACGTGGTCAACGCGATCGCGGGCGTGGAAAGCGAGTCGGAGGGCGTCGAGCCCAACCGGCGGATCGTCGTACGCCCCGTCGACTGACGTGGTCAACGAGCCAGTACACGGCCCGGGTGGTCCGCCGCCCGGGCCATTGCCTGTTCCAGCGGAGTTCCGTCCAGCGGCCGAGGCGCTCTTCGCCGACCGGCCCGACCTCGCTGCGGAGTACGCGGGCCTCCTCGCCACCGATGGCGTCGTCCGTGGCCTGATCGGTCCCCGGGAGGCGCCGCGTCTTTGGGACCGGCACCTGCTCAACTGCGCGGCCGTGGTGGAGCTGATCCCGCATGGGGCGGCGGTGGTCGACGTCGGTTCCGGAGCCGGCCTGCCTGGCATCGTGCTCGCCATCGCCCGGCCGGATCTGACCGTCACCCTCGTCGAGCCGTTGGCGCGGCGCGTGTCATTCCTGACCGAAGCGGTGACCGCGCTCGGCCTGGATGGGTCGGTCACGGTGGTTCGGGCGCGCGCTGAGGAGTGCCAGGAGCGCCCGCCGGCCGACGTCGTGACGGCGCGTGCCGTGGCACCGCTCGACCGGCTCGGACGATGGTGCCTTCCGCTGGCCGCGGTCGGTGGGCGACTGCTCGCGCTCAAGGGCGCGTCGGCGGTCAACGAGGTGGCCGAGCACCGAGAGGCGCTCACCCGGCTGGGTGGCGGCGATCCGATCGTGCGGCGGTGCGGCGTTGGCTTGATCGACCCACCGGCGACCGTCGTGGAGATCGTCCGGGAGCGGGTCGTCGCGTCTGGGCGTTCGAAGGCGCCGCGCGCAGGCCGATCCGGGTCTACTTCGGACAGTCGTCGGGCGCGTCGTCGCTGATGCGGGTCCGCTTTCTCCTTTTTGAGTACCGCACGCGGGTGCCAGTGGCGCTCATGTGCCGGACACCAATGGCCTCTTTCGCTCATCGGCCGTAGGCTGACCGCGCGAGTTTGCCGATCCATCCGAAGCGGGCAGGGATGACACGGTGCATGACTACGGTAGGTACGACGACTCTCGGCTGAGCCAGCCAGGCGGCTACGGGCCCAATGGTGCCGCTGTTTCACGTGAAACCGAGTACGAGGGCTGGTCCGTGGGGCGCGGGGCGACCCAGGCGGCAGGGCCGGGCTCCCCGTCTCGGGGCGGTGACGGCGACCCGTTCGCCGTTCCACAGCCGCGCGGGGCCTCGTCACAGCCTCAGCCTGGGCCCTTGCCCACCCCTCCGCCGGCGCCGCAGGCCCCGGCTCACGCGTCAGCGAGAGCACCCGATCAGGCTCCGGGCCAAGCACCCGGACAGTTGCCCGGGCAGCCTCCGCCGCAGCTACCAGAGCCGGATTCGCGCCGGCCCGCACCGCGGCCGCAGCCGGCCGTGGGTACGGCTCCGGCGCCCGCAACGGCCCCCAGATCCGACACGCCCGTGCCCGCACCGGGACCGTTGGCTGACGAAGGCGCGACTGACGCGTACGTTTCACGTGAAACCACATCGCGTGAAGAGGAAGATCCCCCGTTGGCTATGGAGGCAATGCGTGCCGTGCAGATCCTTAATCCGAGTGGAGAGGTGACCATGCCTCGCCCGGCCCGGTCAAGGATCATGTGCGTAGCGAACCAGAAGGGCGGCGTGGGTAAGACCACGACCACTGTGAACTTGGCGGTGGCGCTCGCCCTGCATGGCAACCGGGTCCTGGTGGTCGACCTGGACCCGCAAGGCAACGCCTCGACCGGGCTGAACGTGCCGCACCACGCCGGTATCCCAGACGTCTACGACTGCTTGATCGACAACGTGCCACTCGCTGAGGTGGCCCAGGCGGTCGAAGGTATCCCCAACCTCTGGTGCGTACCGGCGACCATCGACCTCGCCGGCGCCGAGATCGAGCTGGTCTCGGTCGTGGCTCGCGAGTCCCGGCTGTCCCGGGCCATCACCGGGCACCCGGAGAAGTTCGACTACGTCTTCATCGACTGCCCGCCCTCGCTCGGCCTGCTCACGGTCAACGCGTTGGTGGCGGCTCAGGAGGTGCTGATCCCGATCCAGTGCGAGTACTACGCACTCGAGGGTCTGAACCAGCTCATCAACAACATCAACCTGGTACGCCAGCACCTGAACCCGACGCTCGACGTCTCCACGATCCTGCTCACGATGTACGACCGCCGGACCCGCCTCGCGGACGCGGTCGAGCAGGACGTCCGGAACCACTTCGGCGAGAAGGTGCTTCAGGCGGTCATCCCCCGGAACGTCCGCGTCTCCGAGGCACCGAGCTATGGGCAGTCGGTCATGACCTACGATCCCGGTTCGCGGGGCGCCACGAGTTACTTCGAGGCGGCCCAGGAGATCGCGGAGCGTGGCGTCAAAATGGGAGGCGTGGCATGAAGAACCGTCCGCGTGGCGGGCTGGGGCGTGGGCTTGGCGCCCTCATCCCCACCGGAGCGCCGCAGGCGGGAGTCGCGACGGCGGAGCCGCCGCTGGGTCGGATCGAGGCGTCGGAGCCCGCTCAGCCGGAGCCGTCCCCGGTCGAGGCGCCAGCACCGGAGGGCAGCCACCTCGCTCCAGTGCCAGGGGCCCGATTCGCTGAGATCCCGCTCGACGCGATCGTCCCGAACCCGAAGCAGCCCCGACAGGTCTTCGATGAGGAGGCCCTGGAGGAGCTGAAGGTCTCGATCGAAGAGGTCGGGCTCCTCCAGCCGATCGTCGTGCGCGAGCTCGAAGGCGGCAAGTACGAGCTCGTCATGGGCGAGCGGCGATACCGGGCGGCTCAGGCCGTCGGCCGGGAGAGCCTCCCAGCGATCGTCCGCGAGACCAAAGACGACGCGATGCTCCGGGACGCGCTCCTGGAGAACATCCACCGGGTCAACCTCAACCCGCTCGAAGAGGCAGCGGCATACCAGCAGTTGCTGGAGGAGTTCGGGGCGACCCACGAGGAACTCGCCCGGCGCATCGGCCGGAGCCGTCCGCAGATCTCGAACACGATCCGGCTCCTGAACCTGCCGGCTCCGGTACAGCGGCGGGTCGCGGCCGGCGTGCTGTCGGCCGGGCACGCGCGGGCTCTGCTCGGCCTGGAAGACGCCGACGCTCAGGAAGACCTCGCGACCCGGATCGTCGCCGAGGGCCTCTCGGTACGGGCCACCGAGGAACTGGTGACGATGGTCATCGCCGACGGCCCCGCCAAGAAGGCGGCCCCGAAGCGGCGAGCCCGCCCGCACGCACCAGCGCTCACGGATCTGGCCGACCGGCTCTCCGACCGGTTCGACACCCGAGTGAAGGTCGACATCGGACGGAACAAGGGGAAGATCACGATCGAGTTCGCCACGGTCGACGACCTGGAGCGCATCGTCGGCATCATCGGCGTCGAGCGGGTAGAGCCCGAGGAGTAGCCACCAGGCGCGCCTCTTGAACGGCGGCCGTCGCGGTTTCACGTGAAACCCCGACGGCCGC
>NZ_JAIBNX010000148.1:19752-20679 GCF_026130045.1 Micromonospora sp. CPCC 205371
TGCCCGGCGGCCCGGGTGGCTCACAGCCCACCCCCCCCCTCCCCCCCCGTTCCACGTGAAACGGCGGCCGCCGACGCGCCCCCCATTTAATCCACAGGACTTATCCACAGTCGAGCCGAAAATCAGAGAAACAGCCGGTAGGAGTAGGTGGTCGCCTGTGGACAACCGCCTCGCCGTCCGCCCGAAACGGGGAACGACAGCGGTCGAGAAACCCGTTAGTGTCAGCGTCGTGCCCGACACCCACACCTCAGTCCCCGACTTCACGCGGTGGCCCTCGTTTCCGTTCGAGGGCGATCTGCGGGTGAAGCAACTCGACGATCCGGTCGAGACGGAGCCCCCACGCAAGGGCGAGGATTCCGCCGACTGCTCCGCGTGCAGTGCGCCCGATGAGGCGTACATCTGGGTCAGCGAGCGGTGGCGGGTCCGCGCGATGGATCGCCCGACCGGCCTACCGATGGTGCTCATCCTGGAGTCCCGGTCGCACCTCGATCTGGGAGACCTCCCCAACCTGTTGGCCGCCGAGCTCGGCGTGATGACGGTCCGGCTGGAGCGCGCTGTCCGCTCGCTCGACGGCGTCGCCCGGGTTCACGTGAATCGCTGGGGCGACGGCTCGGCGCACCTGCACATGTGGTTCTTGGCTCGCCCGTACGGGCGGCTTCAGTTGCGCGGCACGTTCCTCTCGCTGTGGGACGACATCCTGCCCCCGATCCCCGAATCGCAGTGGCGCGAAAACCTCGCTCTCGTCGCCGCATGGCTCGCCGAATTTGGCGGCAAGCCGCTCGCCGAGCCGCCGCGGATCGAGTGGCACGCGCCGTCGACCATCGCCGAGGCGGCGGGGCGCGAGAAGGAAGCCGTGGCCGCGGCCGGCGCCGATGACGCCGGCGGCGTGCTTGGCGTGCACGCGTTGGAGGCGCTCCTCGGGGCGCC
>NZ_JAIBNX010000149.1 GCF_026130045.1 Micromonospora sp. CPCC 205371
ACCGTCCAAGGGCGACCGCCCGTGCTTTGATCTCCGATCCACGCGCAGGCCCCGCCCGGCAAGCGCGGCACGGCGTCTCGCCGCGCCGCTTGCGCCGATCAAGGGCAAATGCACGCGGAAAAGAGATCCAACCACGTGCGTTCGCCCTTGATCGATGCAAATGCCCTTGATCGGGGCTGCCGCGACGTGCGTCGTGGGCGAGGCCGCTGCTCCCGCGGCCTCGCCCTGCGCGTCCCCGACGACCACCCCCGACCGGGGCTGATGGTGGACCACGGCGGGCCGCGAGTCAGCCGAATGGCGCTTGTCATCGAAGCGCTTCAGTTCGATACTTACGACTGTCTGTGAGCCGGACATGGTCGGAAGAGGGCAGCCTCCGACCGGCATCCCGTTGTGCGTCATGTCCGGAGGCTCGACAAGTCATGAAATTGAAGATCAAGCTGCTGTGCGCCGGTTTCCTGGCGGCAGCTCTCGCCGTGGCGGCGGCGCTGACCTTCGCGGTGCCCGCGTCGGCCGCGACCTTGACCGAAGTGACCGGGTTCGGGGCAAACCCCAGCAACCTGCGCATGTTCCTGTATGTGCCTGACAACGTGTCGACCCGGCCGGCCATCGTGGTCGGCGTGCACTGGTGCGGCGGCAACGGCCAGGCGTTCTACTCGGGCACCCAGTACGCGCAACTCGCTGACCGGTACGGCTTCATCGTCATCTACCCGTCGGTGACCCGCAGCAGCGCCTGCTTCGACGTGTACACCGAGCAGGCGCTGCGCCGGGGCGGCGGCAGTGATCCGGTCGGCATCGCGTCGATGGTCAGCTACGTGCAGCAGCGGTACAACGCCGACCCGAACCGCATCTTCGCCACCGGGGTGTCGTCCGGGGCGATGATGACCAATGTCCTGCTCGCCCTGTACCCGGACGTCTTCGACGCGGGCTCGGCCTTTGCCGGCGTGCCGTACACCTGCTTCGCCACGACGGGCGGCTCGGAGTGGAACGGCGAGTGCTCCAGCGGGCGCATCATCAAGACGGCGCAGGAGTGGGGCACTCTCGTGCGCAACGCCAACCCGGGGTACAGCGGGCCCTGGCCGCGTATGCAAACCTCGCACGGCACCGAAGACACGGGGCTGCACTACCAGAACTTCACCGAGCAGATCAAACAGTGGACGAATGTTCATGGGTTGAGCCAGACGCCCACCTACACGGACACGCCGCAGGCGGGTTACACGCGGACCCGGTACGGCGGCAGCGGCGGGATGGCGCCGGTCGAAGCGATCAGCATGGCGGGTGTCGGGCACAACCTTCCCGTCGACGCGACCCAGGCGATCCGGTTCTTTGGTCTCGACATGAGCACACCGGGCCCCACCACGCCGGCCCCGACCACGCCCGGTCCCACCACCCCCGGTCCGACCACGCCCGGTCCGACCAGTCCACCGCCCACCTCCGGCGCCTGCCGAGTCGGATACACGGTCAACGCGTGGAACACCGGGCTGACCGCCAGTGTCACCATCACGAACACCAGTACCGCGGCGGTCAACGGCTGGAGCCTCGGCTTCACGCTCCCCAGTGGACAGACCATCACCAACGGCTGGAACGCCACCTACTCCCCGAACAGCGGCGCGGTGACCGCCCGCAACGTCTCGTACAACGGCACCATCGCGCCAAACGCCTCGGTGAGCATCGGCTTCCAGGCCACGCACACGGGCAACAGCGGCAAGCCGACGACCTTTACTCTCAACGGAACGGGGTGTGCGGTCGCATGAGAACCAAGCCCTTCGCAGCAACGCTTCTCCTCGCGGTCGGTGTGCTCACCGGCGTCGCGCAGCCGGCCGCGCACGCCGCCACCGGCGAAGAGGTGACGGTCGCCGTCAACGCCCGCGCCGGCCTCGCGACCGTGCCCGACACGGCGCTGGGCATCAACGACGCGATCTGGGATCAGGAGCTGGGCACCAATGCCGTCGCCGACCTGCTCAAGGCGGCCGGTGTCGACATGCGCCGCTATCCGGGCGGCTCGTACAGCGACATCTACCACTGGGAGGACCACACCGCTCCGGGCGGATACGTGGCGCCCAACACCGACTTCGACATGTTCATGGCGGGCGTCCAGCGCACCGGTGCCCAACCGATGATCGTCGCGAACTACGGCACCGGCACCGCCGCCGAGGCGGCCGGCTGGGTGCGGTACGCGAACGTGACGAAGCGGTACGGCGTGAAGTACTGGACGATCGGCAACGAGAACTACGGCAACGGCCACTACGGCGCTAACTGGGAAGCCGACAACCACGCCGACAAGAGTCCGACCGGATACGCCAACCTCGTCGTGGACTATGTGGACGCGATGAAGGCGGTCGACCCGACCATCAAGGTGGGCGCGGTGCTGACCATGCCGGCGAACTGGCCGGACGCGATCGTGGGCAGCGGCGACGCGGCCACGTGGAACCAGACGGTACTGTCGATCGCCGGTCCAAAGATCGACTTCGTGGACCTGCACTGGTACCCGGGCGGCAGCACCGCCGCCGAGTCGCTGGGCAAGACGGCGCACATCGTCGACGCCGTCTATCTCGTGCGCGAAATGATCGCCAAGTACGCCGGCCCGAACTCGTCGCGTATCGGCATCAGCATGACGGAGACCAACGCCGGCTTCGGGCAGAACACCCAGCCCGGTGCGATCTACCTCGCGGACGCGTACGCCGGGCTGCTCGCGAGCGGTGTCTTCACCGTGCACTGGTGGAACGTGCACAACGGGATCGGCACAGTGTCCACTGTGGCTGGACACACCGACTATGGCGACTTCGGCATGTTCTCCAGCGGCAACTGCAACGCCGACGGCAGCGTGTGCCAGCCGGCTCTGAACACGCCGTTCGCGCCGTATTACGGGCTGTCGGTGGTGAACTCGTTCGTGCGGCCGGGCGACCAGTTCGTCAAGACCGCCACCGACCAGCCGCTGGTCACCGCGTACGCGGCGCGGCGGCCGAACGGTGACCTCGCCGTCATGCTGCTCAACAAGGACCCGGACAACGAGTACCCGGTCACCCTCGACTACACGGGCTTCTCGCCGGCAGCCGGTGCACCGACCGTCTACTCGCACACCAACGGCGCCACGTCGGTCAGCAGTACCCAGACCGGCACCGCCACCAGCCAGACGCTGCCGCCGTACTCGCTCACGGCGCTCGTGCTGCGTCCCTCCCGAAACGTCGCTGGCGCGCCCGACGCGCCGGGGCAGCCCACGGCGAGCAACGTGACCGACACGGCCGCGACGATCTCCTGGCCGGCGGCGACGGCGGGCGCACACCCGGTTGCCAAGTACGAGGTGCACCGGCAGAACGGTGCGATCAACGAGCAACTGGGTGAGACGCCCGGCACGTCGTTCACGATGCACAACCTGCGGCCGGGCAGCCGTTACACGGTCAACATGATCGCCCGCGACACGGCTGGCAACGTCTCGTGGTCGTCACCGCCGCTGACCATCACGACCGGCACGCCGGCGCAGAGCACGTGCACCGTCCGATGGACGACCGTCAGCGACTGGGCCAGCGGGTACGTCGCGAGCATCGACATCACCAACACCGGCCAGTACCCGATCGACGGCTGGACGTTCGGGTTCAACTGGCCGACCGGGTGGCAGTCGATGAACGGTGGCTGGAACGCCAACTGGTCGCAGACCGGCAACGCCGTCAAGGTGACCAGCGATGCGGATCTCGCTGCAGGTGGCGGCACTATCAATGTCGGTTTCGTTGGTGGCTACTCGGGCCCCAACGTCCAACCGACCGCGTTCACGTTGAACGGCACCGTCTGCACGTCACTGTGACGCGAGGGTGAGCCAGGCTCGGTAGCGGGGATCTGATCCGCGCACCGCGGCCGCGAACGCGGCCTGGAGTTTGCGGGTCACCGGGCCTGGCTCGCCGATCTCGCGGTTGTCGACCGACCGCACCGGGATCACCTCGGCGGCCGTGCCGCAGATGAAGATCTCGTCGGCCGTGTACAGGTCGGAACGCACCAGCGCGCGGGTGTGCACCGGCAGGCCGAGGTCGGTGGCGAGGCGCCGGACCGTGTCCTGGGTGATGCCTTCGAGCGCGCCCGCACTGGCCGGTGGCGTCGCCAGCTCGCCGTCGCGGACCAGGAAGATGTTTTCCCCGCTGCACTCGCTGATCTGGCCAGTGGGGGAGAGCAGCACCGCCTCGTCGTAGCCGGCGGCGGCCGCCTCGGCGCGGGCGAGCACGGAGTTCAGGTACGGGCCGGTGGCCTTGGCGGCGGGCGGCACCACGTTCGGGTCGTTGCGGCGCCAGGAGCTGACCATCAGGCGGATGCCGTCGTCGGTGGTGCCCTCGCCCAGGTAGGCGCCCCACTCCCAGCTCGCGATCGACACACCGACCGGGGAGGACCGCACGTCGATGCCCATCGCGCCGTACCCGTAGTAGGCGATGTGGCGCAGGTAGCAGGAGCGGTGCCCGTTGGCTGCGACCAACTCCAGGGAGGCGGCGCGCAGCTCGCCGTGCGAGTACGGGATCGGCATCCCGATGATCCGGGCGCTGCGTAGCAGGCGCGCGACGTGGTCGTCGAGCCGGAAGACCGCCGGGCCGTCGGGGGTCGGGTAGGCGCGGGTACCTTCCAGCACGCCGGTGCCGTAGTGCAGGCCGTGGGTGAGCACGTGGACGCGTGCCTCGTGCCACGGGACGAGCGCGCCGTCCATCCAGATGAACTTCGCGGGTTCCATCAATCGTCTCCAGGTGGATCAAATGCTGACAGGAATTTAGGCCACTTGGTCAGAGAGTGGCAAGCTGGGAGGACGCCCGCAAGCGATTGCCCACCAACCGGGAAAATGTCCACGTGCGAAGCCTCGACCACGACCACCTCACGCTGCTCCTGCGCGACCGGCTCCGGCTGCGCGGCGGCGGGGAGACGCCGAGCCGGCGGCTCGCATGGGCGGTTCGTGACCTGGCCGAGGCGGGTGCGCTCCCTCCGGGCACCCGGCTGCCATCCGAGCGCGAGCTGGCGCCCGCGGTCGGGATGAGCCGAGGCACCGTCGCCGCCGGGTACCGGGCGCTGGTCGAGGCGGGGCTCTGCGAGAGGCGGCACGGCAGCGGCACCTACCTGCTGGCGCCGGCCATCAGCGACATCGGGCACCTGATGCGCCGCGACGCGCTCCTGATCGACATGTCCAAGTCGACGGTGCCGGACCCGTCGTTCCTCCGGCTGCCCGGGCTCGACCCGGCCGACCTGCTGCGGGCGCCGAGCCAGCACGGGTACGACCTGCTGGGCGACGCGCGGCTGCGAGCGGCGCTGCGCGGTCGGGTGAGCGGGGACTTCCTGGTCACCAGCGGCGGGCAGCACGGCATCGACCTGGCCCTGCGGTGCTTCGTCCGGCCACGCGACGCGGTACTGGTCGAGGAGACCACCTACCCAGGCGCGCTCGCCGTGATCCGGCGGTGCGGCGCCGAGCCGGTACCCGTGGCGTGTGACGTCGACGGGCCGGACCCGGACGCGTTCCGGGCGGCGGTCGCCAGGCATCGGCCGGTGGCCGCGTACCTCATCGCGGTGCACAGCCCGACCGGCCGGGTGACGGCGCCCGAGCGGGTGGCGGAGGTGGCCCGGGTCGCGCGCGAACACGACGTGTTGCTGGTCGAGGACCGTGCCCTGGCCGAGCTGGTCCACGGCGTGCCCGCCCCGCGCTCGTACGCCGGCGAGCACCCGGACGGCACCGTCACCGTCGGCTCACTGTCCAAAGTGCTCTGGGGTGGCCTGCGGATCGGCTGGGTGGCCGCCGCACCACCGCTGCTCGCCCGGATCGCCGAGCTGAAGATGGAGAACGACCTCGCCACCAGTACCGTCAGCCAGCGGATGGCGGCCGCGGCGCTGGAGCATTCCGCGCAGGACGAGTGGCTCGCGGAGCTGGCCCGGCGGCGCGACCACCTGTCCGCCGTGCTGCGCCGCGACCTTCCACAGTGGACCTGGCGCCAGCCCGACGGCGGCCTCTCCCTGTGGGTACGCCTGCCCGGCGCCGACGCCGAACGCTACGCCGACCTGGCCCGCGCGCACGGCGTGGCGGTAGCGCCGGGCCCGCTCTTCTCACCCGACCGCGGCTACCGCGACCACCTGCGCATCAGCTTCGCCCTGACAACCGAGCTGCTGGACCGCGCCGTGGCGGGTCTGGCGTCGGCCTGGCACGCCCGAGCCACGTCCCCCGTGGAGCCCGGGTCGGGCTTAGACCTCCCGGTCTAGCCACGTGAGAAAGGAGCGCCGAGTTGAGCAGCCTCGCAGGGGTGCTGGTCGCTGACTTCAGCCGGGTGCTCGCCGGTCCGTACGCGACCATGCTCCTCGCCGACCTCGGTGCCGAGGTGGTCAAAGTGGAGCGTCCGGGCACCGGTGACGACACCCGCGCCTGGGGGCCGCCACACGCCGGCGGCGAGGCCACCTACTACCTTGGCGTCAACCGCAACAAGCGCTCCATCGCGCTCGACCTGACCAATCCGTCCGATGTGGACGTCGCTCGCGGCCTCGCGGCCCGCGCCGACGTGCTCGTGGAGAACTTCCGGCCGGGCACCATGGAACGACTGGGGCTCGGCTACACCTCCTTGAAGGCGCGCAACCCGCGGCTGGTCTACTGCTCGATCACCGGCTTCGGCAGTGCAGCGGGTGCCGAGCTGCCCGGATACGACCTGCTGGTGCAGGCGGTCGGCGGGCTGATGAGCGTCACAGGTGAGCCGGATGGGCCGGGCACGAAGACGGGCGTGGCGGTGGTCGACGTCATCACCGGCCTGCACGCGGCGGTCGGCGTGCTCGCCGCGCTCCGGCACCGCGACGAGACCGGACAGGGGCAGCGCGTCGAGGTGTCGCTGCTGTCGTCGCTGCTGTCCGCACTCGTCAACCAGGCATCCGCCTACGTGTCGGCTGGCGTCGTGCCGGGTCGCATGGGCAACCGCCACCCCAGCATCGCGCCGTACGAGGTCTTCGAGACCCGCGACCGCCCCATCGCCGTCGCGGTCGGCAACGACCGCCAGTTCCAGTCGCTTTGCGCGGCGCTCGGCCGCCCGGACCTCGCCACCGACCCGCGGTTCGCGACGAACACGTCGCGGGTCGCCGCCCGCGACGCGCTGGCGGCTTCGCTCTCCGACACCTTGTCATCTCGTACCGCCCACGACTGGTTCGGGGGCCTGATGGCGGGTGGCGGGCCCCGCGGGCCCCGCAACGAGGTGGCCGGCGCGGGCCCGCCCGCCCAGTCGTTGGGACTGGACCCGGTCATCGAGATCGCCGACCCGCGCCGCGACGCGCCCGTACCCCAGGTGGCAAACCCGATCCGGTTGGACGCCGCCCCACCCGAGTACCGGCTGGCCCCGCCCCGCCTCGACGAAGACGGCGCGTGGGTACGTGAGATGTCGTCGAGCGACAGCGACTCACGAAGAACCCGCGGTGTGCCTGGCGGTGACCGCGCTGGAGGCGCTCACTGAGGAACCTCCCTGCTAGGGGGTTGTGCCGGTCAGTACGATCGGGCGCATGTCGACCCAACCGCCCCTCGGCTCCGACGCGACGCAGGTGCTCGAGCCGCCCGGCGGCACGCCGCCGGCGAAGCCGCGCAAGCGGCGCGCGCGGCGCATCGTCCTGATCACCCTGCTGGTGCTGGCGGTGCTGGCCGGCGGCGGCGCGCTGGCCGGCGCGCTGTACTACCGGTCGGTGGAGGGCAGCATCGAGCGGGTCGACGCCTTCCAGGATGTGCCCGAGGCGGCCCGCCCGGAAAAGGTGGTGCAAAACGCTAAGAACATGCTGATTCTCGGCAGTGATACTCGCGATCCCGAGAGCACCGGCGGTTCCCGCAGCGACACCATCATCGTGGCGCACCTGCCGAAGGATCGGTCGAGCGCGCAGCTCATCTCGATTCCTCGGGACACGTGGGTGTTCGTGCCGAAGTCCAAGGACGGCAAGCACGGCGGTCGAGATGCCAAGATCAACGCCGCGTACGCGTGGGGCGGCATCCCGCTGATGGTGCAGACCGTCGAGAAGTACACCGGGGTCCGCATCGACAATGTGGCTATTGTCGACTTCGCCGGTTTCCAGGAGATCGTCGACGCGCTCGGCGGCGTCGAGATCGACGTCGAGCAGGAATTTACTTCCACGCACTCGCTGCTGCCCGGTGGCAAGCGCGAGTTCCAAGCGGGCTTGCAGACGATGGACGGCGCCATGGCGCTCGACTACGCACGCGAACGGTACGCGTTCGCAGATGGTGACTTCGCACGCATCCGCCATCAGCAGCAGGTCATCAAGGCGATCCTCGACAAGGCCGCGTCCGGCGGCACGCTCGCCAACCCGGCGAAGCTGAACTCGTTCGTCCGGGCGACGGCCGACTCGGTGTCGGTCGACGAGACCTTCGGCATCCTCGACATGGCGATGGAGCTACGGCACCTGCGAAGCGGCAACCTGGCGTTCTTCACGAACCCCACCAAGGGAACCGGACGCGTCGGAAACGAGAGCGTCGTCTTCAGCGACGACGCCAAGGCGAAGCGCCTCTACACCGCGGTACGCGAGGACGCAGTATCAGAAATCCTCACCTACGGCAAGTAGGGGAAGCTGGTCGCCCCTTTCGGCGCGTTGCGGCGGCTGGTGGGGGTCGATAGTCTGTCGCACGGACCGCACGGGGAGGTCGGAACACGGGGACGATCATGAATTCGGCGCGTGTATCGGTAGGTGACCAGGTGACCACCGAGCTGCCGCTCGTCGGTTTCGTGCGCCCTCCGGAGCCCAGAACCGGTGAGTCGTCGCTGCCGAGTTCCAGCGCAACCGCCGTGCTGCCCTATGCCGGCTCGGCGACGTCGGGCCGCACCCGCAGGCTCCGCGCGTGGATGATCACCGCACCCGTCGACGTCGCGGCCCTGCTGGCACCGCTGCTGGTCACGGACAAGTACTGGCGCGGCACTCTCTTCGCCGCGGGCCTCACGGTGGTGATCTTCGCCGCCGGTGGCCTGTACAACGCACGCCGTCACCTGAGCATCCTCGACGAGCTGCCGAGCCTGTGTGGACGCCTGCTGTCCTCGGCGGCCATCGTCTCCATCATCGCCGCCATGCGGCACGACTCGGTCGACTACGGCGCGGGCTTCATGCGCGGCGTGGCGCTCTCCGCCGCCCTGGTCATCGTCGGCCGGGCGGTCACCCGCACCGCCGTGATCGTCGCGCGGAAGCGGCGCTGGGTCGAGAGCAACGCCATCGTCCTTGGCAGCGGCCCGGTCGCGGTCGAGTTGGCCCGCCTCCTTCGCCGCTACCCGCGGTACGGCCTGCGCTTCGTCGGGTGCGTCGACGCCGACGACCGCGCCGCCAACGGTGGACTACCCCTGCTGGGCACCTTCGACCAGCTCGAAGACCTCATGGCGATGGTCGAGTGCGAAGTCGTCATCGTCGCTGATCCGCAGGCGCCCGAGCCGCGGCTCAACGAGATCCTGAGCCGACCGAACTGCGCGAAGGCCGACCTGTGGGTGGTGCCGCGGTTGTGGGGCTCACGAGCGCTCGGCCGGCTCCCCGACCACATCGGCGCGGTACCGGTCGTCCAGATCCGTGACACCACGCTGTCCGGGCCCCGGTGGGCGGTCAAGCGGGCGTCCGACATCGTCTTCGCCGCGCTCGCGCTCATCCTGCTCAGCCCGGTGCTGTTGCTGTGCGCCATCGCCACCTATCTGGAGGGCGGCCGGGGCATCTTCTTCCGGCAGGAGCGGATCGGCCGCCACGGGAAGCCGTTCGAGGTCATCAAGTTCCGGTCGATGCGTCCGGCAAACGAGGAAGAGTCACAGACGAACTGGTCGATCGCGGACGACCAGCGGGTCGGGCCGGTCGGCCGGTTCATGCGCCGAACCTCCCTCGACGAGTTGCCGCAACTGTGGAACATCCTGCGCGGCGACATGACCGTTGTCGGGCCGCGACCCGAGCGCCCGTACTTCGTCGAGAGGTTCTCCGCCGAGTACGCGGACTACGCGATGCGCCATCGGGTCCCGGTGGGCCTCACCGGGCTCGCACAGGTGAGTGGCCTGCGTGGCGATACGCCGATCTCCGACCGAGCACGGTTCGACAACTACTACATCGAGAACTGGTCGCTCTGGCTCGACGTCAAGGTGCTGCTGCGGACCATCGCCGAGGTGTTTCGCGGTGGTGGACGGTAGCCGAGGGCATCAGCCCGCGGAGAAGACCGGCAGCATGCGGGCGTCATAGCCGTCGAGGTACCGGGCCGGATCGGCGCGCAAGACCGAGCCGAGCAGCGTGCCGAACACATCGCGGAAGTCCATCGTCGCCTTCAGATCGCCGTCGTCCAGGTCGGTGAGGCTCGGCTGCTCACCGTAGAAGCCACCCGCCACGCGAGGGCCGGTGATGAAGACGGGTCCGGCGGTGCCGTGATCCGTGCCGTCCGAGGCGTTGGCCCGTACCCGCCGGCCGAACTCGCTGTAGACCACCACCGCGACCTGCCGGCCGTTTTCGGTCTGTGCCATCCGGTTGACGAACCCGGCCAGCGCGCGGTCGAGCCGCGTCACCAGCTTTTCGTGGTAGATCCGCTCGGACGCGTGTGTGTCGAAACCGTCCAGGCTCACCGAGTAAACCTGCGTGGGCACGCCCGCCTCGATGCACTGAGCCACGAGGGAAAGCTGCCGTGCGAGCGGGCTCGTGCCAGGGCCGGTCGTCAACAACCCTTTGTCGTCAGTCAATTCGGGGGTGTCGTCGGCCTCGCGGACCAACTGCTCAACCTTCAACATGTCGGCGTAGGCGAGCGCGGCGCGGGCCCGCATCTCCGACTCGTTCGGCTCCATCTGCCCCAACGCGGCCACCATGCTCTGGTCGATGCCGGCCGGCAGCTTCAGGCCGCTGTGGCTGACGCAGGATCCGGCTCGGGACTCCCCGGCGAGCAGCGGTGGAAGGACCGGCTCGAAGCTCACCGCCGTCTCCGGCGCCGCCTTTTCGGCATCGAGCCAGCGCCCGATCCATCCGCTGGGCACGGGGCGGACCGGCGAGGCGGTCTGCCAGATGTCCATGGACCGGAAGTGGCTGCGGTCGGGCTTCGGATATCCGACACCGAGGACGACGGCCAGCCGCTTTTCGTCCCACAGCCGCTTCATGCCGGGCATCAGCGGGTTAAGACCGAGCGACTCGTTCAGGTGCAGTACCTTTTCCGGCGCGTACGCGAGCTCAGGGCGCGCCGAATGGTAGGCCGGGTCGGCGTACGGGATGACGGTGTTGAGCCCGTCGTTGCCGCCGTAGAGCGTGACCACGACGAGCTTGGTGACGTCTTTTCGAGCGTTGTCGTCGCGATCCCTGATGGCCGTTCTTAGCAGGTCGGCGAGGCTGAGGCCGATCGAGCCGGTGCCGATCGCGGCCGCACCCGCGACGCCCGAGGCGAGCAGGAACTTGCGCCGGCTGACCGTGTCCATGCGCGTGAACGGGTTCGGGTCGGGCATGTCAGGTCACCAGGTATTCGGGGCTGACGAGCCCGATGGTCAACAGCCGCTGCGGATCGCTGGCCTCGCGGAGCACCGCGTATGTGCGGTTGGTCCAGCCGTCCACGCCCAACACGTAGGCCATGCCCTCCGGTGTCAGTCGGTCCGCTACGAGCATTTTCGCCAGCCTACCCGCGAGCCGCAGACGTACCTGTGCCGCCGCCGACGAGAGCCACGCCGCGCCGGATGGCCAGCCACCCACGTTGGGCGGTGCGAACGGCCGCTGACCGAGGCTCGTCAGGTCTTCGACGATGTCGATGAAGGACTTCTCCGGCAGGGTCGCCGGCCGGATTCCCAACTGCCGCATGGCCCCGACGAACCACTCGATGGGCTGCTTGACCAGGGTGCCGGCGGTCGCCTGGAACGAGTCGTTCTGGAAAAGCGCGCGCAGCATCGCCCGCGTACGGGGGAACTCGGCCGTCATGGCATCCCGCGTCGCCTCGGGTATCGGCGTGGTCGACGAGGCGTAGCGGAGCCAGAGCCGAGCGGCCACGTGTTCGGCGCAGGCGGGCTGCCGGAGCAGCAGCTCGACCAGGCTGGCGGCATCGTGGCTCGCGGTCACGCCGAGGATCGTCTTGATGCCGGGGTCGTGCTTGGCCTGCTCGAAGACCGACCGTTCCTCGGTCAGGCTGAATCGCCAGCCGGTGAGGGCCCGGCCCGCCTCCTTCAGGTCTTTCTCGTTGTACTGCCCGATGCCGAGGGTGAACAGTTCGAGCAGCTCACGCGCGAGGTTTTCGTTGGGCGCCGCGCGGGTGTTCAGGTGACCGTCCAGATAGGCGACCAGGGCGGGGTCGACAACCATCTTCCGGGTCATGTCGGCGTAGTCGCGAGAGCTTCGCAAGGTGCGCTGCTGGGCGAGCATGAGCTGCGGGCTGCGCACCTTCTTCACCGACGTCGCCCAGTGGCCGTGCCAGAAGAAGACCAGCTTCTCGACGCCCTGGTGGTTGGCGACGGTCATGCGGTCGAGCCACCAGCGGTTGATGACCGCGATCTGGCGTTCACGGATGCCGTCGAAGTCGCGGCTCTGCTCCAGCGTGACGCCGGTCTTGCCGGCGTACGGGTCAGGCCCGAGCTCCGGCATCGGCGCGCGGGCCGCCCCGCTGTCGGCTCCGGAGGGCGTCAGCAGCGCGGAGAGCGTGGCGGTGTAGCCCGCCGCCCTCGCCTGGCCCAACTCGGCGGCTGTAGGACCGAACGCCGCTCGCCTGAGCAGGAGTGCGACGTCGTCGGTCATATTGGCACCATATGGGATCTCCCACCCGGGCGAAACTCGGCTCTGCACCGAGGCTAGCGCGTCACGGAGGCGAGCGGCGTCGACGCCGCGTCGGGCCGCCGCGCGCCGGGCAGCGCGACCACCACCAGGCCGTACACGGCCATCGCGATCGACGACCCCGCAAGGTATCCGGCGGCGCCCCACCAGACGGTCAGCATCGGTCCGAGAAGGACCGCGAGCGCCAGCATGACGTAACGGGCCCGCAACAGTACGTCGAACTGGCCCTGGATGAACTTGCTGAGCGAGCAGCCGAACGAAAGGCCCAGCGCCGCCTTCTCGACGCCCGCGAGCACCAGTGCGGCGCCGGCCGGGATGAAGGCGAGAGCGGAGAACGCGTGCCGGCCCAGGAGCACGGCGCCACCCAGCACCAGGGCGCCTGCCGCCATCAGGGCCATGGACATGAGCCCGTCCCGCAACTCTTGCGAGCGCGTGAACGTGGCTTCGGCCCGCCGGCGGTATATCAACACTCGTCGTAGCGTGATGGAGACGAACGCCAAAGGTGCGAACACCTGCTGAAGGATGCGCGCGGCACCGAGGGTGGCGGCTGTGGTGACGAACGCGGTGACCTGCAGCGCGAGCACCGGCGTGAGGCCGGCAAGCAGGGCGTCGAACGACGCCATGCCCATGACACCGCGGCGGGACCGCACCCATCGCGCGAGGCCGCGTGCCGCCGGACGCCGATGAGAAGACGCCGTGGCCAGCAGGAAGAACAGCACGTTGACCAGGGTCCACGCGAGGCAGACGCCCATGGCCGACCCAGCCGCGGCGAAGAGCAGCATCGACCCCGCCTGAGCGGTCAGGTAGGCCGCCGTCTCCACGAACGCCGGTCTGGGCGCACCAACGGCGACGCTCGCGGAGCGGCCGATGTCGAGCGCGATGGCAAAAGGTATGCCGGCCGCGTAGACGAAGGCCAACTCGGTCGGAGCGTCCGGCACCGCCAGCGCGGAGAGCGCCGCCAGCACGGCACCGGCCGTGCCGCCGAGCAGCGCCGCGCCGACCGCGTGCTGGCACGTGGCACGGTCGGCCCTGCGATCCGCGTGCGACGACGCGAGCAGGGTCGCCTCGGCCAAGGTGCGCTGTAGGACACCGCATGCGAGCTGAAACACGAGTACGGCGGGAGCGGTGGCACCGACGGCGTCCAGCCCACCGGCGTAGGCCAGGGACAGGCTGAAAACCAGGCTCGAACCCATGAGGGCGAGCTGTCCCAGCGACAGCGCCAGGCCCGCCCACGGAAGCCGAGCGACCATCATGCCCGCTTCCCGCTCGCCAGAGCCGCCAAAGCGCGCTCGACGGCCAGCACGACGCCCTCGTTCAGCGTCATCGCGGAGGCGAGCGGGACGCCGTCGTCGGCGCGACCGTCGAGCAGGCCAGCGAGGGTGCCCGCGGCCGCCTCGGGGCGCTGGTAGTCGGCGAACGCGTAGCGGCCGCCGGAGACCGCCGCGGCTTCCGGCAGGCCGCCGACCGGCGATATCAGCATTGGCCGCCCGCGGCTGCCCACCTCGACCACCACCCGGCCGAACGCCTCCATCCACATCGACGGTACGAACACCGCGTCCACTCTGGAGCAGAACGCGTCGACGTCCATGTGCCCGGCGAACTCCACCTCGACAGCCTCCGCACCGGCCACCGCGGCAAGATCCTGAAGGTAGTCGGCCGCGCCCTCGCCCGCGACGAGCATGAGTACCGTCTTGCCGGTCGCCCTCCGGTACGCCGCCGCGACCCGGATGGCCGCCTCGATGCCTTTCACCGGCGCGATGCGACCGATGTATCCGAACACGAAATCGTGGCCGGTGGGGCGATACACGGTGGGCGCGCTGGGCTCCGCGGCGACCAGCGGATAACCCACCACACTGGTTTCTGGCGTGGTCAAACCGGCATCGGTCAGCTCACGCCGCACGAATCCCGAGACGCACACCGCGGTCGTGGCCGCCGGCGTCGCCGAGCGCATGAGTCGGGTCTTCACCGCGCACGACCCGCAAATGGTGGCGCAGGTCTGTGTGCCCTTCAGGCGCGATCGCCGCCAGCAGGTGTCGCTGAGGTCGTGATAGATCCGGACGAACGGGAGCCTCTTCGAGCGGACCCAGCGCACCGACCATGGCCCCATCCGGGAGACGTTGCCGGCGACCACGATGTCGGGTTGGAACGAAGCGATCCGGCGCGTCAGGCGCCGAGCGACGAGAGGCAGGAGCCACGCGGTCAAGAACTCGACACCGCGACGCGCGGCGGTGTCCGCGTGCGCCCGCCGCGCGAACGGACGGCGCACGGCATGGATGGTCAGCGGGCCATCGGCGTACGTCTTCTCCACCGCCGCTGGCACGAAGACCGCGACGTCGGCGGACCGGGCGAGGTCCAGCGCGGCCGACCGCGCGGACCGTTCGGCTCCACCGACGGTCTCCGGCCACCACCAGTCGGCCAGTACGGCGATCCTGGGCCGGCGAGCGTTCATGCTGGCGACTCCACGGGGGTTTGCTGCCGGTGCGCCGGCAGGGATTGCGGATGTTCGCGCGGCTCCGGCAGGCGCGTCAGGTGCCACGCCGTACCCCGCCAGCCGACGACGCCGGCGAAGAGGACGACCATTGCCGTGCCGGCGAACGGAATCTGCGCGCCGAGCGGACCGCGAACCAGCCCGATCTGGCAGGCGGCGAAGAGCACCGCCAGCGCCGTGCCCAGCTCAGCGGGAACGGCGCTGATCGCCCGATCCAGCAGTCGCGCCAACCGGCCGTAGAAGTAGAACAGCACCACGACGCCGACCAGCGTGAACTCGATGTAGACCTCGGCCCAGAAGGGCAGTGCGAGGTTCTGGAACTCGTAGCCGCGGCTCGCCGCCACGACGTTTCCGGCGCCGACGGCCTTGCCTTCCCAGATCGATCTCGGTACCCAGAACAGCAGGGCCGAGACGATGTGGTGTCCCCACGTGTGCCCGTGTACGTGGGCGTAGTAGACGCCGTTGACGGTCTGCTGGAAGCCGTCGAAGTCCCAGGTGTAGTACGCGTCGAGGCCGACCCGGAGGCTGCCGCGTGACCGGTCGTTGCGGAACAGGTTCGCGAGGGGATAGAGGACGGCGAGCCCGAGCAGCATGCCCACGGAGAACGCGATCTGCCACCGCCGCCGGTCGAATCTCACCAGTGCCACTCCCGCGGCCAGCAACACGCTGAAGGCGGCGAACCGGTTGGCGGTGAGCGGGTTGTTGTAGATGACATTCAACGCGCCAGCGACGCCGGTGGTGACCAGCAGCATCCACCGCGCGCGTGGGCCGGCGTAGTTGCGGTTTCTCCAGCAGAGCAGGCAGAGCAGGAGTGCGGCCAAGCTGGCCGCTGCCGGGAGGGTGCTCAGCAACCCGAGCAGCGCGAGGTCGCGGCCGCCGGTGAGACCCGCCTCGCGGATCGCGGCCTGGAGGTCGTCACGGGTGGTGAACCGCACCGCCAGGCCGCCGGTCTGCGGTAGGCAGGCGATCGCCATCACCGTGGCGATTCCGGTCACGACGATGGCTTTCTCGATCGTCACCGCGAAGCGCGGCGTGGTTCGCGGCGGCGCGGGGCGTGGCGCGCGGGTGTACCCGAACCACCACGCGACCACGGCGCAGAGCAGGATGACCTGTGCGGTGACGTAGAACTGGTGCAGCGGCAGATCGGGCCACGGCAGGCGGCCGGCCTTGATCTGGAGCAGCGGCGCGAAGCCGACCCACACCGCGACGAAGGCCCAAAACGTGACCGCCACCGGTGTGAAGGATTCCGAAACCGTCACTCGATACAGCGCGGTCAGGCATACCGAGATGACCACGAGCCCGAGGAGACCGGCGATGGTGGGACGCGGAAGCACCACCGTGACCCCGATGGCCGCGACCACCACGGCGCCGACCACCGCCGCGACGCGACTATGAAGTCTCATCGGTGATCCACGAGGCCATGCGGGACTTGAACACGGACGGCGAGAAGGCGTTCGCGTGCTTGCTGATCCGGCCGCGGTCCAGCCCGTCGACGTGCCGGAGCACCTCCGCGTACTCCCGAGGGTCGGTGGAGGCGAGCAGGAACCCGGTCTCACCGTCGAGCACCGTCTCGAGCAGGCCGCCCCGGCGCAGGCCGACCACGGGGGTACCGCAGGCCTGCGCCTCGACCGGGATGATGCCGAAGTCCTCGTGCGTGGGGAAAAGCAGCGCCTTCGCGCCCCAGTACAGCTCGCGCAGCCGCTCGCGCGGCGGCCGGTGCTCGAAGGTGACCTCGACCCGCGCGCGGGCGGCGGCCTTTCGCAGCGAGGCCTCCGCCGGACCGGAACCGGCGATCACCAACGGCACCCGTGCCGCCTCCGCGATCTCGATCATCAGATCGAAGTTCTTGTACGGTATCCAGCGCCCGACGCCCAGCAGGTAGGAGCGCTCCTGCGCCCGTGCCGCGGCCGGTGCGTCCGCGAAGTATTCGACGTCGACCGGCGGGTTGATGACACGCGACTCCCGCTTCCAGAACCGCTGGATGCGGGCCTGGACCTCGCGCGAGTTGGCGGCGTAGCTGTGGACGTGACGGCTGAGCCGGATGTCGATGCTCTGTAGCGCCTTGCGGGGCGCGGCGAGGAGCCCACCGGAGCCGCGTCCGTCGAAGTCCGGGCTCCACACGTACCGCGCGGGGGAGTGGATGTAGCTCAGGTACCGGGTGTGGTCGCCCGGACCCATCCGCACCGTGTGCGCGAAGGCGTGACTCGACGAGACGACGACGTCGAAGCGTTCCTTGGTGAGGGTGCGCCACGTCAGCGGCATGACGGGCAAAGCCAACGGCTTGCTGCGACGCAGTGGCGTGCGCGCCAGCCACGACTCGGCGAACGCCGCTCCGCGATGGGCGTCCGCGTCGCGCCACAGGACGAAGCCCTTCGCGTGCGGGATCAACTCGTTGATCGAGAGAAACACGTTTTCGGATCCACCGGTGGCCGCGAACCACTCGTGCACCAGGGCGACGGACTTGCCGGACAGAAGCTCGTCATTCATCGTTGTCGTCCGCATCCGGTTGGGTCGTCATGGCGGCGGGGCTGAACGCTTGGCGCGCTGCGCCGAGGCCCCAGATGATGAGCGCTCCCGCGACGGCGGAGAGCACGTAGACGAGCCAGTTCGCCGAGTTCTCGACGGAGTCTCCCGCCAGCACGAACCGTGTGCGGGCCTGATCCCCGTACGTCTTGGCCAACTCGTTCGACGGCGCGAGCCGCGACACACCGTCGAACTCCGTAGCCGCCCGCGCGAACTCACCGTCGAAGTAGGCGGACAGCGCCTGGCGGTACGCGCGGTCGGCGTCGCTCAGCCGGTTGGTGACGCCCGCGAGCGCCAGCAGCTTGTTGATGTGGAGCATGGCGATGAGGTCGCGGTTCGGCTCTTCCGGTGTCGAAGTGTCGGTGTCGAGGAGCGCCAGCAGGTGTCCCTCCGCGTCCACGACGGCGCCGCCTCGCGACAGGGGCCCCAGCTCTGCGCTGATCCCGAGCCGGCCGGTGCCGGTGCGTTCCGTGACGGACACGCTCTTCGTACGGATGGTGTATTTGCCGGCGGTGTCTTCACTGGAGCCTTCGCCGTACCCGATCGCCATGGCCGAACGGCCGGGGGAGATCCCCGTGTCGGCGTCGAGTTCGACGCTCGGCAGGTTCGACGCGTCGAGCTTTACGAGGGCCACGTTTCCCTCTCTGGGCGGGAGCGCTCGCACGACGGTGGCGCGTATGGCCGGCGCGGTGGTGAGACCGGGGGTGGCGATGTTGAGTTGTGCGAACAGCGTCACGCCTGGCTTGCTGCCGCGCTTGGCGCCGGTGAGTTCCGTGGTGTCTGTCAGGCCGGCGACGAAACTATCTAGATCGGCCGAGACCAGCTCCTGCTCGGCCACCAATGTGCGGCCCAGCTTGTACAGCGCGTTGACCAGGACGATCTCAGCGCCGGGCTGCACGCACAGGCTGCTGGTGATGACGTGGCCGTCCGGATCTACCACCGCACCGCTGCATTTGCGCTGGAACACCACCGGCTCGCTGTGCAACGTCTTGCCGGTCTTCTTGTCGCGGAGGTAGCCGGTGTAGGTCTGCTCCAGGTAGACGATCGACGGTTTGACGGCCGCGATGGCTGGCTCGTTGGCGGTGTACCGGGGGACGTCGTTTGCCAACGCGGGTGCGGGCGCCGCTGCCGCACCACCCAGTGCGGCTGCCAGCAAGGTACCTACCAGCGGCCCCGCTAGAACTCCCATCGTGACAGCGATTCACGCATGCTGTTGGCGACCTTGCGCAGCTCGTTCGCCTGGTTGACCGGGGCGGTCATGCGGAACACGAGCTCCCGGTCGAGGGGGCCCTCCTGCGTGCTGCGCCAGAACAGCACGAAAACGAGGCCGTAGCGCGGTGCGCCGTCGACCGAGGTGGTCTCGGCCCAGTACAGGAAGTTACCGCTCTTGGCCCAGCGCAGCCCCCACGCCTCTACGGCCTGGCGCATGGCGGTCCACCGCTCGGCGTCGCAGGGCGAGGGGCAGTCGCGTACTTCGACGTCACCGCCGATCTCGGTGGCGCCGCTACCCGTCCCGCACCGGTGGTGCGCGAATCCCGTCTCGTTGGCGACCGGCTGGCAGTCCCAACTCACCGGCACCGTGAAACCGAAACCGACGCCCTCCAGCGTCGATATCTCCTTGGCCGGCTCGTTGCTCGTGAACTGCGGCCACTGCCTGGGCCAGCTCGCGCCGGTCGGTGGCTCCACGCCGGGCTTCGACGGCGTCGGGAGCGGCGGTAGCGGCGTCTCAGCCTTCGCGTCTGGTGTCGTGGGAGCGGACGGCTTGTCGTTGGAGATCGCCGTGCCGACGAGCGTGCCGCCAGCGGCGCCCACCGCCAGCGCAAGAATGACCGCTACGGCGGCCACGAGGCCGAACCGTCGCCGAGCCGGCGCCGGAGGCGCCGCCGGCATCGCGGGCGAGACGGGCGGCGCCGAGTGTGGATACGGCGGGCCCGAGTGCGGGTACGGCGGGCCGGAGTGCGGGTACGACGAGCTGGTGTAGGGACTCACCGGTGCGGATTGCATGGCATCCGCGACCACGTAGGGCGGCATCGGCACCGGATGCGGCGGCGACGACACCGGACCCGGCGCTGGCGGCGCCGACGTCGCATGCGGGGGCCCCGAGGTCGGCAGTGGCGGTCCGGCCGCCCAGGGATTCACCGGCGACGGAGAACCAATTTCTACCTTTTGCGTGGGCTGTGTGCTTTCGCTGCTGACGTCGTCGCCCGCCTCGGGGGCGCCGCCCGGAGCGGCGGCGCCGTCCGTGGTCGCTGGGACATCGAGCGCCGGCGGGCCACTGGCCTGGTCCGACGGCACCGGCTGGTAGGCAACGCCGAGTGCGAGAAAGACCTGCTCGGCGCCTAGGCCGCCGCCGGCGGCGCACGCCACCCACGGGGACGGCGCGGCGAAGTCGGTGTACAGCACGCGTGGGCCGCCCGCCTGCGGCTGGGCCAGCCCGTTGGCCGCTGCGGCGAACGCGTCGCGCCATTGCTGGTCCAGCGCCACGGAGGCATCGAGGATCGCCACCGTCAGTGGCCTGTTATCCGTGTCCATGGCCGACCAGACACTGCCGACCTGAGACGACCCCAGTGCCTCGATCAGCCGGTACGGACTGTCTGGCTGCATCTCCCCAACCTCCCGCTATCCCTGCGGATACTAGCGAGGTCAGGCACGTTGCTTTCAGTCACCCATCGGCTCGGATTATGCCGTCGTCACGCGGGGTGGGCTTGTCACTACCTCCCGATCGTGCTCAATGTGATCGGAAGTCTCCAGTGCGGCGATCAAGGGGGATTACATCGATCAAGGGCGAATGCACGTGAAAAGGAGATCGAACCACGTGCATTCGCCCTTGATCAAGACGGGGGC
>NZ_JAIBNX010000015.1:0-59834 GCF_026130045.1 Micromonospora sp. CPCC 205371
CCCACCCCGCGGGCCTCCGCCCTGGATCGGGGGGAGGGGGCGCGGCGGGCAGCGCCCGGCCGCCGCCCGCGCGGCGGAGGGGGCGCTGCGAGCGGCGCCCGGCCGCTGCGGCGCGCGGCGGAGAGGGTGCTGCGCGGGCGGCGCTCGGCGGCCGCGAGCGGGGGCGGCGGGGTTAGGAGCGGTAGGCGGCGGGGGAGCGGTAGCCGTAGCCGTCGGTGTCGTCCTGGTTGACGGTGTCGCGGCTGAAGTCCCAGCCGCCGCCGGCCTCGCGGCCCGGGCGGCCGCCGACCGCGGATCCGCCGATTTCCTGGCCACGCCGCCAGCCGCGGAAGTAGCTGCTGGTGTGCGCGGCGATGGTTTCGGCGGCGGGGGCGGTCCGAAGGGGACGTTCTTCGCGCAGCGGCGAGCCGGGCACCAGGTTGGCGTTGGGCACGCGTCGCGGGAGGCCGGAGGTGGTCTCGGCGCCGACGGCGGGCCGGGCGGCCTGCTCGGCGGCGCGCCAGCCGCTGTCGACCGACGACGAGGTCCAGGTCAGCTCGGAGTCCTGCTCGGGGTGACCGATGAACCACGCCGAGCGGGTCTGGGCGAAGATCAGCAGGTCGCCGTCGCCCTCCTCCGCCACGGGGACCGCGCTGCGCTCGACGGCGCGCCGCGACCGCGGGCTGCGGGCGCCGTTGTCGGTGTCGACCAGGCGCAGCGACGGGGTGTCGAGCGCGGATGGGCCGAGGGCCGCCGGGGTGAGGTCGTCGCGAAGCGCGCGGTCGGCCAATGGCGGCGGCTCGACCAGGCGCAGGCTCGGCGGCTCCTGGGGGAGGTCGTCGGCCTGCCACGGGGGCTTCACGCGGCCGCTCTCAGAGGCCGCTGGGACGGTCTGACGGTCGAGCTCGCTGTAGCCGTAGGGGCGGTCGTTGACGCCCGGCTGGCGGCCTCCTGAGACGGTGGCGCGGTCGTCGTCGCTGCCGACGAGCGGCCAGTTGGCCCGTGAGCCTGGAGGGGCGTCGGGAGCGGGACGCGGTGTCGGCACCGGCACGGTGAGGTCGGTGGCGGCGAACCCGCCGCCAGCGGGAGCCGGTGGCGGATCGGTGCGGGTGTTGGGGCGCGGGACGATCGGCGTGGGGCGCCGCTCGGCACGGGCGCTGTTGATCGCCGCGGTGGTCAGGGTCGCGCGGAACGGCTCGCCCGCGTCGACCGGAGCCGTCGTGCGCTGTCCGGGCACTACCGGCGCGATCGGCGTGATGCCCGGTGGCGGGGGCGGCGGTGCGGAGATCGGCCGGTTCGGTGCTTCGGCTTGGCGGGCCGGATCGGGTGCCATCTCCGGCGGACGCGGACCTGCGACCTCGGCCCGTGCGGCGGGTGCTTCGAGAGAGCGCGACGGTGACGGCCTTGCCGGCGGCGCGGAGGACCGGATCGGCAACGGCGTCGGGGCGCTGAGCGCGGCCGGGGACATCGGTGGGGTCAGCGGCAGCGGCGCCGGCGGGGGAGGCGCCGGGCGGCTGGCGGCGGGCAGATCGACCGACGCGGCGGCCGGAGCTGCGGGCACCGGCCGGGTCGGAGGCGGGGTGGGTGCCGCGGGCGGCTGGGGAGGAGTCGTCGCGGCGGGACGGTTGACCGGGGGCGGAGCCACCGGCGGGCGGTGCACCGGCGCGGGCGCGACCGGCGGCGTGGTGAGAGGCTGCGGCGATGCGGGTGTCGAGCTCGCCGCGGCCGGCTCCGGGCGGGCCCGGCGGCCGACGCGGGTGGCGGCGTGCTCGGCGGTCGGCGTGCGGACCGCGTGCAGGCCCGCCGCGGGAGGAGTGGCGGGCGTCGCGGCACGGCGGACGGTGCTGCGCCGGGCGTTTGTTGGCTGGCTCGTGAGTCGGGCGCTGAGGGTGCCGACGAGCGCGTCGCATCCCGCATCGCAGGCCCGCACGGCGGCGACAGCCTGGCGCACGGTCTCGGCGACCGCCGAAGTGAGCGACTTGTTGGCCGGGCTGCGGCGGGGCGTCTCGGAGATCGCCACACGCAGTGCGGTGATCGCGTCGTCGATCGTGTCGGCCTCGGCCAGCCCGTCGGCGGCGAGCCGTGTGATCAAAGCCTCACTGGCGGCGGCCGACTCACGGCGACCGCCGTTGAGCATGCCCGGCTCCGGGAGGGCGTCGAGCACAGCCAACGACACCGGCTCAGCCGGGTCGGGGTAGGCACGCAGGGCCGCCGGGTACAGCTCGCGCAGCACCTCGCGCAGGGCGACCGCCGCCGACAGCCGGCCATTGCACAGCGCCGCGTGGGCGGCGAGCACCGGCTTGTACGGCAGCAGGTCACGCGGCACCGGCAGGACGACGGCCGAGAGCGCACCGGCCTGAAGGGCGCGTGCGAGGCCGACGGCACGGCGTTCGGCCGCGGGCGACTGCATCTCCTCCACCGACTCGTCGTCGGCGAACCGCTCGGCGTAGTCGTCGGCGGCGTCGTCATCGGCGATGGCCAGCGGACGACCTGCCGCGGTGAGGAGCGACGTTACGAGGTGGTCGTCGCTATCCGCCGCGATGGCGACACCGGTCGGTCCACTCGAACGCTCCACGAGCAGCGCGGCCAGCCGGGCATACCCGGCCGGATCGTCACTGATCTCGCAGACGTCGAGCAGCCGCCCCGCGTCGTCTACTACGGCGACCGTCAGCGGCGACTCGGCTGGAGCCGGTCGCGCCGCTGGATCTGCCGACGCCAGCCCGCAGTACACCCGCACGAGCGCCACGGCGTCGTCCTCCTCCCCGGACAGTGTCGTGTGCCAAGGACTGATGCTCCCTGGTGAGGGGTCAGTCGCGCCAGTCCACAGCGGCAGAGATCTTGCCGATAATCGTGCGCCAACCAATACTTGCCTGTTGTGCCCCGATTTTCTTCAATCGGCGCCGGCCGCGAAACGCCCCAAGCCCGCCACCAGCGGCGGAACGGAGTGCCTCATCCAGATCGTCCAGAGGAGATCCGGGTGAGAGTGCCGTGAGCACAGGCTGTAGCCGCAACGCATACGCGAGGTCACGGGCCACTTCGCCGGCATCGATGAGCAGGTGCAGATCCCACGAATCGTGGCCGCCACGCAGATTTTCCACGACGAGGTCGAGCTCGTAGGTGTCCTCTTCGGACGCCGCGACGTCGGCGGGCTGGATGCGCTCGCGCAGCTCGTTCCAGGTGTCGAGCTGGGCTAGGTCATTGGGCGCGCCGGACCGGACAAAGGCGACCAGCGACTCGGCGTTCTTGAAGAGCAGCAACCGACCCTTGTGGCTCAGGAACGCCGGGACGTCTTCCGCCGGCTCCTCGTCTTCCTCGGTCTCTTCCTCTTCCTCTTCGTCATCATCGCGCTCGTGCTTGCCGCGTCGCTCGATCTCCTCGGTGGCGTCCTCGTCCTCTTCGGCGGGGAAGTCGTCATCGAGGATGATGACGGTGTCTTCGTCGTCTTCGGGCACCGCGTGCCGGGCGCGCGACTCGAACAGATCCTCTTCGCGCTCGCCGATGTCGGTGGGCGTCAGCGAGGTCGAGAGCCGGTAAGCCCGCAGCGTCAGGCCGACGCCGGACGGCAGTGCGATCTCGACCGGATCGATGCGCGTGTCGGCCCAGAGCGACCGGTCCCCGGTCGCGGCGGCGCCTTCGGCGGTGGGGGTGTCGTCGTCGAGCTCCTCGTCGAGCTCGTCGGCCTCGAGCTCGTCGGTGTCGACCTCGGGCTCGTCGGCGTCTGGCCGGTGGGGCGACTGGCGGGCCACGCTGACCTCCGTGTGTGAACTGTCGTGCAGGTGACTCTGCGCACACACACCCTAGTCGTCCGTCCTTGGACGCGAGCGCCCGCACCCCGTTGGAACTCGCCGCGCTAATCGGTAGTCTGTCTACTTATGAAGGCGCAGGCCCTGCATGGGCACCTGGATGCGCTGCTCTTGGCGGTGCTCGAGGGTGGGGCGCTGCACGGATACGCCATCATCGAGGCACTTAAATTCCGCAGCGGCGGCTCGCTCGATCTGCCCACCGGCACCGTCTATCCAGCCCTGCGCAGGCTTGAGCGCGCCGGATACGTCGAGAGCGCGTGGAGCACCGTCAACGGCCGGGAACGGCGCACCTATCAGCTCACCAAGGCCGGGCATGGCGCGCTGGCGGGCGAGCGTGCGAGCTGGCAGGAGTTCAGCACGACGGTGAGCCGCTTTCTGGGTGCCGCCCCCGCCTGAGCACGCGACGGCTATGCCAGGCGCGCTGCCGCCACGCAGGTCGCCGCCGAGCGGCCCAGCCACCAGTACGCCGTCATGATCGCGGCTCCACCGAGCACCATGGGGGGCCAGGTGAGCGCCGCATCCCAGAGCACCACCGACCACGCGTACAGCACGAAGCCGCCCATGGAGTTGACCGCTACCAGGGCGAACGCCCCGACACCCACCGCCTTGGCGAGACCACGCCGTGCCGGGCCGCGCCGCCGTGCGGACCACATCATCAGCCCGTATGCCGACAGGGCCATCAGCGCGATGACGTATCCGAGGTGGTCTTGCACGTTGGAAGCGAAGATGTAGGCCTCCGGCGGGAACGGGCCGGCCGTGGTCCACGGCGCCCGCCACCACATGAGCTGCGCGAGCTGTGAGAGCAGCACCGGCACCAGCGCCAGCCGCAGTGCGAGCTGCCGGGCCGCGCCCATGGCCAGCTCCGCCTGGTAGGCCGGGGCCAGCTCCGCCACCGTGCCGAACTCGGCCACCGCATGCCGCTCGGCCTCGGGCTCTGACAGGCCGGCCTCGCGGTATCCCTCGACGGCATCGATCAGGCCATGCCGCGCCTCGGTGAGCATGTCCTGCTTGAGGCGGCCGGGACCGATCAGTGCGCCGTCGAGGTGGCGCATGTAGTCATCGATGGTGGCGCGCATACCGCCGAGCGTGCCATGAGGCACCGACAGGGTGCATCAGGGTTACACCCCTAGGCAGCGCTCAGATAGCCGCGTTCGGCGGTCTCCTGGGCGAGCCACTGGTCGCGGTACCAGCCGGGAGCCTCGACCAGCTCGGCGTGGCGGCCCTGCTGGACGACGCGGCCACTGTCGAGCACGAGGATGTGGTCGAAGCCGGCGAGGCCGCGCAGCCGGTGTGTGACAAGTACCACCGTGCCGCGGGCACCTGCCACGACAGCGGCGA
The DNA here is from genome assembly GCF_026130045.1 of Micromonospora sp. CPCC 205371. GTDB lineage: Bacteria > Actinomycetota > Actinomycetes > Mycobacteriales > Micromonosporaceae > Phytohabitans. Next base: position 5,121 of record NZ_JAIBNX010000015.1, read on the forward strand.
GCACCCGGTCGGCGGCGCTCGGGTCGAGCCCCTCGGTGGGCTCGTCGAGCACCAGCACGGCCGGGTCGAGCAGGACCGCGCGCGCCAGCGCGAGTCGTTGCCGCTGGCCACCGGAGAGCTGCCCGCCGTCTTCGCCCACCACCGTGTCCCAGCCGTCCGGCTGTTCCCGTACCCAATCGAGGAGCCCGGCGGTCGCGCAGGCTGCGGCGAGGTCGTCGTCGGTGGCGTCGGCCCGGCCGAGCACCAGGTTTTCCCGCACCGTGGCGTGGAACACGTGGGCGTCGGCGAGCAGCCCGCCCACCGCCGACGGGGCGGCTGACTCGGCGAGCACCCGGAGCAGCGTGCTCTTGCCCGCCCCGCTCGGCCCCACGATGCCGATGCGGTGGCCGGGCGGCAGGTCGAGGGTGACGCCGTCGAGCGCGGGAGGCCCGTCCGACCGGTACCGCACGGTGACATCGCGCAGCTTGGTGGGAGCGTCGCCTGTCCTGTCAGCCAACGCGGGCGGGTCCAGGAGGTCGGCGACGCGGCGCAGGCCGGCGCGCAGCTCGGTGTGCTGGCGGGCGGCGGTGACCAGCGCCAGGCACGCCTCTACCGCGGCGAGCGTGCCGACCGCGAGCACGCCGACTAGCACGCCGTCGACGCCGGCGGAGTGCGCGGCGGCCACCACGGCGGGCGGCGTGGGCCCGGCGGCCCGCACGCCGGCCCCGGCGGCCCCCCCCCCCCCCGCGGCGAGGCGGCGCTCCAGCGTGGCCAGCTCACGGGCACGGCCGGACGCCGCGTCGAGTGCGGTGCCGGTGGCACCGAACGCCGCCAGGTCGGCGGCGCCGTGCGTGAGGTCGATCGCGTCGGCGGGGGGGGGTGCGCGCCGCGGGGCGGCACGATCGGGGGGGCGCCTGGTCTGGGCGGTCGGGGGGGCGGGCAGCGCCACGCCGGCCACGAGCAGGCCGCCTGCCAGGGCAAGCGCCGCCGGAGGCGAGACCGCCGTCGCACCAGCTAGAGCCAGGGCGCCCACAGCCGCGGCCGCGGCACCCGGCACGAGCACCCGGAGCAGCAGGTCCTGTACCGCGTCTACATCGGACACCAGCCGGCTGAGCGCGTCGCCGGAACGGGCCTGCTCCCGCCGCGCGGCCAGCGTCGCGAAGACGCGAGCACGTACCTCCGTGATGATCCGGAGCACCGCGTCGTGCCCGGCGAGCCGCTCGGTGTATCGCAGCACGCCGCGCCCGATGGCCAGCGCGCGCACGGACACGATGGCGACGGTGAGCGCGGCGACCGGCGGCTGCCCAGCGGCTGTGATCAGCAGCCAGGTGGCGGTGGCCATGAGGGCGAGGCCGGCCAGTTCGGTGCCGGCCGCGAGCACGCCGGCGAGCAGCAGCCGGCCGACGTACGGGCGGGCCAGCCGCAGGACGCGGCGCTCGGGGCTCGGGGAGACGCTCATGCCGGCGCTCCCACCGGGGAGTCGGCGGTCACCCGGCCGCCTTCGACCCGGATGACCCGGTCGGCCTCGGCGAGCAGCGCCGGCCGGTGCGCCACCAGCAGGGCGGTGCGGCCCGCGACGAGCCGGCGGGTGGCTGCCAGTACGGCCGCTTCGGAGGCGGCGTCGAGCCGGGCGGTCGGCTCGTCGAGCAGCAGGATCTGCGCGTCGCGCAGGAAGGCCCGGGCCAGCGCCAATCGCTGCCGCTGGCCGCTGGACAGGCCGTGACCGCGCTCGCCGAGCACGGTGTCGAGCCCGTCGGGCAGGGCGTCGACGACCTCGTCGAGCACGGCGGCCTTGAGCGCGATCCGTACCTGCTCGTCGCTGGCGTTGCGGGCACCGAGCCGGATGTTGTCGGCCAGCGACGAGGCGAACAGGTGGGCCCGCTGCGGCACCCACGCGAGCTGCCGCCGCCACCCGTCGAGGTCGGCGGTGGCGAGGTCGACGCCGCCGACCAGTACCCGGCCGGAGGTGGGGGTCACGAATCCGAGCACCAGCCCCAGCAGCGTGCTCTTTCCCGCTCCGCTGGGCCCGATCAGCGCGACCCGTTCGCCCGGCCGGATCACGAGCGACACATCGCGCAGCGCGACGCCCCGCTCGTATTCGACCGTCACCCGCTCCAGCCGGATCTCGCCGGCCGGCACGGATGCGGTGGCGGCCGGCCGGGCGGGCGGGTCACCGATCAGCCCGAAGGACTGGTCGAGGGCGCTGAGACCTTCCATGCTCGCGTGGAACTTGGCGCCGGCCGCCCGCAGCGGCAGGTACGCCTCCGGCGCGAGCAGCAGCACAAGCAGCGCCGTCTGAAGCGTCAGGCCACCGGACAGCAGGCGTAGCCCGACCGGTACGGCCACGAGGGCCACGGACAGCGTGGCGACCAGCTCCAGCGCCAGCGCGGACAGGAACGCGATCCGCAGCGTCCGCATCGTGGCCACCCGGTGCCCGTCAGCCATCCGCCGGACCACCTCGACCTGAGCACGCACCCGCCCGAACGCCCGCAGCGTCGGCAGGCCGGCCACCATGTCGAGGAAGTGGCCGCCGAGCATCGACAGGCGCCGCCATTGGCGTTCGGTGGCGGCTTGGGCCTGCCAACCAAGCAGCGCCCCGAAGATCGGAATGAGCGGCAGGGTCACCGCGACGATCAGCGCCGAACTCCAGTCGGCGAACGTCAGCCGCGCCAGCACCGCGACCGGCACGGTCACGCTGAGGACGAGCTGCGGCAGGTATCCGGTGAAGTAGGCGTCGAGCGCGTCGAGGCCCCGGCCGGCCAGCGTGGCAACCTCGCCGGCGCGCTGGCCCGCCACCCATGCCGGCCCGCGCGTGCCGACCGAGCCGAGCAGCTCGGTGCGCAGCGCCGCCTTGACGGTGGCTGCCGCACGGGCGGCCACCACGCCCTGTCCCCAGACGACGCCGGCTCGGGCTGCCACGGCTGCCACGAACGCCGCGAGCGCTGGGCGGTCGAGCCGGCCGTCCGCCGCCGCGGCGAGCAGCGTCGCGAGGGCGGTGGCCTGGGCGATGACGACGACACCCGCCGCGATCCCTAGCGCACCGAGTGCGCTGAACTGCCGCCGGGTCGCGGGAACCCGGCGGAGCAGTCGGGGATCGAACGGCCGTCGGCTCACCAGTACACCGGCGTCCGGTCGTCGATCCGGCCTCGGAAAGCCCACCAGCACATCGCCTGGAAGCCTAGTAGGGCCGGCAGCAGCGGGACGGCGAGCCAGCTCAACAGCCGCAAGGTGGGACCGCTCGCCGCGGCGTCGGCGACCGTCAGGCCCGTGACCGGCGAAAACGGCCACATCGTGGCTCCCACCAGCAGCACTGGCACCGCCAGTGTCAGGGACGTCGCCGCGAACGCGACGCCGTTTCGCCGTCCCAGAGTGACGCGGGCCACCGTCAGGCCCAGCGCGAGCAGCGCCAGTCCGGCGATCACCACCGCTGGGCGGTGCGCGTGTCCGCGTACCCGAGAAGAGAGCAGGCCCGCGACGGTGGCAGCGCCGACCGCGGCGAGCGCCAGGGGTATCAGCTTGCGACCGATCTTGTCGAAGCCTCCCTCGGGGAGGCGCAGCGCGAGGAACGCGGCGCCGTGCGTCGCGACCAGCGCGACGAACGCGAGCCCGCAGACCAGCACGAACGAGGTGAGGACGGGACCGGGTACGCCTTGGAGGAGCCCGGCGAGCACCGCTCCCCAGGCGAAGGCGGCGACCGTGCTGCTCAGGATGATCACGCGGTCCCAGGCGTGCTTGGCCCGGTCGCTGGCCGGCCGGCTGCGTAGCTGCACCGACGCTGTCACGGTGAGCACGGCCGCGAGCGCTAGCGCCACGGCGGGGTAGAGGCCGGACAGCAACTCGCCCTCCAGCAGCGGGAACGCGCCGAAGAGGATGCCGACGGCGGAGACCAGCCAGACCTCGTTGCCGAGGAAGAACGGGCCGACCGCGGTCAGCATGGCGCGGCGTTCCGGTGCGGTGCGGGCTCGCGCGAGGAGCAGTCCGGTGCCGTAGTCGTAGCCACCGAGCACGAAGTAGGTGGCGAAGAAGAGCCCGAGCAGGGCATACCAGGCAGTGCTCACGGGAACCTCCTCAGGCCAGGACCGGCTCGGGCCGGCGCTCGTGGTCTTGGGTTGGCCAGCCGGGCTGGCGCCCTAGCGAGGGGTCGGCGGCGCCCGCGTGGGCGTATCGAGCGATCAGGTACCAGTTGGTGATCGCGAGCGTCAGCAGGAGCGCGGTGAAGCCGAGGAAGGAGGCGAGCATCGTGCCGCCGCTCACCGGGCTGACCGCGTCGGACGTCTTCAGCAGCCCGTACACGATCCACGGCTGGCGGCCGACCTCGCGGAACAGCCAGCCGAAGATGGCGGCGAGGAACGGCAGCGGCACGGCGAACAGCAGGATGTAGAGGGGCGCCCGCATCCGGATGATCCAGTCACGGAAGAAGAGCGGGAGCAGGAAGACCACGAGGCCCAGCAGGTTGGCAATCATGATCATGAAGCCGAGGGGGGCGCCGATCCACTCCGGCGGCAGGTAGTCGGCCGCGCTCCCGCCGAACCGGGCGGCGAAGTCCGACGCGGCGGCCATCTTGTCGTGCTCGTCGCCGAACTTGGTGGGCTGGATCGTGCCGAGGTAGCCGAACTGGGCGTATCCGAAGCCGGTCACCATGACCGTGCCGATGCTCGCGGTGACGACGCCGATCCGCAGGGACTTGCGGAAGAGCTCGTAGTCGGCGGTGCGCCGGATGAGGTGCCAGGCGCTGATACCCGCGATCAGGAAGCCGCCGACCGTCAGCGCCGCGAAGGTCACGTGGCCGAACGCCATGCCGAACGACTGGTTGCGCAGCAGGGCGCCGAAGTCGGTCAGGTGCGCTATGCCCTCTCGCATCTCATAGCCGACGGGGTTCTGCAGGAACGAGTTGGCGACCATCACCCAAAATGCGGACGCATACGCCGTGATGGCCACGCCCCAGAGCAGCGCCAGGTGCACGCCCCGCCTGAGCCGGTGCCATCCGAAGATCCACATGCCGAGGAATGTGGACTCCAAGAAGAACGCGACCAGCGTCTCGATGGCCAGCGGGGCGCCGACGACGTTGCCGGCGTAGTGCGAGAGGCCGCTCCAGTTCAGCCCGAACTGGAACTCCATCACCAGCCCCGTGGCGATGCCCAGAACGTAGTTGATCAGGTAGAGGGTGCCCCAGAAGCGGGTGAGGCGCTCGTACACCGGCTTCTGGGTGATCACCCATGCGGTCTGGAGGTAGACGAGCACGGTGACCAGGCCCAGCGTCACGAGCACGAACAGGAAGTGGATCGAGGTCGTCGTGGCGAACTGGAGCCGCGCGAGGAGTAATGGGTCCATGAGTCAGCCCCCTCTCGTTGTAGTCATCCTACAGGTAGGCTGCCTACACCTTAGTCTACGACGACTCGTAGTAGACTAACCTCTGGGGGTCAGCTCAGGAACAGCGAGACCGGCAACGCGACCAGCGTCAGCGTCACCGCGAGGGCCAGCGCACCCCGCACCCGCGGGGGCCGTCCGGTCGTGAGCAGCCGGCGCACCCGCGCGTCCAGCTCCGTATCCGCAATGCCCAGCGCGCCCGCGGGGGTTACCCGCGACGGCGCGGTCGCGAACCGTAGGAGCGCCGCCGCCAGCTGCCCATCGGCGTGCAACTGCCGTGCCTTGTCGTCGGCGCGCATCTCCACCAGCAGCGACACCCGCTCGCGCGCGGCGTCGACCCATCCGGCCCACGGCAGCGCGCGGCACAGCGCGGTGAACGGCAGCAGCACCAGATCGTGCCGCTCGTCGGCATGGGCACGCTCGTGACTCAGCACAGCCGCGAGCTGCGCGCGGTCGAGCAGGCTCAGGGTGCCGGCGCTGACCACGACCTGCGGGCGCATGCCCGGCAGGCAGTACGCCGCCGCGCTCGGATGGTCGAGCACCAGCGCACCGGGTGCGGCCGGGTCGTCGCGGCCCACCAGGTTGAGCAGCTCGCGGTGCCGGCGCTGCGCGCGGATCGCCCGCAACCCGCAGGTCACCGTGGTGCCCAGCAGTACACCCGCCACGCCGAGCGCGGCCGCGATCTGGAGGGCGTGCACGAGACCGAACCCGGGCGCGATGTCACCCCGCACCAGCCGGCCCAGCCCGGTGCTGACACTGGTGCCGTACGGCGCCAGGCCCATCGCCAGCGGCAGCCCGATCGCCGACAGGCCCAGCGCGAGGCCAAGCGCCTGCCAGCAGACGATCGCCACACCGGGAGCCCGATAGGTCCAGGTAGAGCGGGCCAGCACCTGCGCGGTGAGATAGCACGCCACGACCGCGCCAGCGAAATGAGCGGCGTACACCATGGCGGTCAGCTCTTCCCGTCCGTGGCTTCCTCGGCCAGCGCCGCACGCAGCACGTCGGCCTCGGTGCCGCTCACCGAGCGGGCGAACCGGACCAGCGCCGCGTCGCGCGAGCCGGCCAGGTCGAGGGCGTCGAGCATGAGCTGCGCGATGTACGCCTCGCGGCTAGCCGCCGGCCGGTAGCTCCACGCCCGGCCGGCGCGTTCGCGTTCGACCATGCCCTTCCCGGCGAGCCGGTCGAGCACCGTCATGACGGTCGTGTACGCCAGCTCGCGGTCGAGCAGAGACTCCGCCACCTCTCGGACGGTCAGCGGCGTGCGTCGGTCCCACAGCACGTCCATCACGGCACGTTCAAGCTCACCCAGGCGCATCACGACATCGATGCTACCGGTCGTAGTAGCTCTCGTGCCGCCTAGAGCCCGTCCCGCTCCAACTCGGACGCTGCGCTCCCGGCAGCGTGCACCCTCGCTGCCTGCCTCTCGCCACCTGCCTGTCGCCGATCAAGGGCAAATGCGCGTGCTTCGATCTCTAATCCGCGTGCGTATGCCCTTGATCAACCCAGAGTCCCTTGATCGGCGCCCGCCGGACGTGAGTCCCGTCAGGCGCCAGCTCCTATCCCGCGACACGCCGACAGGAACAGGGCGGATCCATGATCGACGAGATTGGGGTCCTTATGCCCGGTCGTACGATGCCACCATGAGCCGGGTGAGCGGAGTGGCGACCATGATCAAGCTTCCGATTGACCTCCAGGAACCGATCACCGAAGACGATCTCGACCGGATCGGAGCCGCGCTCGCCAACACCGGAATCCGTTATGAGCTGGACAACGGGAGGCTCATCTTGATGTCGCCGGTCAAGGCATGGCACGCCGACGTGTCGCTGCGCGTCTGCAACCTACTCCGCAGCCAGGGCAGACCCGCGTATCAGGAGCAGGGCGTACGGATCAATCGGCAGAAGGTGCGCTATCCCGGTATCGCCGTGTTCCATTCCCGGCCTGATCCAGACGAGTCACGGCACGATCCCGCGATGTTCGCGCTTGTGGTCGAGGTGGTGTCGCCGGACTCCGAAGAGGATGACCGGCTGGTGAAGCCGCGCATTTACGCCAGCGCGGGAATTCCTGAGTACTGGATCGTCGACCGGCATCCGTACGGCCAGTGGGAGGCCGTCGTCGAGTTCTTCAAGCTCGCTGAAGACGGCCGGTACCAGCGCACGGGCGAGGCGGTGCTCAGCGAGTTGGAGAAGGTGAGCGACTAGACGCCCTTGGGGTGCCAGACGGTCTTGGTTTCCAGGAACGCGGTCAGGCGACCCAGGCCGGGATCGGCGTGCCAGTCGATCGGCGTGGCGGGCGGGCGTACGACGCGCTTGAGGTTGCCGGCCGCGGCTTCCTCCAGGGACCGCGCCAGCTCCGCATCGGGCACCCCGGTGAGGTCGATCGCGTTGACGTCCATGTGGGCCGCGAGCCACGGCCCGGTCTCGGCGACCCGCCCGGTCAGGATGTTGACCACGCCGCCGGGCAGGTCGGACGTGGCGAGCACCTCGGCAAGCGTGACAGCGGGCAGCGGCTGCCCTTCGGACGCGAGCACCACCACCGTGTTGCCGGTCACGATGGCGGGCGCGACGACGCTGACCAGGCCGAGCAGGGGCGAGTCGGGCGGCGCGACGATACCGACCACGCCGGTGGGCTCGGGGGCGGAGATGTTGAAGTAGGGGCCGGCGACCGGGTTCGCGTTGCCGTACACCTGGGCGATCTTGTCGGACCAGCCCGCGTACCAGACCCAGCGGTCGATCGCCGCGTCGACGTCGGCGGGCGTCTCGCCCAGCCCGACGAACTGGTCGCGGCGACCTTCCAGCATTTCGGCGACCCGGTAGAGGATCTGCCCCCGGTTGTATGCGGTGGCGCCCGACCAGCCCTTCACGGCCGCGCGGGCGGCGACCACCGCGTCACGCACGTCCTTGCGGGAGGCGAGCGCCACGTTGGAGTCCTGCACGAGATAAGACCGTCCCGACTCGCTGCGCGGGAACTTCCCGCCGACGTACAGCTTGTAGGTCTTGCGGACTGCCAACCGGTCAGACATCGAGGTACGCCTCCAGCCCGTGCCGGCCACCCTCGCGGCCGTAGCCCGACTCCTTGTACCCGCCGAACGGCGCGCTCGGGTCGAACTTGTTGAACGTGTTCGCCCACACCACACCCGCGCGCAGCCGGTCGGCCATCCACAGGATGCGGGAGCCCTTGTCGGTCCAGACCCCGGCCGACAGCCCGTACGGCGTGTTGTTGGCCTTCTCGACGGCCTCGGCGGGCGTGCGGAAGGTGAGCACCGACAGCACCGGCCCGAAGATCTCCTCGCGGGCGATCCGGTGCGCCTGGGTGACGCCCGTGAAGATCGTCGGGGCGAACCAGAAGCCGCGGTCCGGCAATGAACACGGGGGCGACCACTGTGTCGCCCCCTCTGAAGCGCCGATCTCCGAGAGGGTGCGGATGCGGTCGAGCTGGGCGGCCGAGTTGATGGCCCCGATGTCCGTGTTCTTGTCGAGCGGGTCGCCGACGCGCAGCAGCGCCATCCGGCGCTTCAGCGACGCCAGCACGTCGTCGTAGACCGACTCCTGCACGAGCAGGCGGGAGCCTGCGCAGCACACGTGGCCCTGGTTGAAGAAGATGCCGTTGACGATGCCCTCGACCGCTTGGTCGATCGGGGCGTCGTCGAAGACGATGTTGGCCGCCTTGCCGCCGAGCTCCAGCGTGAGCTTCTTGCGGCTGCCGGCGACGGCGCGGGCGATGGCCCTGCCCACGTCGGTCGAACCGGTGAACGCCACCTTGTCGACCCCGGGGTGGGACACGAGCGCGTGCCCGGTGTCGCCGGCGCCGGTGACGATGTTGACCACGCCCGGAGGCAGGTCGGCCTCCTGGCAGATCTCGGCGAACAGCAGCGCGGTCAGCGGCGTGGTCTCCGCCGGCTTGAGTACCACCGTGTTGCCGCAGGCGAGCGCCGGTGCGATCTTCCACGCGAGCATGAGCAGCGGGAAGTTCCACGGGATTACCTGGCCGGCCACGCCCAACGGCCGTGGGCCCTCGCCGAAACCGGCGTACGACAGCTTGTCGGCCCAGCCCGCGTAGTAAAAGAAGTGCGCCGCGACCAGCGGGACGTCGACGTCGCGCGACTCGCGGATCGGCTTGCCGTTGTCGATCGACTCCAGCACCGCCAGCTCGCGGGAGCGCTCCTGGATGATCCGGGCGATCCGATAGAGGTACTTGGCCCGCTCGCGGCCCGACGTGCGCGACCAGACATTTTCGTACGCGGAGCGGGCGGCGCGCACGGCGCTGTCGACCTCGGCCTCGGTGGCCCAGGCGACCTCGGCGAGCACCTCTTCGGTGGCCGGGTTGACGGTCTTGTTCCGGATCTCGCCGTCGACCCACTCCCCGTCGACGAACAGGCCGTACGACGGCTTGATGTCCACAATCGAGCGTGACTCGGGTGCCGGAGCGTATTCGAACATGGTTCAGTCCACCGTGAAGTAGTCCGGGCCGGAGTAGTGCCCGGTCTTGAGCTTGGTGCGCTGCATCAGCAGGTCGTTGAGCAGCGTCGAGGCGCCGAAGCGGAACCAGTCCGGATCGAGCCAATCCTCGCCGGCGGTCTCGTTGACCACGACGAGGTACTTGATCGCGTCTTTGGTGGTGCGGATGCCGCCCGCCGGCTTGACGCCCACCTGCCGGCCGGTCGCGGCCCGGAAGTCGCGGACGGCCTCCAGCATCACGAGCGTCACCGGGAGGGTGGCGGCCACCGGGACCTTGCCAGTGGAGGTCTTGATGAAGTCGCCGCCGGCCAGCATGGCGAGCCAGGAGGCGCGCCGCACGTTGTCGTACGTGGCGAGCTCGCCGGTCTCCAGGATCACCTTGAGGTGGGCGTCGCCGCAGGCCTCCTTGACGGCCACGATCTCGTCGTACACCTCGGCGTACCGGCCGGCCAGGAAGGCTCCCCGGCTGATCACCATGTCGATCTCGTCGGCGCCGGCCGCCACAGCCGCCCGGGTGTCGGCGATCTTGACGTCGAGCGGGGCCTGGCCGGAGGGGAACGCGGTGGCGACGCTGGCCAGGTGCACGCCGGAGCCGGCGAGCTCCTCCGCCGCTACGGGCACCATCGACGGGTACACGCAGACCGCCGCGACCGCGGGCGCCGAGGGGTCGGCCGGGTCGGGACGGCGTGCTTTTGCGCACAGCGCCCGCACCTTGCCCGGCGTGTCGGCACCCTCCAGCGTGGTGAGGTCGACCATCCGGATCGCGAGGTCGATGGCCCACGCCTTGGCGGTCGTCTTGATCGAGCGGGTGCCCAGCATCGCGGCGCGCTGCTCGGCGCCGACTTGGTCGACACCGGGCAATCCGTGCAGGAACGTGCGTAACGCCGCGTCCGACCGCCCGATGCCGGCGAACGCCGAGGTAGCTGTCGCCGTCATACCGCCGAGTCTAGACAGACGGAAGGTAGGTTGACGGCCGTGGACGTACTCGTGGTTGATCATCCCCTTGCCCAGTCGCGGCTGACCGCGATGCGCGATGCCCGCACCGATTCGGCGGCGTTCCGCGCCGCGCTGCACGAACTCACCACCATGCTGGTGTACGAGGCCACCCGCACCACGGCGGTCGAGCACTACCAGATCGACACACCCGTCGCGCCCACCCAGGGCACCCGGCTGGCCAACCCTCCGCTGCTGGTACCCGTGCTGCGCGCCGGCCTGGGCATGGCCGACTCCGCGCTCGCCCTGCTGCCGGAGTCGTCCATGGGCTTCGTCGGGCTGGCCCGCGACGAGCACACGTTCGAGCCCCGGGCGTACATGGAGTCGCTGCCCGTCGACCTCACGAACCTGCCGGTACTGGTGCTGGACCCGATGCTCGCCACGGGCGGCTCGCTGGAGCACTGCTGCCGGCTGCTCACCGAGCGCGGCGCGACCGACATCACCGTGCTGTGCGTGCTCGCGGCGCCCGCCGGTGTCGAGCGGCTGGAGCGGTCCGGCCTGCCATTGCGCCTGGTCACGGCCGCGATCGACGAGGGCCTGAACGACAAGGCGTTCATCGTGCCGGGTCTCGGCGACGCCGGCGACCGCCAGTTCGGCGGCATGCCCCGTTTCTAGAGTCCCGCTTCTAGAGCTCGGTGTAAGACCAGCTCAGCGCGCGGCCCTGTGCGAAGGGCATGACCCCGTGAAACACGCGCGGGCGCTCGGCGAACACCAGCGGCAGGAAGTGCTGGTCGCTCTCCCACATGGGTACGCGGCCGGCCAGCACGTCGTCGAGGTCACGCCACACCAGCGTGCCCTCGTGGTTGCCCGGAAGCGGCTCACCGGTCCACTCGGGCACCCGGAAGAGAAACCCGAACCAGTGCTCGCCGTTACGCCCGAAGCCCGGCCACGAGATCGTGCCGGCGAGTTCGAGCGATTCGCACTCGATGCCGGCCTCCTCGCGGATCTCGCGGCGCATCCCGCTGACCACATCTTCGTCGGGTTCGACCTTGCCGCCCAGCCCGTTGTGGTACCCGAAGTGCACGTCGTCGGGGCGGGCGTCCCGGCGGATCATGAGCAATCGACGCCGATCGGACGACAGTACGTACCCCAGGGTGGCGAGAATGGCCTGCACGCCGGGGAGGTTAATGCAGAGGAAGCGGTAAGCGATTACCGTTCCAGGCCATGACCACCGTTGCACTGCCCGAAGAGCTTCTCCTGCTCGCCTACGACGACGTGTCCGGCAAGGCGGTAGGCTCGCGCATCGGGCTTGACCTGGGCATGGCCGCCGCTGTGCTGGTGGAGCTGGCGCTCGCCGGCAAGGTGGCGTACTCGGACGGCATGATCGTGGTTACCGACGCCACGCCGACCGGCGAGCCGATCGCCGACGACGTCCTGCGGCGGATCGCCGAAGACTCGCCGCACTCGCCCGCGTCCTGGGTACAGCGGCTGCGGCACGGCCTGCGCGACCGCGTGCTCGCCGACCTGTGCTCTCGCGGCGTGATCCGAGACGTCGACGAGACCGCGCTGGGCTTCATTCACGTGCACCGATACCCGACGGTGGACGGCACCGTCGAGACCGACATCCGCGCCCGGCTCACCAAGGCGCTCGGCGGCGGTGAGCCCCCGGACGAGCGGACGGCGGCGCTGGCCACCCTGGTCGCGGCGGTGCGCATGGAGCCCAGGCTCGGCCTGACCGGCGATGAGGAGCGCGAGGCGCACAACCAGCTCGAAAGGATTGGCGGCAGCGCCGGGTTCACCGGAGACGTGAGCCTGGAGGAGTCCACGATCCGCCCGTCGGTCGCCCTGGTGATCGCGACCTTGGCCCGCGCCATCCACGCCGCCTTGGGCGCCCCCCGTCCCTGACCGCTACCAGATGCCCAGGGCGGCGGCGGTCTCGGTGCGGAGGGCGCGGACGGAAGCCGCCGCGCGCTCGCGAGCCGCGGGGATGTCGTCCTCCGCGACGGGCTCCACGACCTCCAGGTACGCCTTGAGCTTCGGCTCGGTGCCCGATGGCCGCACCACGACGCGAGCCGTGTCGGTTCGCAGGATCACCACGTCGGCGTCGGGCAGCAGATCATCGACCGAGGTGACCGGCTCGTCCAGGAGCGCGTCGGGTGTCTTGGCGCGCAGGTGGGCCATGATGTCCTGGATCTCGTGGGGCGCGTCGACCCGCACCGAGAGCTGGTCGGTGGCGTACACGCCGAACTCGGCCGCGATCTCGTCGAGCCGGTCGGTGAGGGTGCGCAGCTCTGCCTTCAGCCCGGCGGCGAGCTCGGCCACCAGCAGCGCGGCTGTGATGCCGTCCTTGTCGCGCACGTGCTGCGGCGCCACGCAGTAGCCGAGGGCCTCCTCGTATCCGTAGACGAGGTCGTCGCCGGCCCGCACGATCCACTTGAACCCGGTCAGCGTCTCGCCATAGGGCACGCCCCGGGCCGCGCACACCGCCTTGAGCAGCGACGACGACACGATCGTGGTGGCGTACCGCCCGTGGACGCCCCGGCGCATGAGGTGGTCGGCGATCAGCACGCCGACCTCGTCGCCGCGTAGCATCCGCCACCCGCGCACGGGGTCGGGTACCGCCACGGCGCACCGGTCGGCATCGGGATCGTTGGCGATCGCGATGTCGGCGCCGTTGGCGGTGGCGAGCGCGATCAGCCGGTCGACGGCGCCCGGCTCCTCGGGGTTGGGGAACGCCACGGTCGGGAAGTCGGGGTCGGGTTCGGCCTGCTCCGCCACGACCGCGGGCTCGGCGAACCCGGCGCGCGCGAACGCCGCCGCGAACACCGGCGCGCCGACCCCGTGCAGCGGCGTGTACGCCACGGCAAGCTCCCGGGGCCCGTCGGGCTCGACGACGGCCACCGCCCCGTCCACATAGGAGGTGATGAGCTCTTCGCCTAGGATCTCGCCCGGCTCGCCGAGCGGTACCTGCGCCAGCGGGCCGACCGCCTGGATGGCGGCTTCGATCTCGCGGTCGGCGGGAGGCACGATCTGGGCGCCATCGTTCAGGTAGACCTTGTAACCGTTGTCCTGGGGCGGGTTGTGGCTCGCGGTCACCATGACGCCGGCGGCGGCGCCCAGGGTGCGGATCGCGTACGCGAGCACTGGGGTGGGCAGTGGCCGGGGCAGCACCAGCGCGGGCCGTCCCGCCCCGGTGGCCACCCGTGCGGTCTGCTCGGCGAACGCCTTCGAGCCGCGCCTGGCGTCGTACCCGATGACGAGCGGGCCGGGCGTGCCGCGGGCCTTGAGCCACGTGACCAGGCCGGCCGCCGCCTGCGTGACGACGGCGAGGTTCATGCCGTTGGGGCCTGCGCGCAGCGGGCCCCGCAGCCCTGCGGTGCCGAACGCCAGCCGCCCGGCGAAGCGGTCGGCAAGGTCGGCGGCGGTCTCCGGGAGCCGATCGATCACGCCGCGCAGTTCCTCGCGGGTCACCGGGTCGGGGTCGTCGTGGAGCCATGCCTCCGCGCGTTCGCGAAGTTCATCCATGTCAGCTTTGATAGCACGTGTCCGTTGCGGTTCGGCGACTGAGGGCTAAAACAGACCGAGGGCAAATCAGCTAGCTGTCACCTGGAACGTCCGGACCATCTCGTCAAAGATGACCTTGCTCTCGTCGAACCTGCTCTCGGTCGCCGTCAGATAGAACGAGTACGCCTTGCCGTTCTGGACGATCGCCCGCCACACGCCGTGCCGCATGGTGTCGCCCGAGCCGCAGGTGTATTCGAGCTCGCCTGCCGGCTTGCCGCCGACCTCGACCTCGGTCAGCCCCACCTGCTTGTACGGGCGCACGCACGACTTGGTGTTCTTCTTCAGGCCGTTTTCGGCGATCTCCATGAAGCGGGTGGGCGTCGGGTTGGAGTTGGCCGGTTCGATCAGGATGCGCACCCGGCGGCCGCTGTCGTTCGGGTCCGTGTAGTCGATGTACAGGGTGGCGCTGCTCTTCTTCCAGCCGTCTGGCACGTTGACGGTGACGCCCCGCTCGGAGTGGGTCTGGGTCGGGAAGCTCGGCGCCGCCTGCTCGGTGGAGCCGACCTGGGCCGGGGTGTTCTCCACGTCGTCGCCACCGCTGGCGAGCATGATGACGCCGAGCAGCACGACGGCGGCGAGCCCGGCCGCCGCGCCGATCTGCACCTTGCGCGGCCAGCCCTGGACGGTCGTCATCAGGTCGGCGCCGATGCGCTTGGCGGTGTCGAGGGCGGCGGGTTTGGACGCCCGCTGCGGCTGGGGCTGTGCCCACTGCGGCGCCGGCTGGGCACCGGTGGGCGCGTCATGGATGGCCGGGGCGGCGTGAATAGGCACGGTACGGTCGGCCGGGGCGGGATACGCCCCCGTCGGGGGCATCTCGACCGGTGCGGGCTTGGGCTTCTTGCCCAGTTCCTTGAGCCGGTCGGTGAGGGACTCGCCCGGTTGGAGCATCGCCCGGCCGCCGATCTGCCCGCTGGGCGGCGGCGTGGGGGCCGGTGCCGGCACCGGCGGCTGGCAGGTGGGGGGCTGTGCGGGCACGACCGCGTACGGGTCGGTCATCATGTGCCCCGTCGCCTTGCTGGCGAGCGGGCCGGCGAGCAGCTCGCGGAGCATCGTGCGAGCCATCGTGACGTCGTACCGGCGGGCCGGGTCCTTCTCCAGCAGGCCCATCAGCACCTGGGTGAGCGCACCGGCCCGGGTCGGCGGTGCCGGCGGGTCTTCGACCACGGCGTGCATGGTCTCGATGGGGTCGCCCTTGTCGAACGGCGGCCGCCCCTCCACAGCGGTGTATAGCGTCACGCCGAGCGAGAACAGGTCACTGGGCGGGCCGAAGTCCTGCCCCATGGCCCGCTCGGGGGAGATGAAGTGGGGCGAGCCGAGCACCATGCCGGGCGTCGTGAGCTGCACCTCGGTCTGCATCCGGGCCACGCCGAAGTCGGTGAGCACGCAGCGGCCGTCGGAGCAGATCAGCACGTTGGCGGGCTTGACGTCGCGGTGCAACACCCCGATCGCGTGTGCCACCTCCAGCGCGCCGAGCAGGGCGATGCCGATCTTCGCGACGGCGCGCAGCGGTACCGGACCGTCCTCAATGATCATGTCGGCGAGGCTGCGGGCGTCGAGCAGCTCCATCACGATCCAGGGGCGGCCGCCCTCGTGGACCACGTCGTAGACCTGCACGACCGCCGGGTGCTGCAGGGCGGCCGCGGCGCGGGCCTCGCGGAGGGTGCGCTCGTACATCGCGTCCCGATCGCTCGGCGCCAGGCCGGGCGGCAGGACGACCTCCTTGACGGCGACGTCGCGGCGGAGCAGCGTGTCAGCGGCTCGCCAGACCGTGCCCATGCCGCCATGTCCCACGGCCGCACGCAATGTGTACCGTCCGCCGATGGTGGTGCCTGGTGCCGCGCGTCCGTTGGTGGGGCTGACTTGTCCGCCACTCCACGTCGGAATCTGAGTCACTGGTAATGCCACCGAGGGGGGATCGAGGGGCCGAAGAAACCAACCCCCCTATCTTGCGGGGTGCTCGCCTCAGAGGAAAGCCAGACGCAAGAACATGACCCCTCGTGCTTGGGTATGCGCACTGCGTGCGGGAATTGTGTGGTATCCCTCACCCTGCACCGCCCTTCGTAGCCATACGATCCCGCTATGAGTGAACGGCGGTTAAGCGAGTCGGGTTTCCCGATCAAGCCCGTCTATGACGCGGGGGATGTTCCGGACGACCTCGAATCGCGGCTGGGCGCTCCCGGCAAGTACCCGTACACCCGGGGCGTCTACCCGACGATGTACACGTCGCGGCCCTGGACGATGCGCCAGTATGCCGGCTTCGGCACCGCCGCCGAGTCCAATGCCCGGTACCACCAGCTGCTCGCCGCCGGCACGATGGGCCTGTCGGTGGCGTTCGATCTGCCCACGCAGATGGGGTACGACTCCGACGACCCGATCGCGCACGGCGAGGTGGGCAAGGTCGGCGTCGCGGTCGACTCGATCGACGACATGCGACTGCTCTTCGACGGCATCCCGCTCGACCGCGTGTCGACCTCCATGACGATCAACGCGCCGGCCTCCGTGCTGCTGCTGCTCTACCAGCTCGTGGCGGAGGAGGCGGGTGTGCCCGGCAGCGCGCTGAACGGCACGATCCAGAACGACATCCTCAAGGAGTACATCGCCCGCGGCACGTACATTTTCCCGCCCAAGCCCTCGCTGCGGCTGGTCGCCGACACGTTCGCGTACTGCCGCAAGGAGACTCCGAAGTGGAACACCATTTCGATCTCCGGCTATCACATGGCAGAGGCCGGCGCGACGCCCGTGCAGGAGGTGGCCTTCACGCTGGCGAACGGCGTCGAGTACGTGCGGGCGGCGCTCGCCGCTGGCCTGGCCGTCGACGACTTCGCGCCGCGACTGTCCTTCTTTTTCGTGGCCCGCACGACGCTGCTCGAAGAGGTCGCCAAGTTCCGTGCCGCGCGGCGCATCTGGGCCCGCCTCATGCGCGAAGAGTTCGGCGCCCAGGACCCGAAGTCGTGGATGCTGCGCTTCCACACCCAGACGGCTGGCGTGCAGCTGACCGCCCAGCAGCCCGAGGTCAACCTGATCCGGGTGGCCGTGCAGGGTTTGGGTGCCGTCCTCGGTGGTACTCAGTCGCTGCACACGAACAGCTACGACGAGGCGATCGCGCTGCCCACCGAGAAGGCGGCCCGGCTGGCGCTGCGGACCCAGCAGGTGCTGGCGTACGAGACCGACCTGACCTCCACTGTGGATCCATTCGCCGGCTCTTATGTGGTCGAGGCGATGACAAGCGAGATCGAGGAGGAGGCGGTCGCGCTGATGGAGCGGGTCTTCGGGCACGGCTCGTCGGTCGACGCGATCGAGGCCGGGTTCCAGAAGCGGGAGATCGAGACGTCCGCGTACCGGGTGGCCCAGGAGATCGACTCGGGCGAGCGGGTGGTGGTCGGCGTCAACCGCTTCGCAGTGTCCGAGGAGGAGCCCTACGAGCCGCTGCGTGTCGACCCGACGATCGAGAAGGCGCAGGCCGCGCGCCTGGCGGAGCTGCGGGCCACGCGCGACGCCGGCGCCGTCGAGCGCGCGCTCGACGATCTTCGGGCGGCGGCGTCGGGTACCGACAACGTGCTCTATCCCATGAAGGAGGCGTTGCGTGCCCGTGCCACGGTAGGAGAGGTCAGCGGTGCGCTCCGGGAGATCTGGGGCGTCTACCGTCCGACGGACCGCTTCTAAAGGGCGTAACGGGGTATTGGGTTAAACGGACGGAGTGTCCGGCGCCGCGATCACCAGCGTGCCAGGCTGGAAGATCAGGCCGCCGGGACCTACCCGAGGGCAATTTGTCGGGTTTCACGTGTCGCTCGTGACCGACGTGACCGTTACTCGTTGTAGGAGGTGTGGGACACATGTCAGCGTTCGATAACGACGCTAACAGTGTTCCCAGGCTTGCAGAGCGCTCCTACCAGGGGATTCGTGACGCAGCGCGCTCAGACCACTACCAGAACGATGTTGCGCAGCGTCACCGTTTTCGGTCTAGGCTGTCCAAGTCCTATCCCATTCACAGTGATCGAGAATCAGACGTGACGACTGCGTTGACGCTGCCCGAGAGCGGCAGCCCACTGGCATCGTCCTGGCCCGAGACACCACCCGGGGCAGACCCTTTGCCAGGTCAGCTGGACCGTTGGCTCGCCTCCCGAGGTGCCGAGCTGGTAGCTGTACGCCGTCACATTCACGCCCATCCGGAGCTTTCGGGCCAAGAGTTCGAGACCGCCGCTCTGGTCGCCCGCGAGCTAGCGGTTGCCGGCCTTAACCCCCGTTTCCTGCCCAAGGGAAACGGAGTGATCTGTGATATTGGCCACGGCGACCGGGTGATCGCCCTCCGGGCGGACCTCGACGCGCTCCCGTTGCCGGATGGCAAGGACGTCCCGTACCGATCCACTGTCGACGGCGTTGCGCACGCCTGCGGGCACGACGTGCACACGACCATCCTGCTCGGCGTCGGCCTCGCGCTGGCGCAGCTCGCGGAGCGCGACGAACTGCCCGGAAGAGTCCGGCTGATCTTCCAGCCGGCTGAGGAGTGCATCCCGTCCGGCGCCCCCGACGTGATCGACGCGGGCGGCCTGAAGGACGTCGCCGGCATCTACGCCCTGCACTGCGCACCGCAGCTGCCCGTCGGCCTGGTCGGCGTGCGTTCCGGGCCGTTCACCGCCGCGGCCGACACCGTCGAGGTGAAGCTGGCCGGCCCTGGCGGGCACACCGCCCGCCCGCACCTGACCGCAGACCTGATCCACGCGCTCGGCCGGGTGATCGTCGACGTGCCATCGCTCCTCGACCGGCGGGTCGACCCGCGGGCCGGCGTGTCGATGGTCTGGGGCCGGGTGCACGCGGGTGAGGCGTACAACGCGATCCCGGGCGAGGGCAGCATCAAGGGCACCGTGCGGGTGCTGAACCGCGACGCATGGCGCGAGGCGCCCGAGTTGATCACCAAGCTCGTCCAGGATGTGGTGGCGGGCACCGGCGCCAGCGCCGAGGTGATCTACACCCGCGGCGTGCCGCCGGTGATCAACGACCGGATGGCCTCGGCGATCATCGCGGGTGCGGCCGGAGCCGCGCTCGGCCCCGACCGGGTGGTCGAGGCCGAGATCAGCATGGGTGGCGAAGACTTCGCGTTCTATCTGGAGCAGGTGCCGGGTGCGATGATCCGGCTGGGCACGAGCACGCCCGGTTCGGGCGTCAAGCTCGACATCCACCAGTCCGGCTTCGACGTGGACGAGCGGGCCATCGGGTACGGCGTCCGGGTGATGGTCCACACCGCGCTGGCCGCCCTGTCCACGCCTTCGCTGTAGCTCACGATCACGTAGAGGGCCGGGGGCGGCGGAGTCGGCGATACAGCCACACGCCGCCCAGGGCCGGGATGCCCAGTGCGACCAGCCACGGAAGCAGAGCGCCCAGCACCGTCACCAACAGCACAAACGTCGCGGTGAGCGCCTTCCAGCCGCCCTTGAGGCCGGCCAGGAAGCCGGTCGCGTCATCGTCGTCCTCAGGCACCGTCGCGCCGGGCCCGAGCAGCTCCACCGTGATCGTCGAGAGCGCGGTGAGGTCGTCGAGGCGGCGCTTCTTGGCCTCCAGCGACGCCAGGTCGGCCTCGCGCTTGGCCAGCTCGCTCTCCAGCATCACCAGGTCGCTCAGCGTCTTGGCCTGGGCGAGCAGCCGCCGGCCGCTGTCGACCCTGGCCCGCTGGGTGGCGAGCCGGGCGTCGAGGTCGAGCGCCTCCTCGGTGACGTCTTCGGTGTTGATGTCGCGCCGCTCCTGCTTGCCGAGCCCGGCGAGCTCGTCGACCACGCCGGCGAACTTGCCGGCCGGTATCCGGAGGGTGAGCGTGGCCTGCGTGTACGAGTCGTCGCTGCTGCGCTTGTCGCCGCCGACGAAACCGCCGGCTCCGGTGGCGATCGACGTGGCCCGGGTCGCGGCCCGCTCCACGTCGTCGACGCGTACCGCGATCGAGCCCGTGTAGATGATCGCCCGGTCGTCCTTCCGGAACTCCACGGGCGCGCCGGCCTGACCGCCTTCGGCCTTGTTCGCATTTGGTGCGGCACCCTGCGGCGCCACAGCGGCCTGTTCGTCTGCGGCGCTCCCCGCGCCGCTGTCCGTAGCGCTTCCCGCGTCGTCGCCGCTGCCGCAACCGGTCAGCGCTAGCGCCACCGCGACACTCGCCGCACCCATCCACATCCTGATTCGCATCCACCACCTGATTCGCATGGTTCCTCCGACGGGCCCGCCCAGTTACCGGTTCCGGAAGGCTGGCCCCGGTAGCGTCACGGTTCGGGGACGAGGAGGTCACGATGCAGCAGGACGTCGCGACCCGGCTGTACACGGAACCGCCGGAACGCTTCGTCGCGGCCCGCGACGAGGCGGTCGCCGAGGCGCGCGCCACCGGCGACCTGGACGCCGCCCGGCAGATCGCCAAGCTGCGCAAGCCCACCGTGGCGGCATGGTTGGTCAACCTGCTCGCGCACCGGCGCCCCGACCTGGTCGACGAGCTCGCCGACCTGTCGGCTGCGCTGCGCGCGGCCCAGCGCAACCTGCGGGGCGCCGAGCTGCGCGACCTCTCCAAGCAGCGGCGGCAGGCGGTCGCGGCGCTGGTCGCGGCGGCGAGGGCCCTCGCGGTGGCCGAAGACCCACAGCTCGCCCGTGCCAAGCTGCCGCTCGCCGATGTGGAGAACACGCTGAACGCGGCGATGTCCGACGAGGACATAGCCGCCCAGGTGCGCTCCGGTCGGCTGGTGCGCGCCGCCGTCTACGCGGGGTTCGGCGAGGTGCCGAGGCCGCGGCTGCGGCTGGTCAGCGAGTGCGCGCCGCCACCCGAGAAGCGGGCACCCGAACAGGTCGATGAGGACCGCCGGGGCGCACTCGCGAAGGAGCTGGCGGTAGCGCGTACCGAAGCGAAGCGGGCGGAGAAAGACCTGGCCCGCGCGGTCGACGACGAGCGGCGCGGCGCCGAGGCCCTGGCCGAGATCGAGGAAGCGCTCGCCGACCTGGAACGGCGCCGGGCGGCGGCCGAGCAGGAGGTCAGCCAGCGCAAGCTGGCGCGGAAGTCCGCCGAAAGGGCCGTCGCGGCGGCCCGGCGGCGCACGGGTGAGGTGGAAGGCGCGCTGGAAGCGCTCGACCGGCAACCCGCACGACTCGACCGGAAGGGCGTGGGAAGGGCACAATCTGGCGCGTGACCCCCGAACAGGCCGCCACCGCCGCGAAGCCCGGCGTGCTGGAGCTGGGTGGGGCGTTCAGCGAAGATCCTCGTACGCTGCGCCGCGCCCGCCTCATGGGGCTGTCTGGCTGGGCGTTCTACGTCGCTGGCCGGGGTGGCGCCCTCGGCGACGTGCGCACCGACACCGTGGCCGCGGCGCTGGGCTTCATCGCACCGGAGGCGGTGGTCGACGGCTGGGAGGCCGCGCGCCGCGTCGTGCCGCCGATGGATGTGGCCGCCGCCCGGCTCGCGGAGTGCTGCCGGTGGGGCGTCGACAACCTCGGCGACTTCCCGCGGCTCGACAGGCTGACCGAGCTGGTCCAGCGGCTGGTCGTCTCGGCAGACCCGGCCGGCATGCCCCTGTTCGCCGCGTGGCGGGCGATGCCGGTGCCTGACGACGCGCCCGCGGCCCGCGCCGCCGTGCTGCTCCACCTGCTCCGGGAGTACCGGGGCGGCGGTCACCTGCTGGCCGTACGGGCCAGCGGCCTCACGCCGTTGGAGGCGATCATCGCTGGGCCGGATGGCGAGGCGGGCGCGGTGGCGTTCGGCTGGCAGCCCCCGTATCCGCCGATCGGCCCCCTGGTGCGCCGCCGCATGTGGGCCGAGGCCGTCACCGACCGGATCAGCTCCAGCGCGTTCGCGGTGCTGGAGTCGTCGGAGCGGGTCGAACTCGTCGGCCTGCTCGACAGCGCCCTTCACATGGTGCAGTCCCGCACGGGCGCGAGCCCCAGAGAGGGCACCACCGACGACCTGGGAGCGGCCGCCCGCCGCGCGATGGGGGAGCAGGGCCCCGTAAATGGCGAGCGGGGCAAGCCGCCGGCCGCTTGAATGCGGGGGTGGACCTTCCAAGCGGATGGACGACCCGGCGCCCGGTGCTCGATGACGACGTCCCGGCGATCCTGGCCATGGTGCACGCCAGCGACATCGCGGCGGTTGGGCACCCCGACTTCACGGCTGACGACGTCCGCGAGGCGCTGACCTCGCCAAACATCGACCCGTCGGCCGACTCCTGGCTGGCGGTGACCCCCGATGGCACGGTGGCCGGCTGGGCGTACCTGGAGAACCCGAACGCCGGCGACCGCGAGTTCATCGAGGTGTACGTGCACCCCGAGCACGGCGTGCCCGCGCAGCGTCCGCTGCTCGCGCTGGTCCTGGCCCAGGTCGCGGAGCGGGCCGCCGCGTCCGGTCACCCTGAGGTCACCGTCCGCGGCGGGGGCATACCCAACGAGGAGAGCTGGCTCGCTGCCCTGCGCGAGGCCGGATTCGAGTTCGTCAAGCGGTACGCCCGGATGCGCCGGACCCTGACCGACCTGCCGCCCGAGCCGGTGCTGCCCGACGGCGTGACCGTCCGGCTGCTGCGCTCCGAAGACGACGCGGACATGCGCGACTTTCACCGCATCCTCGACACGGCCTTCCGCGACACGCCGGACTACGTACCGCTCAGCTACGAGCAGTGGCGCGAGAGAGTCGCCGCCCTGCCGAGCGTGACGTGGGACGAGTGGTTCGTCGCCTCGGTCGACGGCGTGCCGGCCGGCATCCTGCAATCGGCCGACCAGGCACTGGACCAGAACGAGGGCTGGGTCAAGCACCTCGCGGTCCTGGGCGAGTACCGCCGCCGGGGGCTGGGGGCGGCGCTGCTGGCGCGGGCGTTCGCCACGTACGCCGCGAAGGGGCGCGACACGGCCGGGCTGGGCGTCGACCGGACCAACCCGACCCGTGCTGCCAACCTGTACACGGCCATGGGGATGAGCCCGGCCTTCGAGGTGGAGATGTACGAGCGGACGGTGACCGCTGCCGGCTACGGCGACGCGGTGCGCGTGGGGCGCGACCGGAGCGCCGCCACGTAGTCGTCCGGGGCGCCCGCCTTCTCCGCCGCGTTGGCGATCTCAGACAGGTACCAGGCGGTCGGCATGCCGCCCTCGTACCCGTCGAAGACGTACACCCAGGCGGTTATCTCGCCGTCGAGCGTGACGACGCGCACGGTCAGCTTGCGGTAGGTGCCCGCCACCACGCCCTCGACCTCGTCGAGTTGGGCGGCGTCCCAAGGGTGGACGTCGTAGATCGACACGAAGACGCGGTCACCTGGTGACTCCACGATCGTCGTGACCGACCCTTCCCATCCGAGCACCCCCTCGCCGGCGAAGGTGAGGCGCCAGCCTTCCAGCCAGCCGGTGCCCACCATGGGCGAATGCGGACAGTAAGCACGCATCCGAGCGGGATCGAGGTTAGAGCCGTACGCGGCGTAATGACGCACGGCGATGACGATAGCCCGGCAGACGGGTGGGGGAGAATACGACGGAGCGTGTCGAGTCCTTCTGGGGGGAAAATGAGCCGCATCGTGATCATCGGCGGAGGTCCGGCTGGGTACGAGGCCGCACTTGTGGCCGCCCAACTCGACGCCGACGTGACGGTGGTCGAGGCCGAGGGTGCAGGCGGTGCCTGCGTGTTGTCCGACTGTGTGCCATCGAAGACCTTTATTGCCAGCTCAGACGTGGTGACCGGTTACCGGGACACGGAAGAGTTCGGCGTGCACTCAGACGGGCTGGAGGCCGTCACGGTCGACGCGAGCGCCGTGCACGAGCGGGTCAAGCGGCTCGCGCTGGCGCAGTCCAGCGACATCCAGGCGAAGCTGATCAAGGCGGGTGTGACATTTGTCCAAGGGCGGGCGCGGCTTGGCGAAGACACGCTCGGTCACACGCACCGTGTGATCGTGTCGTCCGAGGGTGGCAACGGAGAGTATTCGGTCGACGCCTCGACCGTGCTGATCGCCACCGGCGCGACCCCGCGCGTGCTGCCCAGCGCGGTGCCGGACGGCGAGCGCATCCTGACCTGGCGGCAGGTCTATGACCTGCCAGAACTGCCCGAGCACCTGATCGTGATCGGCTCCGGCGTGACCGGCGCCGAGTTCGCTAGTGCCTATCTGGCCATGGGCGTCAAGGTCACGCTGGTGTCCAGCCGCGACCGGGTCATGCCGCACGAGGACGCCGACGCCGCCATGGCGATCGAAGAGGTGTTCCGGGCCAGGGGCATGACGATCCTGGGCAACTCCCGGGCCCAGGCGGTCAGCCGCACGGCAGACGGGGTGCTCGTCGAGCTGGCCGACGGATCGAGGGTGGTGGGCAGCCACGCGCTCATGGCGGTCGGCTCCGTGCCCAACACCGCCGACCTGGGCCTGGAGCAGTACGGGGTCACGGTCGCGAAGGGCGGTTACCTGACCGTCGACCGCGTCTCGCGTACCAACGTGCCCGGCATCTACGCGGCCGGCGACTGCACCGGGGTGCTGCCACTCGCGAGCGTCGCGGCCATGCAGGGCCGGATCGCGATGTGGCACGCGCTCGGCGAGGCGGTCCAGCCGCTGCGCCTGCGCACCGTCTCCGCAAACGTCTTCACCGACCCGGAGTTGGCCACCGTCGGCGTCTCGCAGGACGAGGTCGACTCGGGCAAGGTGCCGGCCCGGCAGGTGATGCTGCCGCTGACCGGCAACGCGCGGGCGAAGATGGCAGGTCTGACCGACGGGTTCGTCAAGCTCTTCTGCCGTCCCGCCATGGGCACGGTCATCGGTGGCGTCGTGGTGGCGCCCAAGGCGAGCGAGCTGATCCTGCCGATCACGATGGCGGTGGAGAATCACATGACCGTGGACCAGCTGGCCCACACGATCACGATCTACCCGTCGCTGTCCGGCTCGATCGCTGAGGCGGCGCGCCAGCTGATGCTCCACGAGCTGGAGTAGGGGCCGCCGGGCTGGCGAGCGCGAGAGCCCAGCCCGCCGCCGCGAAGATGGTCGCGGCTGTGGCGGCGACGGCGAAGAGGCGCCAGGCAGACGCAGTCAGGGCCGCGCCGCCCAGGTGCCCCACCAGGCCGCCGTACGCGGCCCAGGCGAGCGCGGCGGCGCCCTCGTACGGCAGGAACAGCCGGTACGGGTACCGCGTGCGGCCGGCGTGGAAGCAGGCGGCCATCCGCCCACCGGGCACGAACCGGCACAGGAAGATCGTCACCGGACCGGGGCGGCGCAGGCCTCGGGTGAACCGCTCAGCCGCTGCCCGCACCCGGCTGGCGCCCACGAGCGTGCCGGACGAGTGTGACTGCCGGGTCAGCCGCCCAAGGAGATAACACGCCAGATCGCCAGAGAACACGCCGAGCGCGCCCACCGCCACGATCAGGGGCAGGTTGAGCCCCCCGTACACCGTCAGCGCCCCGCCCGTGATCATCAACGCCTGTGTCGGCACGATCGGCACGAACGCGTCGACCCACAGCAGGGCCAGAAGCAGCACATACGCGGTCACGGGCGAGGCGACGCCGCTCAGCAGTTCGAGCACGCCGGACCTCCCTCCACCCGCCGTCAGGATAGTTTCCCGGACCGCTGTCAAGCTGGGAATTCTCGCTCAGCCAGATCTCAGCAAGCGTCTTGCGCCGTCACCGCCCGCCGGAGGCGTACCGTTGCAGATGAGCGCGTTGAGGCCGGGTCCCCCGTTCCTGGTCTCCCGAGGCGCTCATGGACCGCCGGCAGGTCCCGTGCCGGCGGTCCATCATGTAACTCGCGTTACGCATGCGCAACGTGATCGGCGTAGCGTCGGGCCATGGCGGATCTTTTCGAGGACTATCGCCTCGGCCCAGGCTGGGACGAGATGTTTGGCGAGGCCAGCATGCCGCGCGCCTCGTACGAGGCGCTGCACGCCACCCTCCAGCCGCTGTCCAGCGCCGAGCTTGGCGTCCGCGCCGAGGTGCTGGCGCGCGCCTTCCTCGATCAGGGCATCACGTTCGCGCTGAAGGGCGTCGAACGGCCGTTTCCGCTCGACATCGTGCCCCGCATCATCGCCGCCGACGAATGGCGCACCGTCGAGGCCGGGGTGGGGCAGCGCATCCGCGCGCTGGAGGCGTTCCTCGCCGACGTGTACGGCGCCGGACAGGTGCTCGCCGACGGGGTGGTGCCCCGGAAGGTCGTGGTGACCAGCGCGCACTTCCACCGTGAGGCCGCCGGCATCACACCGCACAACGGGGTACGCGTCCACGTGGCGGGCGTCGACCTGATCCGCGACGAGCAGGGCACGTTCCGGGTGCTGGAAGACAACGTGCGGGTGCCCTCCGGCGTCAGCTATGTGATGGAGAACCGGCGGGCGATGGCGCACGTGCTGCCCGAGGTGTTCGCGTCCACCCGCGTCCAGCCCGTCGACTCGTACCCGGGGCAGCTCCTGCGCGCGCTGCGCGCGGCCGCGCCGGTCGGCGTGAGCGAGCCCACCGTCGTCGTCCTCACGCCCGGCGTCTTCAACTCGGCCTACTTCGAGCACGCCTTGCTCGCCCGTGAGATGGGGGTCGAGCTGGTGGAAGGGCGCGACCTCATCTGCGTCGGCAACGAGGTGGCCATGCGCACCACGGCGGGCGAACGGCGGGTCGACGTCATCTACCGCCGGGTCGACGACGAGTTCCTCGATCCGGTGCACTTCCGCGCCGACTCGGTGGTCGGCTGCGCGGGCCTGCTCAACGCCGCCCGCGCCGGCCGGGTCACGATCGCCAACGCGGTCGGCAACGGGGTCGCTGACGACAAGCTGCTCTACACCTACGTCCCCGAGCTGATCCGGTACTACCTCGACGAGGAGCCGATCCTGCCCAACGTCGAGACGTACCGCCTCGACGACGACCCGGACGTGCTGTCCCACGTGATCGATCGCCTCGACCAGCTCGTGCTCAAGCCGGTCGACGGCTCGGGCGGTACCGGCATCGTCATCGGATCGCAGGCCACCGACCAAGAGCTGGCGAAGCTGCGCGAGCGGGTCGAAAAGGACCCGCGCGGTTGGATCGCCCAGCGCGAGGTGGCCCTGTCGATGGTGCCCACGCTCGTCGGCAACCGGCTGCGTGCCCGGCACGTCGACCTGCGGCCGTTCGCGGTCAACGACGGCGAAAACGTGTGGGTGCTGCCCGGCGGGCTCACCCGCGTCGCGCTGCCGGAAGGCGCGCTGGTCGTCAACTCCAGCCAGGGCGGCGGCTCCAAGGACACGTGGGTACTGACCGACGGCCTGACCGACCAGGTGGTGCTTGAAGAGGCCCTCGATCCGCCGGTCACCGTCACGCCCACCTCGCATGGGCCCGATCCCGGTCCGGACCTCGGTCCGGTCTCCGCCCAGCAGCAGCAACAGCAGCAGGCCGCGAGGAGTACGCCGTGCTGAGCCGGATCGCCGAATCCCTGTACTGGATCGGCCGCTACGTCGAGCGGGCCGAAGATACCGCCCGCATCCTCGACGTGCACCTGTACCGGATGCTCGCCGACCCGTGGGTCGACGAGGAGACCGCCTGCCGTTCGCTGCTCGGCGTGATGGGCGTGTCCAAAGTGGAACCGCCCTACTCGGCGGCCCGCGTGGTCGGGCTGCTCGGGCTCGATGAGAGCAACCCCAGCTCGGTCGTCGGTGCGCTGGCCGCTGCCCGGGAAAACGCCCGGGGCGCGCGCGAGACCGTCTCGTCGGAGATGTGGGAAACCCTGAACGCCACGTGGCACGGGCTGCCGGACGCCCGGCGGCGGGTCGAGCAGCAGGGCGTCCACGCGTTCTTCCGGTGGGTGCGGGAGCGCTGCGCGGTGATGGCGGGGCTCACCGACGCCACCATGAGCCGTGACGAGGGCTGGCTCTTCCTGGTACTCGGGCGCAGCATCGAGCGGGTCGACATGACCGCGCGGCTGCTGTCGACGCACGTGCGCGCCGGTGGCAGCATCCCGTCCTGGTTGACCCTGCTGCGCTCCTGCGGTGCCTGGGAGACCTACCTGCGCACCTATCGGGGCTCCCTCGACGACCGTCACGCCGCCGAGTTCCTGCTGCTCGACCGGCTCTTTCCGCGCTCGGTCTTCGCCGCACTGTCCGCCGCCGAGTCGTGCCTCGCCGACCTCGAACCCGACCAGGGTCGCGCCGGCGTCGCCACCGACGCGCAGCGGATCGTCGGCCGGTCCCGCACCAACCTGGAGTTCCGCGGCGCCGACGAGCTGATCGCCGATCTGGGATCGGTGCTGGGCGGCCTGGAGCGCACGTGTTCGCAGGTCAACGATGCGGTGTCGCGGCGCTACTTCCGCCAGACGTCAGCGGTCATGTGGGTTTCGGAGGCGGTGGCTTAGTTGGTGCAGAGTTGGCGGCTGCGGGTGCAGCACAAGACCGGGTTCACGTACGCGGGCAAGGTCAGCTCGTCGTACAACGAGGCCCGGATGTCGCCGCGCAACGAGCCGCACCAGGCGGTGCTCGACGCGCGCGTGGAGGTGTGGCCGCCGGCCCGCACCTACCGGTACGACGACTACTGGGGCACGGCGGTCACCGCGTTCGACGTACACGCCGCGCACGAGGCGCTTCAGGTCACCGCAACCGCGACGGTCGAGACCCTTCCAGCGGGCGATCGACTGACCAGCGACGGTGCGAGCTGGACCGACCTGGCGGCCCCAGAAAACGTCGACCGCTGGCACGAACTGTTGCTGCCCACGCCGCGCACGGCGCTCGACGAGGAGCTGACCGAACTGGCTGAGTCGATCAAGGGCGGCCACGCCACCCCACAGGAGTACGCGGTGGACGTCTGCGAGCGGGTGCGGGCCGAGGTCGAGTACCAGCCCGGCGCGACCGGGGTGCAGACCGACGCGGTACACGCCTGGCGGCAGCGCAAGGGCGTCTGCCAGGACATCAGCCATCTGGTCGTCGGGCTGCTGCGGGCGGCCGGGGTGCCGGCGCGGTACGTGTCCGGGTACCTGCACCCTTCGTCGAAGGCCGCCATCGGCGAGACCGTGGTCGGGCAGAGCCACGCCTGGCCCGAGTGGTGGGTCGGCCGGTGGATGGCCTTCGACGCCACGAACGGCATACCGGTCGGCGAGCAGCACGTCGTGGTGGGGCGGGGCCGCGAGTACGGCGACGTGCCGCCGCTCAAGGGCGTCTACTCGGGCCCGGCAAACACCGGACAGGGCGTCGAGGTCGCTATTACTCGTTTGCGATGAAGCGTATGGTTGGGTTCATGCGCAGCGCATTCGTCACGACGACGCCGGGTCACCCCGGCGCCGCGTCGTGATGCGCTGACCACGACATCCAAAGGCCCCGGGGCAATCCGCTCCGGGGCCTTTGTCGTGCCTCTCGGCGGGTCGCCCCAGATATCCGTCAGGAGGAGAAATGATCGACCACCGCAAGCTCGGGCGCGACCTCGACCTGTTCCGTTCCGACCCGCTCGCGGGCGCGGGCCTGCCAATCTGGCTGCCCGATGGCGCCGCCGCACGGCATGCCGTCGAGGAGTACATCCGGGAGGAGGAGCGGCACGCCGGGTACCAGCACGTGTACTCGCCGCCGCTCGGTAAACGCGAGCTCTTCGAGCTCTCCGGCCATCTGCCGCACTTCGAAGACGACATGTTCCCGTCGATGAGCCTCTCCGAAGACGACGAGTTCGTGCTCCGGCCGGCCATGTGTCCGTACCATGCGCTGGTCTTCCGGTCCCGCGGACGCTCCTATCGAGACCTGCCGTTGCGGATCGCCGAGCTGGGCGGCATGTACCGCGCGGAGCGTTCCGGCGTGCTCGGCGGCCTGAGCCGGGTGCGCAGCATCTGGCTCAACGACGCGCACAACTTCTGCGCGATCGACCAAGCGGAGGACGAGGTAGCCGCGATCCTCCAGATGATCCAGCGGGCGCACGCCGCACTGGGCGTACGACCGGCCGGCTTCCGGCTGTCGCTGCGCGGCGAGGGTGGCAAGTACGTCGATAACCCGCCGATGTGGGACCGGGCGTCGGCCGTGCTGCGTTCGGCGCTGGACCGACTCGGACTGCCCTATGTGGACGCTCCCGGCGAGGCGGCGTTCTACGGACCGAAGATCGACGTGCAGGTGCTCGACGCGGCCGGTCGGGAGATGAGCCTGTCGACCGTGCAACTCGACTTCCACCAGCCGGCCCGGTTCGAGCTGTCCTATGTGGATCGTGATGGCGAGCGGCGCCGGCCGGTCATCGTGCACCGCAGCGTCGTGGGCAGCATGGAGCGGCTGTTCGCGTACCTCATCGAGGTGCACGAGGGCGCGTTCCCCGTGTGGTACGCCCCGGTGCAGGTGGAGGTCCTGCCGGTGGGCGACGTATCAGTCGACGCCTTCGTGCGTGAGGCGCTGGCGGCTGGGCTGCGCGTCCGGGTGAACGCCGAGGGCAGCCTCGGCTCCCGGATTCGGGAGGTGGCCAGCCGCCGCGTCCCGTACGCCGCGGTGATGGGCGCCCGGGAGCCCGACCGGATCTCCCTCCGCCCGCGCGGCGCGGCCCCTCTCCCACCGGTCCCGTTCCGCGAGGCCATCGAGCGGGTGGCCGCCGACGTCAGGAAAGGGCGCGGCGCATGAATCCGCGGATTCCCAGCGCCGTGAACAGCGTGCCCGACACGACGAGGACCAGGAGGCAGATCCATGGGGCGATGTGCGGCACGTCCGGCACGACCGCGGCCCGTACGACCTCGGAGAGGTACGTTAGCGGGTTGAACGCGGTCACGACCTGGAACCAGCGCATCGACTCCAGGGACTTCCACGGGTACTGGGTGGCGCCGGTGAACATCAACGGTGTCAGGATCACCGCGAAGATCACGCTGATCTTGCTAGGCGGCACCATGGTGCCGAGCGACAACCCGATCCCGGCGCCCACCCAGCTGCCGAGGATGAGGCTGACGACCAGCAGGATCAGGCCGTCGGCGTGCCACGGGGCCGAACCGAGCACCAGGGCACCGACCGGAAACATCACCACGGCCGACGCGAGCGCGCGCACCACCGCGAGCGTCAGCTTCTCGACCGCTACCAGATAAGTCGGGAGCGGTGCGAGCAGCCGGTCCTCGATCTCCCGGGTGAAGCTGAACTCCATGATCAGCGGGAACGACACGGTTTGCAGCGCGGTCAGGAACGCGGTCAGCGCCACGATGCCGGGCAGCAACAGGTGCGCGTAGTCGTCGGTGACGTATCCGCCGGCGTTGAGCACCTTGGCGAAGACGAACAGCATGAACAGCGGCTGGAGCGCCACCTGGGCCAGGAACACCCAGAACTCCTTGCCGGTTACGAACACGTCGCGCCAGAGGATGGCCCGGAACGCCCGTCCAGCGGAGGGGCGGATGTCCACATCGGCACTCATCGCAACGCCCTTCCAGTGAGGTCGATGAACACGTCTTCGAGGGTCGTGGAGCCCATGTGCACGTCGGTGACCGTGGCGGAGCGCGCGCTCAGCACGGTGACCGCCGGTCCGATGAGCGTCTCGGGCTCCGTGGCCAGGTACAGGCGGATCGAGCCGTTGCCGAGCAGTTCGCCACGCGAGACCCCGGCGACGTCGGTGAGCGCCGCGATCAGCTTGTCGATGTCGTCGCCGGGCGCCGGGGTGACGCTGAGGTCGAGCACGCCCTGCCCGGCGACGCCACGGGTGAGACCCGCCGGCGTGTCCAGCGCCAGCAGCTTGCCGTGGTCGACGATGCCGACCCGGTCGCACATCTCCGCGGCCTCGTCCATGTCGTGCGTGGTCAGGACCACGGTGACGCCGCGAGAGCGCAAGTCGCGCACCCGCTCCCACATGAAGATCCGGGACTGCGGGTCGAGCCCGGTCGTGGGCTCGTCGAGGAAGAGCACCTGTGGCTCGTGCATCATCGCGCGGGCGATCATCAGCCGCTGCGCCATGCCTCCCGAGTACCAGTCGACCTTGACATCGGCCTGCTCGGCGAGGCCGAACTCGTCGAGCAGGGTGGCCGCGCGGGCGTTGCGCTCCGCGCGCGGATAGCCGTGGTACGCCGCGTGAAACGCCAGGTTCTGGCGCGGCGTGAGGGACCGGTCCAGGTTGCTCTGCTGCGGTACGACGGCGAAGAGCCGGCGCGCCGCGACCGGATCGCGCACCACGTCGATGCCGGCGACCGTCGCGTCTCCGCTGGTCGCCCGGACGCGGGTGGTGAGCACCCCGATCGTCGTGGACTTGCCGGCGCCGTTCGGGCCGAGCAGCCCGAAGATCTCTCCTGGCTCGACCGTGAAGCTCAGCCCGTCGACCGCGTTGACGTCACGTTTCGGGTACCGCTTCACCAGGTCGCGCACCTCAACGGCTGCGCTCATCGGATTCCTCCCCCGTGTGTAGTTTGCTGATCAGTTCGAGGAGAAACTCGCGAACCACAGCCGCCTTCGCCGGGTCGGCGTCCACACTGGTCAACGGCGAGCCACGGTGGATGTACGCCACCAACTGCCGGCCGCGCTCGACGCCGTGCTCGGTGAGCGCCAGCGTCACACCGCGCCGGTCGCCCGTGTTTCGGCGCCGCTCGACGTACCCCGACTTCTCCAGCGTGTCGACGATGCCGGTGAGCGTGGCGGGCCGGACCATGCAGTGCCCGGCCACCTGACCGTGCGGCAATTCGCCCTCGCGCAGCAGTGTCATCACGACGCTCATGCCGGACGGGGTCAGGTCGAACTCCTCCGTCAGCAACTGCTGCCACCGCTGGGCGGCCAGTCGCCCGGCTATGGCGACCAGCCGCCCCAGCGGGACGTCGTCCAGCCTCGCAAGTTTCACGCCGGCTAGGTTAGCTCCCTAACAGTTAGGTGCCAAACAAAATTGCCACGGCTGCGCCAACGAAGAGAACCTGTTCTGCCGTGCGGGGGCCCAACGGGGTCGCACGCCGGCCGCCGAACGGCACCTTGCGGCGCGCGGCGGAGACGTTGGCCGGAAACATCGCGAGCATCAGCAGGGCCAACCCGGCCGCCGCCCAAGGCGCGGTCGCGGGGATAAGCAAGCCGATCGCGCCGGCGATTTCCAGTACGCCGGTGGCGGTGACCAGCAGGTCCGGACGGGGGAGCGCGGGCGGGACCATCGCGATCAGGTCACCGCGCATCTTCGGTGCGAAGTGTGCGTACCCCGTGAGCAGGAACATCAGCGCCAACCCCACCCGCAGGGCCGGCTGCCAGCCGTCGAGCGCGTCGACACCCGCGAAGCCGGCGATACGAGCCAGGGCCGAGCCGGCGACGAGAGCGATCAGTGGTGCCATGCGCGGTACCTCTCCTTCTAACTTGTCGCTGACAAGATTGCCTGGGACGATGCCATCTTGTCAATGGCAAGTTAGAGTGTTAGCCATGAGGGAGAGGCGCGCGTACCACCACGGCGACCTGCGGCGGACGCTGCTGGCGGCGGCGGTCACCGCGATCAACGAGTCCGGGCCGGCCGCACTCAGCCTGCGTGACCTCGCACGCCGGGCGGGAGTCTCGCACGCCGCACCGGCACACCACTTCGGCGACAAGTCCGGCCTGCTCACCGCGCTCGCCACCGAGGGGTTCGAGCTGCTGGGGGCCGCGCTCGCCGACGCGCGCGAGCGCACCGGCGACCTGCTGGAGGTCGGCGTGGCCTACGTGCGGTTCGCCGTCGACCACCGGGCGCACTTCGAGGTGATGTTCCGCCCCGACCTCTACGACGCCGACGACCCTGCGCTGCGGGCCGCCCGCGACCGGTCCGGCGAAGGCCTTTCACTCGGTGTCGCGACATTGCCGGCGGACCGCGTGGGCGGGGACGCGCTGCCCGCCCAGATCGCCGCCTGGTCGATCGTGCACGGCTTCGCGACGCTGTGGCTGGGCGGCGCGCTGCCGCCCGAGGTGGGCACCGATCCGGAGACGGCAGTGCGCGCGATGGCCCGCTTCCTCTTCACCCCGTAGCCCCTCGCCCTGATCACTACCAGCTGGTGGGGACTGGCATGCCCTCCGTATAGCCGGCCGACGTCTGGACACCTACCACGGCTCGCTCGCGTAGCTCCGCCAGTGAGCTGGCGCCGGCGTACGTGCACGCGCTGCGCACCCCCGCCACGATCTCGTCGAGAACGTCTTCCACGCCGGGGCGCTCGGGGTCCAGGTACATGCGGGCGGTCGAGATGCCCTCCTCGAAGACCGCCTTGCGGGCCCGGTCGAACGGCGTGTCGTCGGCGGTGCGGGCGCTCACCGCCCGAGCCGACGCCATCCCGAAGTTCTCCTTGTACCGCCGGCCGTCGGCGTCGGTGTAGAGGTCACCGGGCGACTCGTAGGTGCCCGCGAACCAGGAACCGATCATCACGTTGGACGCGCCCGCCGCCAGCGCCAGCGCCACGTCGCGCGGGTGCCGTACCCCGCCGTCCGCCCACACGTGCCGGCCCAGCTCCCGCGCGGCGGCGGCGCATTCGAGTACCGCCGAGAACTGCGGCCGCCCCACGCCGGTCATCATGCGCGTGGTGCACATCGCGCCCGGCCCGACGCCCACCTTGACGATGTCGGCCCCCGCCTCGACCAGGTCACGCACGCCCTCGGCGGTCACTACGTTGCCGCCGACGATGGGCACACCCGGGTCGAGCGCGCGTACCGCCCGCAGCGCCGCGATCATCCGCTCCTGGTGGCCGTGGGCCGTGTCGACGACCAGCGTGTCGACGCCCGCCTCCAGCAGGGCGGCCGCCTTGCGGGCCACGTCGCCGTTGATGCCGATCGCGGCGGCGGTGCGCAGGCGGCCCTTGTCGTCGAGCGCCGGCCGGTACAGCGTGGCCCGCAGCGCCCCCTGACGGGTCAGTACGCCCACCAGCCGCCCCTCGATGTCGACCACCGGGGCGAGCCGGCGCCGTCCCGCCGACAGCCGTTCGAACCCCTCCCGCGGGTCGGCCTCGGCGCGCACGGTGTGCAGCTCCGTCGACATCACGTGCCGCACCTGCGCGAACCGGTCGACGCTCACGCAGTCTGCTTCGGTGACCACGCCGACCGGCCGATCGTCGTCGTCGACCACGACCACGGCGCCGTGCGCGCGCTTCGGCAGCAGGTGGATCGCGTCGCCCACGGTATCGGTGGGGCGCAGTGTGATCGCTGTGTCATGTACCAGATGCCGCTGCTTGACCCACGAGATCACCTCGGCGACCACGTCGATCGGGATGTCCTGCGGGATCACGGCGACCGCGCCTCGCCGCGCCACCGTCTCGGCCATCCGTCTGCCGGCCACCGCCGTCATGTTCGCCACCACGATAGGGACGGTCGTGCCGGTGCCATCGGTGCTGGCGAGGTCGACGTCGAGCCGCGATCCGACCTCGGATCGGGCCGGCACCATGAAGACGTCGCTGTAGGTCAGGTCGTGCGCGTAGGACGCGCCGGAGAGAAACCGCACTTAGCTCATGTTATTTGAGCTGGCAGATCGCCGCTCCCGCGGTGACGACGTCGCCGACCGAAGCTGTGAGGCTCGTCACCACGCCGGCCTTGTGCGCGGTGAGCGGCTGCTCCATCTTCATCGCTTCGAGAACCACGATCGTGTCGCCCTCGGCCACGGTGTCACCGTCGGCGACGGCGATCTTCACGATCGTGCCCTGCATCGGGGACGTCAGCGTGTCGCCACCGGCAGCCGCGGCAGCGGGGCGGCCACGACCGCGACGCGGAGCGGCGCCTCGGGCGGTCGCCCCGCCCGGCGTACCGCCGAAGCCGGCCGGGAAGGAGACCTCCAGGCGCTTGCCTCCGACCTCGACCACGACGGTGTCGCGTTCTTCGGGGCCGCCTCCGGCGGCCCCGGCGCTGAACGGGGGCACGGTGTTAGACCACTCGGTCTCGATCCACCTGGTGTGGACGGTGAAGGGTTCGCTGGTGAAGGCGGGGTCGCGGACGATCAGGCGGTGGAATGGCAGGACCGTCGCCATGCCCTCGACGACCATCTCGTCGAGGGCGCGGCGGGCGCGTTCGATGGCTTCGGCGCGGGTCTCACCCGTGATGATCACCTTGGCGAGGAGCGAGTCGAAGTTGCCGCCGATCACGTCGCCAGCGGTCACGCCGCTGTCGACGCGCACGCCCGGACCGGTCGGCAGGCGCAGCTCTGTGACGGTGCCGGGGGCGGGCAGGAAGTTGCGGCCGGCGTCTTCGCCGTTGATGCGGAACTCGATCGAGTGCCCGCGCGGCGTCGGGTCGGCGAGCAGCCGCAGCTTGTCGCCGGCCGCGATCCGGAACTGCTCGCGTACGAGGTCGACGCCGGCGGTCTCCTCGGTGACCGGGTGCTCGACCTGTAGGCGGGTGTTGACCTCGAGGAAGGAGATGGTGCCGTCCTGACCGACCAGGTACTCGACGGTGCCAGCGCCGTGGTAGCCGGCCTCACGGCAGATCGCCTTGGCCGACTCGTGGATCTGCTTGCGCGCGTCGTCGCTGAGAAAGGGGGCGGGCGCCTCCTCGACGAGCTTCTGGTGCCGGCGCTGGAGCGAGCAGTCGCGCGTGCCGACGACGATCACGTTGCCGTGCTGGTCGGCGAGTACCTGCGCCTCGACGTGCCGGGGCCTGTCGAGGTACCGCTCGACGAAGCACTCGCCGCGCCCGAACGCAGCGACCGCCTCGCGGGTGGCCGACTCGAAGAGCGCGGGGATCTCCTCGATGGTGCGCGCGACCTTGAGACCGCGCCCGCCGCCGCCGAACGCCGCCTTGATCGCCACGGGCAGCCCGTGCTGCTCGGCGAACGCGAGCACCTCGTCCGGCCCGCCGACCGGGTCGGAGGTGCCGGGAACGAGCGGAGCACCGGCCCGCTGCGCGATGTGGCGCGCGGTCACCTTGTCGCCGAGGTCGCGGATGGCCTGCGGGGTGGGCCCGATCCAGGTGAGTCCCGCTGCGATGACCGCTTCGGCGAACTCCGCGTTTTCGGCCAGGAAGCCGTATCCGGGGTGCACGGCGTCGGCCCCGGAGCGGGCGGCCACGTCGATGAGCTTGTCGATGCGCAGATAGGTCTCGGTCGCCGTGTCACCCCCGAGCGCGTACGCCTCGTCGGCCAGCGTCGCGTGCAGCGCGCCGCGGTCGGAATCGGCATAAACCGCCACGCTGCCGAGCCCGGCGTCGCGGCACGCGCGAATGACCCGAACGGCAATCTCGCCACGGTTGGCGATGAGGACCTTGCGCATGGTGGGGAGTGTATAGCGGTGTTCTCGCCCCGATGTTACTCGTTGGTTAGTCAAATTTGTCTATTACGCTTGTCGGGTGTCGACAACGCGCATGCTCATTCTCGGCCTCGTCAACTGGATGCAGCCCGTGCACGGCTACGACGTGCGTCGCGAGCTGCTCAGCTGGAGCGCCGATAAATGGGGGAACGTACAGCCCGGTTCCGTCTACCATGCCCTGCGCAAGCTGACCGAGGAAGAGCTGCTGCGCGAGGTCAAGACCGAGCAGGTGGGGTCGCGGCCGGCCCGGACCACATACGAGATCACGCCGAAGGGTGTGGACGAGTTCGAGAACCTGCTGCGGGGCTACTGGTGGGAGGTCAAGCCAACGCCCGATCCGTTCTTCGCGGCGCTCGCCTTCCTGCCGGCCATGCCCCGTGACGAGGCGGCGGCGGCGCTGCGTAATAGGGCCGCTCAGCTGCGCGCCGGCAACGACGGTGTCGAAGTGGCGGCCGAGAAGGGCTGGTTGCGCGACAAGCCGCCGCATGTCACGTGGATGTGGGAGCTGGCGGTCGCGCGCAACGAGGGCGAGATCGCGTGGTGCGAGTGGGTGGCGGGGCTGATCGAGTCCGGAACGTCGTACCTGCCGGGCACGATGCCTCCGCATCCAGGCTGGCAGCGCTGGCGAGACAAGGTCGAGTAATAATCAAGCTTGACTAGTTGCGTTATATCGCGTTACCTTGACGCGTGACAGTCAACCGTGTCCACGGGGAGCGGGGCATGATCGAGACCAAGGGTCTACGGAAGTCGTTCAAATCCCGGCAAGGCCGCGAAACCAAGACCGTCGAGGCGGTGCGCGGCGTCGACCTGTTCGTCCAGGAGGGGGAGATCTTCGGTTTCCTCGGGCCGAACGGCGCCGGCAAGACCACGACGCTGCGCATGCTGGCGACGCTCATCGAGCCCGATGGCGGCGAGGCCACCATCGCGGGCGCCGACCTGCGTCAGGCGCCTGGCGAGGTGCGCCGGCGCATCGGATACGTCGCTCAGGGCGGCACCACTTGGGACGAGGTAAGCGCCCGCGAGGAGCTGGTGCTGCACGCCCGGATGTATGGCATCAGCAAGGCAGAGGCCCAGCGCCGCGCGGTGCGCGCGCTGGAGGCGTTCCAGCTGACCGAGTACGCCGACCGCAAATGCAAGACCTACTCGGGCGGCCAGCGCCGGCGCGTCGACATCGCGCTCGGCATCATCCACGAGCCCAAGGTGCTCTTCCTCGACGAGCCCACCACCGGCCTCGACCCGCAGAGCCGCGCGCACATGTGGGACGAGATCCGCCGGCTGCGCGGCGAGGGCATAACGATCTTCGTGACCACGCACTACCTGGAAGAGGCCGACGCGCTCTGCGACCGGATGGCGATCATGGACCACGGCCTGATCGTCGCCGAGGGCACGCCCGCCGAGCTCAAGCGCGAGATCTCCGGCGACGTGGTCACCGTCGGGCTCAACGGTTCGACGCCAAAGGCGGCCGAGCTGTTCGACACCGAGCCCTACATCAAGAAGCTGGAGACCGTCGACGACGGTGGCCTGCGGCTGTACGTCGACGAGGGCGCCACCGCGATCCCGCACATCCTGCGCAAGCTCGACGGCGCCGGCATCGAGCTGGGGTCGATCGAGCTGCACCGCCCGAGCCTCGACGACGTGTTCCTGGAGAAGACCGGCCGATCCCTGCGGGAGAGCTGACGATGAAACCGTTCCGTGACACCTGGCTGATCTTCCAGCGCCAGACGCTGCTCATCCTGCGCAACCCTGTGTGGCTGATCATCGGCGTGCTCCAGCCGCTCTACTTCCTGCTGCTCTTCGGTCCGCTGCTCAAGGACGCGCTCCCCGTCAGCAACGCCGCCGAGGCGTACCGGATCTTCGTACCCGGCCTGCTGGTGATGCTGGCGATGTTCGGCGCGATGTTCACCGGGTTCGGGCTGATCGCGGAGCTGCGGGCCGGCGTGATCGAACGCAGCCGGGTCACCCCGATCAGCCGCGTCGCGCTCATGCTCGGCCGCGCCCTGCGCGACGTGGCCACGCTGCTCGTCCAGGCGCTGCTGATCACCCTGCTGGCCATCCCGTTCGGGCTGACCGTCCACATTGGTGACTTGCTGCTGGCGTTCCTCATGTTGGGCCTCATCGGCGTCATGATGTCGGCGGCGTCCAACGCGCTCGCGCTCAAGCTGAAGACCGAGGACGCGCTGGCCCCGCTCATGAACGGGCTCGCGCAGCCGCTCCTGCTCCTGTCCGGCATCCTGCTGCCGCTGACTGGCTGGCTGGCGACGGTCGCCAAGTTCAACCCGTTCGCGTGGGCCGTCGACGCCAGCCGGGCACTCTTCGCCGGCGACGCCGGCGACCCGAAGGTGTGGCAGTCGCTGCTGATCCTCGGCGCGCTCACCGTGGCGGCGCTCATGTGGGCCGGCCGCTCGTTCGCCCGCGGCGTTCGCTAGCTGCTACACCCGGGGCACGGTCCATCCTGTTGGGGACCGTGCCCCGCCTGCGTCTTCTAGCGGCGACGGGCTAGCGTCAGGCCGTCCGCGATCGGCAGCAGCACCTGGTCTACACGGTCGTCGCCCAGCACCTGCTCGTTGAACTTCACGATCGCGTGGTCGCCCTCGTTGCTCGGGGCGAGGACCCTGCCGTACCGCAGCACGTTGTCGACGAGGATCAGCCCACCAGGGCGCATACGCGGCACGATCTCCGCCCAGTACGCCGGGTACCCGGTCTTGTCGGCGTCGATGAACGCCAGGTCCAGGTGCGGCTCGGCGGGCAGCTCCTTGAGCCGGTCCGCCGCCGGCCCGATGCGCAGTTCGATCCGCTCGGACACCCCGGCCCGCTCCCAGTACCGCCGCGCCACCGACGTGAACTCGTCCGAGATGTCAAAACAGGTCAGCTTGCCGTCGGCGGGCAGCCCGCGCGCGATCGACAGCGACGACAGCCCGGTAAACGTGCCCACCTCGACGGCCTGGCGAGCGTCGATCAGCTTGGTCAGAAACGTCAGCAGGGCCGCCTGCTCCGGCGCGACCTGCATCTCCGCGTCTTCGGGCAGCGCCGCCTGCGTCTCGTCGATCAGATCCTGGACGATCTCGTCGGGCGGCGTGCCGTGGCTGACGACGTACGCGTGCAACTGCGGGGTCATCGCCATTGTCTTGAGCGTCATCATCGCCTCCACAAGTCGGTGATCGAGTACCCGAGCTCGCCGAGCAGCCTACGCAGCAGCGGCAAGGACAAGCCGATCACGTTGCCATGGTCGCCCTCAACCCGCTCGACGAACGCCCCGCCGATCCCGTCGATCGTGAACGCTCCGGCAACGAGCAGCGGCTCGCCCGTCGCCACGTACGCGGCGATCTCCGCGTCGCTGACATCGGCGAAGTAGACGGTGGTCTTGGCGACCGCTTCCGCCCTGCTGTTTCCTTCTTTTTGGTTCCCGTCGATCAGGCAGTGGCCCGTGTGCAGGACGCCGCTCCGGCCGCGCATCCGCAGCCAGCGCTTGGTGGCCTCGTCGGCATCGGCGGGCTTGCCCAGGATCTCGCCCTCGAACGCGAGCACGGAGTCACAGCCGAGCACGAGCGCATCGGGCTGTCTGACGGCTTCCGCCTTCAGCCGCGCTAGCGTCAGGCACAGTTCCTCAGCGGTCGCCGCCTCGACAGCTGACTCGTCGACGCCGCTGACCAGGACTTCCGGCTCGATGCCGGCGGCTTGAAGCAGCTTGCGCCGCGCTGGACTCGCCGACGCGAGCACCAGCCGCGGCCGGTTGTGGGTACGCACGACTCCGACGCTACCGGGCGAGACCATGCAACCGATCGGAACCGCCAGGCGTGACTAGGGTCGGCTCAGCGACCCTGGGGAGCAGTCGTGGCGGAAAATGATGGGTTTGACGCGTTCTATGCGGAGAGTCAACAGCGGCTCTTCGCGTGCCTGTACGCCTTGACCGGCGACGCGGCCGAAGCTCAAGACGTGATCCAAGAGGCGTACGCCCGCGCGTGGCAGCGCTGGTCGACGGTGCGCGGGTACGGCGATCCCGAAGCCTGGGTGCGCACCGTAGCCCGCCGGATCGCCATCAGCCGCTGGCGTCGCGCCCGAAACGCCGTCTTCGCCCATCGCCGCGCGGGCCCACCGCCACCGATACCCGGCCCCAACCCAGACACCGTCGTCCTGATCTCCGCCCTCGGCCGCCTGCCGGTACCCCAGCGGGAAGCGATCGTGCTCCACCACTTGGTAGGCCTGCCGGTGGCCGAGGTCGCCCGCGAAACCGGCGTAGCGACCGGCACCATCAAGGCCCGCCTCACCCGCGGCCGCCGCGCGCTCGCCGAACTGCTCGCCTTGGACCCGTCGGAGGGCACACATGTCTGACAAACTTTCGACGCTCTTCGAGCAGATGCACGGCACCCAACCACCGGTGCCGTTCGCCTCCCCGGACCAGGTCCGCCGCCGCGCTCGCCAGCGCAGCCGTCGCCAAGTCCTGGCCGCAGCCTGCACGGTCCTCGCCGTCGCCGGCGCGGGAGCCGGCTGGGCGGTACTCCGCCCGTCCGCCGCCCCACCGCCGCCCCGCCCCGGCACCTCGGTCACCCCGTCAGCTCCCCCGTCCACCCCGTCAGCTTCCCCTTCCACGATGCCGACCGAGATCCCGACGTCTGCCCTCCTGAGAGCGCCCGACTTCACCTTCATCGAAGTCGAGGTCGGCGAGCTCGACGACCAGGGCCCAGACGGTCCGGAATGGCCCTTCTCGACCGTCGCGTCGGACTGTCCCGACTACCGCGCGGCCAACTACCCGACGCTGGCGCAACGCCAAGACGTACGCGCAGCCACCTATCTGGGCCGCGACAACTGGAATGCCAGGCAAATCATCGAGCTCTACCCCGATGCGTCAGCGAACATGCTCGACATCGGTCGCGTCCTCATAACCTGCCGCAGCTTCTCCGTCCCGGATGGCGCGGACATCAAGCTCTCCGTGGCCGACCGGGGTTTCGCCGGCGACAACTCCCTGCTGATCCACAAACTGTCCGACAAACGACTCGAATACATCGTCGTCGTCCGCGTCGGCTACCTCATCAGCACGCTAAGCCTCCCCGGCGACGACGAGAGTAAAGCCCGCTCGCTGGCCGAGACAATGGCCACCCGCCTGCGCATGTAGCTGCCGTTCAGGCCCCGCGCCGTTTCCGCCACGCGTGTGACGATGCTTCCGTTGCTGTGGGAAGCCGCAAGTTTGAGCGCGAGGCTGTCGCTTAGGTGAGACCTCGCGCTTCCCGCATTTATACGCCACATTCAACGCTGATGCGCCTCTACGTCGCAACCGGCTGAGATCTTGGAGAGTTATGGTCGCTATGACTGCCAAAACTCTACAAGATCTACCGTAGCGGGGGCGGACACTGCATACTCTGCACGTTTCGGCCTACGTCGTCGCACCTTTCCGCCTCCGATACCGAAGCCACAGCACCAAGAGGACACCGCTCCCAGCCGCTGCGAGAACCGCCACGACCACCGGAAGCCGCCCGCCACCGTCACGCTCGGGCGCGTCCGATGTCGATGTCGATGACGGTGCGGTGCTCGCGGAAAGCGGCGGCACATCGGCGGTAAGCGCCGCGACAAGATTCAGTACTCCGTACCCGTACTGCTCGTCCCGCCCAGGCGCCCCTTTGTCCGTGGCAGTAGCAGTGAGTCGATGAACCACCTCGCGCGCCGACAACTCTGGATACTTACTCCTCACCAAGGCAGCCGCCCCGGCAACAATCGCCGTAGCCGCGGACGTGCCACTACCTTTCGAGTAGTTATTGTTCGTGCTCGTGCTGTAGATATCCACACCCGGCGCCGTGATCGCAACGGCCTTCCCGGTGACGGACAACGCGGCATGCTCCCCGTCCCGCCCAACAGCCCCAACCGCCAAAACCCCGTCATAAGCCGCCGGAAACCCAACATTCAAGTTCTCTGGCCTGTTTCCTACCGCAGCAATCACAACGGCGCCTTCGCTTATCGCGCGATTGACTGAAGACCGGAGCTTTGCTGACGAAGCGCCCGTGTACGAAACGCTTATGATCCTCGCCTTACGATCAGCTGCCCAATCGATTCCTGTGGCGACGTCGTCGGGTGTTCCACGGCCATCATCGGCGGCAATCCTGATGGGTATAATTCTTGATTTCGGTGCAACGCCAAGAGCGCCCTCGTTGCCATTCCCGTGCGCGGCAACCAATCCCGCCATGCTGGTGCCATGTGAGTTAGCGTCTTGCTGCCCGTTGCCATCTGTGAGTACATCCACCCCTAGCAGCAGGTTTCTCCGCAGGTCGCGGTGGGGTGATACGCCTGTATCAACGATTGCAACCGTCACATCCTCACCCTGGCTTTGCCGATGCACCGCACCGATGTTTAGAAAACGCAGATGCCACTGATCGTCTCGGATGTCATCCATATGG
Source organism: Micromonospora sp. CPCC 205371 (assembly GCF_026130045.1). Classification (GTDB taxonomy): domain Bacteria; phylum Actinomycetota; class Actinomycetes; order Mycobacteriales; family Micromonosporaceae; genus Phytohabitans. The sequence goes on from NZ_JAIBNX010000015.1 coordinate 48,840, forward strand.
TGGGTGGGTGCGATTAGGGTGATTGTTGCGGCTAGCGATACGACGCGCCATAGCGCAACAGAGCTCAATTCGACAAGCCGATCGCAGGACCGGGGTCCGTCGAGACAGGGTTCTGCGACGGCTGCAGGACCGGCGGAACGCCTTCGATGACGTCCCATGAGTCTTCGCTAATGCGCCTAAGCCTAGGCCGACCGCTCATCGGCGAGGCGATTGACCGGCTGGATGCGAGCATCCCAGCTGGCAGAGGGGGGTGCGTTGTACCGATTACACCGCCGACAGGGTTAACGCGAGCTGGTGGCTGCCGGAGGTCTGACTCCGTTGTGCCTCTCGTCGCACCGATAACTCCACCGGCAGATAGCCTCCGCCGTGTTCTGGTTTGAACGTCACCATCTGGGTGCACTGACGCTTCCGAATTTGGAGGATGGGAGAGGCCTGCAGATGGTGCAGGCAACGTCGGCTTTGTTTCCCTGTTAGGTATGAGTCTTGGTTGGCGCCTTGGCTGTAGATAGCCGGTTGAAGGCCCACTGGCCGCGAGTTTCGCGGGTGGTGAAGGGTTGATGTAAGCCCGATTGCCTACGGCGGCCGACGGCCCGGAGCGACCGACCGGCTGACCCGTGCTCGAGTGGTAAATGTCCGGGTTGAAATCCTCCCTTGGGGATTGCGAGGGGTAGGTCGGGGGGTGTTTTAGGGCGGCTTGGGCTTCGATTAGTGTGTGGCTGAGGGAGAACATGATGGCGCGGGCGCGGTTGTTCAGAACTTCGAGGTCGGCCTGCGTTGCGGGCGGGCGCCCTATGGTGCTTACCGCCTCGGTGGCGCTGTTGTGGGCCACCATCGACTCGTAGTCGCGGATCGCCTGCCGCGTTCGCGCGTATTCGTCGTACAGCGGTTTGAGGTCGCGCTGGGCGCTTGCGAGTGCCCCGACGGTCGCGCCGAAGGTCGTGTAGTTTGCCACCGCGACTTCGTGGGTGGTGCGCACATTTTGGATGAGGAAGTCGAGGCGGGACACGTATGCGGCAGCGGCGGCGTTGCGGTCGGGCGGCCAGGCGGCGATGAGGTTCGCGCGGTACTGCTCCAGGCGGCTCAAGTGAGTGGACGTCAGCTCGGCGGTGCGGCGCCAGCCGGATACGAGTTTCCAGTGGCTGTCGGTGTGCTGGTCTTCGACTGCCTGCCACATTGTCGTGACGTCGTGCTGGTGCCAATCGGTGCCGGTGTAGCCGCCGGGGATTCCGCTGCGCTCCCAGGACATCTCATGCCTCCGCCGTGGGTGGGCGAGCGGCGGCGGTCTGGTCGAGTGCATCCTCCACTTCGGACACTCGGGCAGCGGAGAACGCGTCGGCTTCGCCGTAGCGTGTGCTGATGTCGGATGCGGCGGTTGCTAGGCCCCAGGTGGCTTCCTGGTAGAAGTACACGAGGTCGGATGTGTTGAGCTGCGAGTCTCGGTGTGCTCGTGCGAAGTTTGCCAGCTCGGGAAACGACTCGGGCGGCTCGGGAAGCTCGGTGGCCAGCTCGTCGGAGACGTGTAGTGCGCGGGGCGCATAATTGTCGACGACTTCGGAGCGCAGCACCGCGGCGAATTCGGCCATCTGGCCGATATCGGCCTCGATTTGGGCGTAGTCGCTTAGCCACCCCGGTGTGGGGTCGTCGAACGGCCGCGCCACCACATCACGATGGTAGTCGATTCCATCCCCGCCCCACGCCCCCACCGGGGCGGGCGCTCCGCGCCCAATGAGAGACGGCGGGCGGTGCCGGGTTTGTGGCGCGGGTGCGTGACAGGACGGCGCCGACGAGAGCGGCCAACTCTTCCGCCGTGGGTGTGCCGCGGACCACCCGGAACATCGGTTCAGGCTCCGACATGACAGGCAGCGTACGTCACATCGACGGGCTCCCCGACGGTGTACCCGTTGTCCTGGCAGGGTAAAGTCCACGGGTGTCTGCCGCTTCCCACCTCGTCGCCGATCGCTACCGGCTGATCGAACCGCTCGGTCAGGGCGGCATGGGGCGCGTGTGGAAGGCCCGCGACGAAGTGTTGCATCGTGACGTCGCCATCAAAGAGTTGGTGCCGCCGCCCGGGTTGACGCCTGAGGAGCGGCAGGAGATGCGGGAGCGCTCCCTTCGCGAGGCGCGCGCGATCGCCCGGCTCAACAACGTCAACGTCGTCCGCATCTTCGACGTTCTGCGCACCGATGCTGATCCTTGGATCGTCATGGAGTACGTGGCGTCGCGGTCTTTGCAGGATGTGCTCGCAAGCGACGGGCCGGTCACGCCGGTGCGGGCGGCGGAGATCGGGCTCGGTGTGCTGGGCGCCTTGAACGCCGCGCATCGTTCGGGTGTCGTGCACCGCGATGTCAAGCCGGGCAACGTGTTGCTGGCCGATGACGGCCGGGTGGTCCTCACCGACTTCGGCTTGGCCACGGTGCCGGGTGACCCCAATGTGACGCGCACGGGGCTGGTGCTGGGCTCCCCCGCGTACATCGCTCCGGAGCGTGCCCGCGACGGCACAGCCGGTCCCGAAGCCGACCTGTGGTCGCTGGGTGCGACGCTTTTCGCCGCCGTGGAGGGCCAGTCGCCGTACGCGCGCCCGTCCGCGATCGGCACGCTGGCCGCGTTGGCGACCGAGCCGCCGCCACCGCCGCGCCGCGCGGGCCCGATGAAGCCGGTGCTCAACGGCCTGCTGCGGAAGGACCCCCGGGCGCGGATCACGGCGGACGAGGCGGAGAAACTGTTGCGGCGCGCGGCCGGCCGCCGACCTCGCACGGGCCGTCCGCTTCTTGAAGGGGTACGCCGGCCGAGCGTCTTCGGTCCTCGTGAGAGTGACGCCGCCGCCACCAAGGTCGTGCCGGCGCCGCGGCAGTCATCGGAGATGGCCGTCCCGGTCATTCCGGGCAAAACGGCGAAGATCGTGCTGCCAACCACCGCACCGACTCCCGAGCCCGCGGCTGCCGAGACGACTGTCGTCGAGCCGGCGGTCGTGGAGCCGGCGGCCGTCGAGCCGGAAGGCGCGGCCCCCGCGGTCGCGGAGCAGACCAAGGTTGTCGAAGCCGCCCCCGAGTTGCCGGTCGTGCCGAGCGAGCCCAGGCCGGTCAACCGGCTGCCGTGGCTCGCCGCAGGCGCCGCGCTACTGGTAGTGGTGCTCGCGGTGGTGCTCATCTCGGTGTTGAACGACGACGAGAAGGTGCCGGGCGGTCCGACAGCGGCGACCTCCGGTCCGACCGCCTCGGCCGCCGCACCTACGACAGCGGCGCCGACACCAGCGCCGACGACGGCCGCGCCGACCGCACCCGCGCCGAGCGCGACCGGCGCCCCCAGCGGCCTCACGCTGCCAGCGGGCTGGCACATCTACACCGACCGCAGCGGTTTCTCCGTGGCAGTGCCCCAAAACTGGACGGTGAGCCGCGAGCGCACGATGGTCTACTTCCGCGAGCAGGGTGGCGAATTTCGCATCCTCGGCATCGACCAGACCGACCAGCCGAAGTCCGACCCGGTGGCCGACTGGACCGCGCAGGAGCGGCAGCGTCGTAACGACTACCGCAGCTACCAGCGCGTGAAGATCGCCGCAGTGGATTACTTCGACAAGGCGGCCGACTGGGAGTGGATCTACACGAGCCGCAATGGCAACCGGATCCACGTCGTCAACCGCGGCTTCGTCACCGCTCCCGACAAGGCGTATGCGATCTACTGGTCCACGCCAGACGCCACCTGGGCGGCTAACCAAGACGAGTTTGCCCTGATAGCGAGCAGTTTCAAGCCCGTACGGGAGTAACTGGCATGTTCCACCCGCGTCGGGGGTACCACTTCCGTCGTGAGGTACCGACGACATGCGACGAAGCCGACGATGGCCCTCTGGGCCCTGATCGCGGCGGGTGACGCCGCCCTGCTGGTCTCGGGTGTGGGTGTCGCCGTCATGCTCTTCGTTTTCGCGGTGGCCGCCGTGATCGCGCTCGGCGTGGCCGCCGCCTGGATGGTCCTACGGCGTCCCGCGCCCGAGCCCGTACGGCATCGTGGCCCGCAACGACGCTTGGCCCGCTAGCGCCGCGCCGCAGCGCGAAAATTTCCGCGCTAACTATTGTGATCTTGGGCAGTTTCCTTCAAGGATGGGCTCAGGTCAGTCCGGTCCTGGGGAGGCGAGACGGCCAACGAGATGGGGCGGCGCCGCTGGCGCCGCCCCGTCCGTATGCGTCACCACCACCAGCCAAATGGGAACCAGCCGTGATGGTGGTGGTGCTTGTGCTTGTGGTCGCAGAAGTCCCACCAGAGCCACTCGAAGCAGTGATCCCGGTCCTTGTGCCTGCCCTTGTGCTTGCCCTTGCCCTTGTGGTCGCCGTGTTCCCCGGCTAGCGCCGACTGGGTGGTCGTGGCGGGCGCCGCTGACGCCGCCGTCGCGCCGCTGACGGCGAGGCCGCCCGTGGCCAGCGTGGCGGCGATGGCGAGGGCCGCGAGCCGGCGATGCGTGATTCTCATCTGTTCCCCCATGAATGACGGCACCGGTCCGGTGTGGACCGGGGAGGGGCGAGGTGCCCATCCGTTGGCAGCATGCGCAGTCCGTCACACCCATTGGGCCGATATCCGATAATTCCTCCGTAACCGCAGGAGCGTGCGAGAGAATATGACGCTAGGCTCCCGGGCTGTGTTGTCTCTCGACGGCGTCACCGACCTCTGGGACAGGCTCTTCGGCGCTCAGCCTGACCCGCCCGCGCTTCTCGTCGCCATCACCGGCCTCATGGCGCTGGCGGTGGTGTTGACCCGCCTGCCGTGGCGGATCGCCCGCAACGCCATAACCATCGCGCATGAAGGCGGGCACGCGCTGGTGGCGCTCCTGACCGGACGCAAGCTGCGCGGCATCCGGCTGCACTCCGACACCTCCGGTCTGACGCTGTCGGCGGGTCGCCCGACCGGGCTGGGCATGGTCTTCACGCTGCTCGCCGGGTACGTGGCGCCGTCGCTGATCGGCCTCGCGGGTGCCTGGCTGCTCGGCGGTAATCGCATCACGCTGTTGCTGTGGGTGGCCATCGCGCTGCTGCTGGCGATGCTCGTGATGATCCGGAACGTCTTCGGGATCATCTCGCTGCTGGTGACGGGCGGCGCCGTGTTCTGCGTCTCCTGGTTCGCGCCGGCTGACGTACAGGCCGCGTTCGCGTACGCGGGCGTGTGGTTCCTCCTGCTCGGCGGTGTACGGCCGGTGGGCGAGCTGCAGACGCTGCGCTCGCGCGGGCGCCTGCCGGACTCGGACGCGGACCAGTTGGCCGGGCTGACACGCATTCCCGGCCTGTTCTGGGTGGGCTTCTTCGGCCTGGTGAACCTGGCCGCGCTCGTCGTGGGCGCCGCGCTCCTGGCGAGCCCGTTCCTCTAGGAGATCAGAGCGGGATGTTGCCGTGCTTCTTCGGCGGCAACGTCTCCCGCTTGGTGCGCAGCGCGCGCAGGGCCCGCACGATCTGCACCCGCGTCTGCGACGGCCGGATCACCGCGTCGACATAGCCACGCTCGGCAGCGACGTACGGGTTGGCGAGCGTGTCCTCGTACTCGGTGATGAGTTCGGCACGTAGCGCGGCCGGGTCGTCAGCGGCGGCCAGCGCGGCGCGGTGCAGGATGTTGACCGCGCCCTGCGCGCCCATGACCGCGATCTGCGCGGTGGGCCAGGCGAAGTTGAGGTCGGCGCCGAGGTGCTTGGAGCCCATCACGTCGTACGCGCCGCCGTACGCCTTCCGCGTGATGACGGTGACCTTCGGGACGGTGGCTTCGGCGTACGCGTAGATGAGCTTGGCGCCGCGCCGGATGATGCCGTCCCACTCCTGGCCGGTGCCGGGCAGGAACCCGGGAACGTCCACAAAGGTCAGTACGGGAATGTTGAACGCGTCGCACGTGCGCACGAACCGGGCCGCCTTTTCGGACGCCGCGATGTCGAGGCAGCCGGCGAAGTGCATGGGCTGGTTGGCGACGACGCCGACCGGCCGGCCCTCGACCCGGCCGAAGCCGACGACGATGTTCTGCGCGTACAACGGTTGTACTTCAAGGAACTCGCCGTCGTCGAGCACGTGCTCGATCACCCGGTGGATGTCGTACGGCTGGTTGGCTGAGTCGGGAATCAGCGTGTCGAGCGCCAGGTCGTCGTCTGTGACGTCCAAAGAGGACTTGACGGGAGCGACCGGCGGGTCGTCCATGTTGTTGGATGGCAGGTACGACAGCAGTGCCTTGACGTAGTCGATGGCGTCTTCCTCGTCGGCGCCGAGGTAGTGTGCGTTGCCGCTGCGGGTGTTGTGGGTGCGTGCGCCGCCCAGCTCTTCGAAACCAACGTCTTCGCCGGTGACCGTCTTGATGACGTCGGGTCCGGTGATGAACATGTGCGATGTCTGGTCGACCATCACGGTGAAGTCGGTGACGGCGGGGGAGTACACCGCGCCGCCCGCGCACGGGCCCATGACTAGCGAGATCTGCGGGATCACGCCGCTGGCGCGCACGTTGCGGAAGAAGATCTCGCCGTACAGGCCGAGGCTGACCACGCCCTCCTGGATGCGGGCGCCGCCGGAGTCGTTGATGCCGATGACCGGGCAGCCCGTCTTCATCGCCATGTCCATGACCTTGACGATCTTTTCGCCGAAGACCTCGCCGAGCGAGCCGCCGAAGACCGTGAAGTCCTGCGCGAAGACGCACACCGGTCGACCGTCGACCGTGCCGTACCCCGTGACCACCCCATCGCCGTACGGGCGCGTCTTGTCGAGCCCGAAGTTGGTCGACCGGTGCCGGGCCAACTCGTCCATCTCCACGAAGGAGCCGGGGTCGAGCAGCATCTCGATCCGCTCGCGGGCCGTCTTCTTGCCGCGGGAGTGCTGTTTCTCCACCGCCCGGGCGGAGCCGGCATGTGCGGCATCGTCGACCCGGCGCTCCAGGTCAGCCAGCTTGCCGGCGGTCGTGTGGACATTGATCTCGGCGGTGGTCATGCCTGGATCGTATCGACGGCAGGAGGACGGCAGGGCCTCGCGGTCTGTGCGGTTCGCCTCAACGTTTCGTCTGTATTGCCCTGTTCGTTGATATAGCGTGATGCTGTTGGGTCTAGTGCTCATCCTGCTGGGAGCGGGTGTGCTGGTGGCGATGCACCACTCGCGATGGCCGTGGCACCTCCGTGGTGAGGACCCCGAGCCCGCCGGTGTCCCGCCGGTGATCGACTACGAGGCACAACCGATCTACGTACCGGCCGACCGTGGCACCATCTACGTCTCCGGCCTACCCATCCACGAGGAAGAGGACGGCTAGGTTGGGCGAGTGAGCTCGCCGTACACCGACATCGACCGGCCGCCGCTCCACGCGCGCAACCTGGAGCGGGCGCTGGTGCGGCCGGGTGGGCTCTGGACTCGTCTCGACCTGCGTGCCGAGACCGCCTCGACAAACGCCGACGCGGCCGAAGCGGCGCAGCGCGGCGAGCCCGAGGGCCTGGTCGTCGTCGCCGAGCGGCAGACCGCCGGCCGGGGGCGGCGAGACCGCACCTGGGTCTCTCCGGCGCGTGCCGGCATCGCCGTGAGCGTGCTGCTGCGGCCCGGCCAGCCCGACGCCGGCCGCGACTGGCCGGCGGTGCCCGTGGCGGCGTACGGCTGGCTGCCCCTGCTGGCGGGCGTCGCCCTCGTCGAGACCGCGACCCGGGTGGCCGAGGTCCCGGCCGTGCTCAAGTGGCCAAACGATCTGATGATCGGCGATGCCAAGTGCGCGGGCATCCTCGCCGAGGGGGTGGCCGGCGCGGTCATCGTCGGCATAGGGCTCAACGTCACCCTCCGCGCGCACGAGCTGCCCACCGACCGCCCGGCGACCTCGCTGCAGCTCGCGGGCGCGGACCTGACCGACCGCGACCCGCTGCTGCGGTCGCTGCTGCGCGGCATCGCGACCTGGTACGACCGGTGGCGGCTCGCGGGCGGCGACGCCGAGGCGAGCGGGCTGCGGGAGGCGTACCGGCACCACTGCGGCACGCTTGGCCGCGAGGTGCGGGTGCAGTTGCCCGGGGGAGCCGAGCTGGACGGCACGGCCACCGGCATCGATTCGGACGGCCGGTTGGTGGTGCGCGGCGACGACGGCGAACACCCGATAGCCGCCGGAGACGTGCTCCACGTGCGCTAAGGCGCTACCGTCAGCCCGTCATCACGGTATGAGGAGGTTGGCGTGGCTTTCCCCGATGACGTGCTCACCAAGGATGAGCATGTCGTTCTCCATATGCATCCGCACTGGAAAGAAGCGATCAAGCCGGCGTTCGTGCTGGTCCTGGCCTTGGCGGCGCTCATCGCGGGATGGGTGCTGCTGCCGTCCGGCACGAGCGGCATGATCGCGCTGTACGCGATCGCCGCCGCGGCGCTGGTGCTGGTGCTCTGGCAGACGCTTTGGCCCATCCTGCTCTGGCGCACCACGCACCACGTCTTCACGAACGAGCGGGTCATCCTCCAGCACGGCGTCTTCTCCCGCGACCGGCGCGACATCCCGCTGGGCCGGGTCAACGATCACTCCATGAGCCAGACGTTCATCGAGCGCATGCTTGGCTGCGGCACGCTGACCATCGAGTCTGCGGGCGAGCGGGGCCAGTCGGTGCTCCGCGACATGCCACAGGTCGAGAAGGTCCAGACCACGCTCTACGAGCTGATCGAGACCAACCACGACAAGCACTCCCTCGGCGACGAGGAGATGCGCCAGATCATGAAGGAAGCCCAGCCGTAGCGGCGAGGGCTTCAGACCGGGGTCAGGCGCCCGCTACGGCGGGCGCCGCCCCGCGCCGCCGGAACCAGCCGCGGAAGCGCAGACGCAACACCTCGCGCTCGTCGCGCAGCATCACGCCTTGCAGCGTCACCGTGCCGAGGTGCGGCTTCGCGGTGGACGGTCGCTGATCGAGTACCTCCAGCCGCACCACCAGCCGATCGCCGGCGCGCACCGCGGCCAGCCACCGTAGCTCCTCCAGCCCCGGCGACGCGTCCGCAGCGGCCCGGGCGAGCACATGGTCGACGTACGCCCGCATGAAGAGGCTCACCGTGTAGAACCCGCTGGCGATCAGGCCGCCGTACTCGCTCTCTGCGGCCAGCGCGGCGTCGACGTGGTACCACTGCGGGTCGTACCGCCTCGCGAATGCCACCATCTCGGCGCCGTCGACGGTCACGGTGCCCAGGTCGAACCGCCGGCCGGGCACGAGGTCTTCGAAGAAGAGCTCCGCTTCCGCCCCGGTGCCCGACCGCACGGCCGGGCTCAGGAGGTAGTGGACCGCTGGACGGCGTCCAACTCGGCCGCGAGCTCGATGTCGAGCTCGTCGATGCCCTCCGCCGCCTTCGCCGAGCGCGGCTGCGGCGGCACGACGGTGGGCGTCTCCTCGAGCTCGGCGACCGCCTCGACCAGCTCACCAACCGGGTCGAAGTGGTGCGGGTGCTCGACGCCGGCCGGCACGGGACGGAAGACGAACGTGCGGTAGGACCAGAAGCGGAAGACCATGCCGAGCACCAGGCCGACGGTCTTGACGAGGTTGATGGCGAGCAGGCCGGTGAGGCCGAGGCCGTACTTCGCGATCGCCAGGATGCCCAGCTCGATCACCAGGCCCGCGGCGTTGAACACGAAGAACAGCAGGTATTCGCGCCGCATGGCCGACTTGGACCGGTCGCGGAACGTCCAATGCCGGTTCATGAAGTACGACGATGTGGTGGCCACCACAGTCGCGATCACGGTTGCCTTGAGCTGACCGTCTTTGAGGACGGTGAGCACAAGAATGTTGAACAATCCGTAGTTGATGACGGTGTTGATGCCGCCTACGGCACCGAATTTGAACGCCTCGCGGATGAACTTCTGCCAACGCTCGGGCAGCAGGCGGACAAGACGCATTGGGCCACCTTACGGCAGTTCGGCGGCCGCGTCTTGGCGACCGGCAACAGGTTTGGCACACGTCACTCGGAGCTACTCGCTCTCCGTGACGACTGCGGGCACACGCTGTGTATCTGGCTCGGCATCCGGGTTCAGGAATACCCAACGGCGGTACGACCAGAAACGGAACGTGGTGCCCATCGCGGCGCCAACAAAGTTTGCGGAAATGTTATCGATGACCGGGGTTTGAAATACCGGCCACACACTCCCCAGGCCGTAGTGCGTAATCGCGAGCGTTATCAGGCTGAAGCCCAGGCCTATCGCGTTGAGCACGAAGTAGAGGACGTACTCGCGGGCGAGATTGGAGCGGGCGCGGTGCCGCCACGTCCAGAACCGGTTGCCGACGAAGGCCACCGTGGCGGCGATCGCCGTAGAAAAGACCTTGGCGGTGAGCGACTCCATATCGAGGACGGTCAACGCGATATTGAACAAGATCAGATCGACGATGAACGCTACGATCCCGACGGCGCCGAACTTGCCCAACTCGTGCACGAGGTGGCCGAAGCGTTCCCACAGCCGGCGCAGGAGGCCGGATGGCGGTGGGGGTGCGGATGGCTCACCGGTGACGGTCGCGGACACGGAGTCGAGAGTACCGGCTGCGGTCACCCGGCACTTGCCGCCTCCCGTTCGTATATCTGACGCAGCCGCTCTCTCGCCCGGAACGCCAGTGCCGCGACCCCGCCGGGCGTGAGGCCGAGCAGCGGCGCGACCTGTGCGTGCGGCTCGCCCTCGATGGCGGTGTGCCACAGCACCGTGCGCCATCGCTCGGGCAGCTTGGCGAACGCCCGAGCGGCGTGCAGCCGCTCCAGCCGAGCGATCGTCGTGTCGTGGAAGGGCACCACCTGCTCGTACCGGGACAGGTCGTCGGTGAACTCGATGCGGCGGTCGCGGCGCACCCGGTCGTACCGGACGTGCCGCAGTGTCGTGTGCAGGTAGGCCCGGAACGCCGCGTCCGGGCCGCGACCGGCGCGGAGCACCGCGAGCACCTTGGCGAACGTCTCGGCGACGAGGTCGTCGGCGTCAGCCGGGCAGTGGGCGAGTGTGTATGCGGGCCGCCGGGGGGCTCCCGCGTGCCGGGTGGAGAGCGCGCCGTACCCGGTGGCGTTGCGCGGCGCGGTGGGGGGGGGG
>NZ_JAIBNX010000015.1:59844-71933 GCF_026130045.1 Micromonospora sp. CPCC 205371
AGGGACCCGCCGGGCGGCGCCCGGGGGCCGGGTGTAGAGCGCGGCGTCCGCGGTGACGTCGCCGCCGCGTACGGCGGCGAGCAGATGGGCGTCACTCAACTCCTGGGTCGTCATCTCCGCCTCCAGGGGGATTAATCGGGCGGTTCACCAGATAGCTGTCACCCTAGGGCAATACGGGCGAGTAGCGAAGGGGTGATTTTCACGAGAGCTGGAACGTGATCCGTCTGAAAAATCTTGCGCGAAGTTGCGCATGGGAGCGCGGAAATGGCCGTCAGAGCGCAGGTTGTCCGAAGCTTGTGCACATTTTCACAACCGTCCACGCTGCCCCGAACGGCTGCTCGGTTTACGCTGACTGGAAATCCTCTGACCTCGTACGGCGTGACGGTTTTTCCGGTACGTCCGTACTACGCATTTCCAATTTCGGTCAACGACGACCACCAAGGAGAACAGGTCATGACGGCTCCTCCGGCTACCGTCCCCGGGCTCGACAGTGCCCCCACCCGCCACCCGAAGCTCCTCGCATGGGTTCGTGAGGTCGCCGACCTGACCATGCCCGACCGGATCGTCTGGTGCGACGGCTCCGAAGCCGAGTGGCGGCGGCTCACCGACGAACTGGTCGAAGCCGGCACGCTCGTCCGGCTCGACGCGGCACGCAAGCCCAACTCGTTCTGGGCGCGCACCGACCCGTCCGACGTGGCGCGCGTGGAGGAGCGCACGTTCATCTGCTCGGTCGACGAGGCCGACGCCGGTCCCACCAACAACTGGATGGCGCCCGACGAGATGAAGCGCACCATGACCGACCTGTACCGGGGCAGCATGCGGGGCCGGACGATGTACGTCATCCCGTTCTGCATGGGCTCGCTGGAGGCGGCCGAGCCGATGTTCGGCGTCGAGATCACCGACAGCCCGTACGTCGTGGCGTCCATGCGGATCATGACGCGGATGGGCACCAAGGTGCTCGAAGCCATGGGCGACGACGCCTGGTTCGTGCACGCGCTGCACTCGGTGGGCGCGCCGCTTGAGGATGACGTTGCCGACGTGGCCTGGCCGTGCAGCCAGACCAAGTACATCTCACACTTCCCCGAGACCCGCGAGATCTGGTCGTACGGCTCGGGGTACGGCGGCAACTCGCTGCTCGGCAAGAAGTGCTACTCCCTGCGTATCGCCAGCGTCATGGCCCGCGACGAGGGCTGGCTGGCCGAACACATGCTGATCCTCAAGCTGACCTCGCCCGAGGGGCGCGTGCACTATGTGGCGGGCGCGTTCCCGTCGGCGTGCGGAAAGACCAACCTGGCGATGCTCGAGCCCACGATCCCGGGCTGGAAAGTCGAGACGATCGGCGACGACATCGCGTGGATGCGCTTCGGTGACGACGGCCGCCTGTACGCCACGAACCCCGAGTACGGGCTGTTCGGCGTGGCGCCGGGCACCGACTGGAAGACCAACCCCAACGCCATGCGCACATTGGACCGGGGCAACTCCGTCTTCACCAACGTCGCGCTCACCGACGAGGGCGACATCTGGTGGGAGGGCATGGGCGAGCCGCCCGCGCACCTGACCGACTGGAAGGGCAACGACTGGACGCCGGATTCTGACGAGCTGTCCAGCCACCCCAACTCGCGCTTCTGCACGCCGATCACGCAGTGCCCGATCCTCGCCGAGGAGTACGACGATCCCCGCGGTGTGCCGATCGACGCGATCCTCTTCGGCGGCCGCCGCAAGACCACGATTCCGCTGGTCACCGAGGCCCGCGACTGGGTGCACGGCGTCTACATGGGCGCCACGCTCTCGTCCGAGACGACCGCCGCCGCGGTCGGCCAGGTCGGCGTCGTGCGGCGTGATCCCATGGCGATGCTGCCCTTCATCGGGTACCACGGTGGCGACTACTTCCGGCACTGGATCGAGATGGGCAAGGGCGCGGGTGCGGGTGCCGGCGACGCGAGCAAGCTCCCGAAGATCTTCTACGTGAACTGGTTCCGCCGGGGCGACGACGGTCGCTTCCTGTGGCCGGGCTTCGGCGAGAACTCGCGCGTTCTCAAGTGGATCGTCGAGCGGCTGGAGGGCAGCGGCGCGGCCGTCGAGACGCCAATCGGCTTCGTGCCGACCGTCGACGCGCTCGACGTCTCCGGCCTCGATGTCACCCGTGACGACATCGAAGAGGTGCTGCGGGTCGACGCCGAAGAGTGGAAGGCCGAGATCCCGCAGGTCACCGAGTGGTTCGAGAAGTTCGGTGACAAGCTCCCCGGCGTTCTGTGGGCCGAGCTGGACGCTCTGAAGGCGCGCCTCGACGCCGCCTGACGACGAGACGGCGGGCGGTAGCCTCCCACGCATGAGGCCGCCCGCCGTTCGCGTGCTCACCGCGCTGCTCGTGGTCGCGGCGGTGGCGACCGCGGCGGTGGAGGCCCTCAACTGGTGGTACGCCGACGAACAGGGGTTCGCCCTCGGCGTACGCACCGGGTGGGCGCTGCTGCGGTCGCTTGGCTTCCTGATCCTGATGTGGCACGTGCGCCGCGGGCGTGCCGGTGCCAAGCCGTTCGGGCTGATTCTCGCGGTCACCACGGTCTTCGCGGTTGGCCGCCTGCTGGTGCCGCGCGACGGACTGCCGCCACTGCCCGGTGTCCTCGCGTTCGTGGCGCTCGCCCTGCTGTGCGCCACGATCGTCGTGCTGCTCTACCGCTGGCCGTCGATCCAGGAGTACCTGGTTCGCCACCCGAACCGGCTGGTGGCAGGGCGCAAGGGCATCACGTGGCAGGAGGCGGTACCGCGACGCCCCCAGGCCACCGGCTGGCTGCTCACCGCCCGGGTCGCTTCCTTCACATACGCGCCGCTGATGCTCGTGCCCTGCCTGGTGTCGATCGGCGAGGTCTTCGACGGCAGGCTGTACGCGCTGCCGGTGATCGCGGTGTGGTTTCTGGTCGCGATCGGTGTGAGCTACGCCGTGCTGTTCGCCTCCATCTTCCTTTTGCGCGGGCAACGGTGGGCACGGTGGCTGATGGCGGGTATCACGCTGGGTGTGCTCGTCTTCGACCTGCCGCTGTGCTGGTGGCTGCTCGGTGTCGACGGACTGATCCGGGACGGCGGCCCGCTTGTGGTCGCCGCCGGGCTCGCCCTTTATGGCATGGGCCGGGCGCGATGACGGTCTACGACGTCGCGATCGTCGGTGCCGGGCCCGCCGGGTCGTGTGCCGCGATCGCCGCGCGGCACGCGGGTGCCCGGGTGCTGCTGCTGGACCGAGCCGAGTTTCCCCGCGACAAGGCGTGTGGCGACGGGATCGCCGCACACGCGCTCGACGTGCTGGCGGAGCTTGGCGTGCCCGATCCGGTTGCCGGGTACGCGCCCGTGCCGGTGCTGCGGATGGTGGGTCCGGGAGGCGGCGCGGTCGCCAGGGCGCTACCGCGGCCGGCGTACACGGTGCCCCGGAGGGTCTTCGACGCACGCCTACTGACCGAGGCGGTGGCCACCGGTGCCGAGGTGCGGACGCATACGGTACGCCATCTTGATGTGCGCGATGACCTGGTGGAAATCGACGGAGAGTTCGCGGCGCGGGCAGTGGTCGGCGCCGATGGCGCCGGGTCCGTCGTGCGGCGGGCGCTGGGTTTCGCGCCCAACCCGCCCGGCCACCTCGCGCTCGCGATCCGCGGCTACGCGCCGGCACGTCCGGGGGGGGGGCAGCCCAGCCGGTGCCCCGCGGCGGCCTGGGCGGCCCACCCGGGGGCGGGTCCGGTGGGCGACGGGTCGGCGAATATCGGGTACGGGGAGCTGCTGCGCGGCCGTCCGGTGAGCCGCGCGCACCTGCTCGACCGGCTGTTCGCGCTCCTACCCGGCGTGGACCCGGCGGCGGTGACCGGGCTGCGCGCCCACCACCTGCCGCTGTCGACGCGCCGCCCACCGCCCGGGCGGGGCCGGATCGTGCTGGCCGGCGACGCGCTCTCGCTGATCAACCCGTTCACCGGCGAGGGAATCTTCTATGCGGTGCTGTCCGGAGCGCTCGCCGGCGACGCTGCTCTGGCGGGCCAGGAAGCGGCCACCCGGTACACAGCCTCGCTGCGCTCGCGGCTGGGTCGGCACCTGCGGCACAGCCGGGCCGCGGCGTGGCTCGCGAGCCGACGGTGGGTGGTCGACCGGGCCATCCGCGCGGCCGACCGGGACCAGCGGGTGTTCGCCGCTCTGGTGGATCTCGGGCTGGGAGATGGGCTGCTCGATGGCCGTACTCTTGGTCGGATTGCGGCCGGCAGGTAGTTGTTTGTCGCCGTAAGCCCTACTCTGCATGGGTGAATCTGCGAAGCCTGATCTACTCGGTGTACGAGCGGCGGCTGACCAAGAAGCTCACGGGCAAGCCGGTCCCGCAGCACGTGGGCGTCATGTGTGACGGAAATCGCCGGTGGGCGCGGGAAATGGGTTACGTCGACCCCAACGACGGCCACCGCGTCGGCGCCGAAAAGATCAAGCACATGCTCGGCTGGTGCGACCAGGCGGGTGTCGGCATCGTCACGCTGTACCTGCTGGCGACCGACAACCTGCGTCGGCCGGCGAGCGAGCTCGACCCGCTGTTGCGGATCATCGAAGACCTCGTGACGGAGTTGGCCGAAGACGGCAACCCTTGGCAGCTGCGGGTGGTCGGCGCCCTCGACGTGCTGCCCACTGAGACGGCGACCACGCTGAAGGCCGCACAGGAGCGCACCATCGGGCGCACCGGGGGCGCCGAGGTCAACCTGGCCGTCGGATACGGCGGCCGGCGGGAGATCGCCGACGCGGTGCGGTCGCTGCTGCACGAGCACGCGAAGGCGGGCGGCACGATCGAAGAGCTGGTCGAGGTGCTTGACGTCGACCACATCGCGGAGCACCTGTACACGCGCGGTCAGCCGGACCCCGACCTGATCATCCGGACCAGTGGTGAACAGCGGCTTTCCGGGTTCCTGTTGTGGCAGTCGGCACAGTCCGAGTTCTACTTCTGCGACATGAACTGGCCGGACTTCCGGCACATCGACTTCCTGCGGGCGCTGCGGTCGTACGGCAACCGCCAGCGCCGCTACGGCGCCTGAGCGAGCGCTTTCAGGCGCACGAGCCGCCCGAGCGGAGCGAGGGCCAACATTTCAGCGCAGCGTCTGCAGTGCGGACGCTAGGAACTTGCCCAGCGCGTGCGGCGAGTCGATGGTCAGGTCGGCGGCGCCGGCCACCTCTTGGCCCGTCTCCGGGTTGGCGACCGCGACGCATACGCCGAAGAAGCCCGGGTCTTCGGCCTCACGGCCACGCAACGCCTTGAACGCCTTGATGTCGGACACGTCGTCGCCGAAATACCAGGCGATGCGGGCGTCACCGACCGCGTCTTGGATCACCATGCCCTTGTCGCGGTCGACCGGCGGCTTCAGCTCGATGACCATGCGACCGCCCTGCACCTTGAGGCCGAGCCGCTCTGCCTCGGCGAGCCCCCACGCCTCGACGTCGTGCGCCAGGTGCGGGCTCGTGCGGTAGTGCAACGCGACGGAGAGCCGCTTGTATTCGACCAGCGCGCCTTCGGGCAGCTCGACCCTGGCTCGCTCCGCCAGCTCCGCCATGGCCGGCACCCAGGGCAGCGCGTCGGGCTCGGTGACCGTCTCGCCGTGACCGCGGCTGTGCTCCAGGCCGTACAGCCCGTAGAAGTCCACGTTTTCCATGGTGGGGAACCGGTCACGCAGGAAGTCGACCGGGCGAGCCGACACCAGCGAGATTTGCCGCACGTGCTCGGCCAGACCGGCGACGGCGGCCGTCACCTCGGGCACCGGCTGTGCGGCGTTTGGGTCGTCTTCGACCGGTGAAAGAACGCCATCGAAGTCGAAGAACAGGACGGTCTCCGCGGGCCTCGTGGCGGTGTGGTGCCACGCCTGATCCGCGGTGAAGGGACGGGACGGGCGGGTTTCGCCCTGGTCGTTCGGCCGCACGGGCGCCAGCGTACCCGCTCCTTACCTGCCCGTCTGGCAGTCGTGGCGCCCATCGGCCTGTCTACTACCGAAGTTGGCCTTGGCCAGTTAGCTTTTACCCATGGCGCGGGGTCATCCCAAGCCACCCGGCCGGCCCGGACCTGCGATTTTGCCACGGGGCCCGCATCCGACCCCGTGTCCACCGGGTGCCGGAAGCGGCGCGACGCGGGTGGTCCGGGTGCACGCCCGCCAGGAGCTGGCCTGTGACGACTCGCCGTACCAATCCCCGAGCCGATCAGGAATCCACCGCGATCAAGACGTATGTGCTTGACACCTCTGTGCTTCTGTCCGACCCGGCTGGCTTTTACCGGTTCGCAGAGCACGAAGTGGTGCTGCCGCTGGTGGTCATCTCTGAACTGGAGGGGAAGCGCCACCACCCTGAGCTCGGCTGGTTCGCCCGGCAGTGCCTGCGCATGCTCGACGAGCTGCGCATCAAGCACGGCCGCCTGGACGCGCCGCTGCCGGTCAACGACGTCGGGGGCACGCTGCGCGTGGAGCTCAACCACGCCGATTCCGACGTGTTGCCACAGGGCTTCCGCAACGACTCCAACGACGCGCGCATCCTGTCCGTCGCACTCGGCCTGGCGGCCGAGGGGCGCGAGGTCACGCTGGTGAGCAAGGACATGCCGCTGCGGGTCAAGGCCGCGTCGGTCGGCCTGGACGCCGACGAGTACCGCCACGGGCAGGCCAGCGACCCGACGTGGACCGGTATGTCCGATCTGGAGCTAGGCGAAGAAGAGATCAATCAGCTGTACGCGGGCGAGGCGCTGAGCATCGGCGACGCCGCGGGCCTGCCGTGCCACACCGGGCTTGTGCTGCACTCGCCGCGCGGCTCGGCTCTCGGTCGGGTCTTCCCCGACAAGAACGTCCGGCTGGTCCGCGGCGACCGCGACGCGTTCGGCCTGCGCGGGCGTTCCGCCGAGCAGCGGATCGCGCTCGACCTGCTGCTCGATGAGCAGATCGGCATCGTCTCGCTCGGTGGCCGGGCGGGCACCGGCAAGTCGGCGCTCGCGCTGTGCGCCGGCCTCGAAGCCGTGATGGAGCGCCGCAAGCACAAGAAGGTCATCGTCTTCCGGCCGCTGTACGCCGTGGGTGGCCAGGAACTCGGCTACCTGCCCGGCTCGGAGTCGGAAAAGATGTCGCCGTGGGCCCAGGCGGTCTTCGACACGCTGGGCGCGGTCGTGCACGAAAACGTCATGGAAGAGGTCATGTCGCGCGGGATGCTCGAGGTGCTTCCGCTGACCCACATCCGCGGCCGGAGCCTGCACGACGCGTTCGTCATCGTCGACGAGGCGCAGTCACTCGAACGTGGTGTTCTGCTCACTGTGCTCTCGCGGATCGGCCAGGGCTCCCGGGTTGTGCTGACCCACGATGTGGCCCAGCGTGACAACCTCCGGGTCGGTCGGCACGACGGTGTGACCGCCGTGATCGAGGCCCTGAAAGGCCACCCGATCTTCGCCCATGTCACACTGACGCGGTCCGAGCGGTCACCGATCGCTGAGGTGGTCACCGATCTTCTCGAGGACATCCCGCGTTAGGTCCGCTTTCGACCCGATAAATGGCGTGGCGCAGGTCACAATAGTGGCCCGCCGTTTCCCTTCGGCCTCACGGTGCGCAATGGTGTCCTGCGGGCGCTTGCGCATCACCGGCACCATTCGTCGGGGGTGCGAGGCGCCCACGGCATGGACCATCGGCCCCCCAGCCGCGGTCCGCGCCGGGACCTTGCCCCCGACGAAGGGACCTCTTCGTGAGTCGGCTGTGGAGCCGGTTCGGTATCCGGGCACTCGCCGTCGTGCTGCTCCTCGTGGGCGTGGTTGGTGGGTATTACCTGGGTCAGGACCGGGAAGTCCAGCAGCAAGGCATCAGCGCGCAGCTCGCCGCCAACGCCGATCAGCAGGAGATGGAGCTGGTCAAGGAGCGGCACCGGCAAAACATGATCGCCACCGCGCAGCAGCGGGAGGCGGAGCGGGTCGCCCGCGAGAAGGCTCTGGCAGCCGCCAAGGCGGAGGCGGAGCGGGCGCAGAAGGCCGAAGAGGCCGCGAGCCGCAAGAAGCGCGAGGAAGCCGAGAAGAACGCCGAGACGAAGCCCTACACGGGCCCGATTCCCGCGTCGTGCAACGAGTTCAGCGGCAACCGCAAGACCGGGTGCGCGCTGATGATCGCGGCCGGCTTCAAGATTGACCAGTTCCCGTGCCTGAACAAGCTGTGGGACAAGGAGAGCGGCTGGAACCACAAGGCCCGCAACCCCTCCTCCGGCGCGTACGGCATCGCGCAGGCACTGCCGCCGAGCAAGATGGGTTCGGTCGCGGACGACTGGGAGACCAACCCGGCCACGCAGATCAAGTGGGGTCTCGGGTACATCAAGGGCCGGTACAAGACCCCCTGTGGCGCCTGGGCGCACTCGCAGGACGTGGGCTGGTACTGAGTCGCTGACGTCGGGAAGGGCGCGCACCGGTTCGGTGCGTGCCCTTCCTGGCGTTTTGCTCCCGGGTTGCCGGAGCTAGTCCGTCCATAATGGGCAAACTCGGCGTAATTCGGGAGGAATGCACATGGGGGCGTGGCGGTGGATCGGTGCGGTTGCGGTCGCGGCGGTGGTTGGGTCGATGGTGGCTGGCACCGCTCACGCTCAATCGGGCGGTCGCGAGGAGATCGTCGGCGGTAGGGCGGCGCCGGATGACGCGTACCCCTGGACCGTCCGGCTCTCGATGGGCTGCGCGGGCGCGCTGACCGCGCCGCGCGTCGTGCTCACAGCGGCGCACTGCGTCAAGGGGACCGGGTACGACAGCAGCATCACGGTCACCGCCGGCAGCACCGACCTGCACGACCGGGACGCCATCCGGGTCAAGTCGCGGTACGTCGTGCGGGCCTCCGGCTTCCGGGACGCCACCGAGGGCGACGACTGGGCCCTCGTACAGCTGGACGAAGAACTCGACCTGCCGCTGCTTCCGCTCGCTACCGGCCGCACCTACGACCGCGGCACCTTCACCGCCATGGGCTGGGGCGCCACCCGCGAGGGCGCGACCAGCCAGCAGCGGCACCTGCGCGAGGTGAACGTTCGGTTCGTGCCCGACCGGACCTGCGGGCGCCACTACCGGGACGCCGGGTACGGCTTCTCGGCCAAGGAGATGCTCTGTGCGGGCGACACCAAGCGGGGCGGCATCGACGCGTGCCAGGGGGACTCCGGCGGCCCGCTGGTGCGCCGGGACGACACCGGCAAATGGATCCAGGTCGGCATCGTCAGCTGGGGATACGGCTGCGCGCGCAAGAACTACCCCGGCGTCTACACGCAGGTGTCCACATTCGCCCGGACAATCGCGCGGAAAACGGTCGAGCTGTCGGAGGCGCGCCTCGCTTCGGTGGCGGGTACGCCGTTGACCTGATAGCAACTTGAGCGTGGCCTACGACCGGACCGACGCCAACCGCTTTGGCACCGAGGCGTTCTACTCCTCCATCGGACGGGCGTTCGTCGCGATGTGCGCCGCCATCCCGGTGCTCTTCGCGATCGAGGCCATCGACGGGTGGCTCGACAACCCGTTCGACACGGCCGCCGGCATCGTGCCGCGCCGCATCGAGGGGCTCGACGGCGTGTTCTTCGCGCCGCTGCTGCACCACGGCTTCGAGCATCTGTACAGCAACAGCGTGCCGCTGATCCTGCTCGGCACGTTCGTGCTGGCCGCCGGGGTCCGCCGGTTCCTGTACTCCACCCTGCTGATCATTTTTGTGAGCGGCCTGGGTGTCTGGTTCACCGGCAGTCCCAACACGATCGTCGTCGGCGCCAGCGGGGTCATCTTCGGATACTTCGGCCTGCTGCTCATGCGTGGGATCGTCGAGCGCACATGGTGGAACTTCGGCGTCGTGCTGCTGGTGGGCCTGCTGTACGGCTGGCAGCTGATCGGCCTCCTGCCCACCGACCCGCGCGTCTCCTGGCAGGGTCATCTTTTCGGCTTTCTGGGCGGAATGGTCGCCGCCGTCGTCTTTCGTGCGCGACGGTCGGTCTCAGGGGTCTCCTATTGACTGAGCCGCCAGTCGCTCCGGTCGCTGCGCTTGGTGGCGGCTGCGGGAGGCGGCGCATGACCGGATGGTGCTTGCCGGCCGGTCATGACTGTGCCTACCGTCTGCTCAGCAGCCGTGAATACCGCGAGCGAAAGCGACGGTGACAAATGCGGGAGATCGATGTCGCGATAATCGGTGCCGGTCCCACCGGCCTGTTCGCGGCCTACTACGCAGGCTTCCGCGGGCTCTCCGTCGCGGTGCTCGACGCGCTGCCCGAGCCGGGCGGCCAGGTCACCGCCATGTATCCGGAGAAGGCCATCTTCGACGTCGCCGGTTTCCCCACCATCAAGGGGCGCGACCTGGTCGCCAACCTCGTGGCCCAGGCCGACCAGTTCTCGCCGGAGTACATACTGGGCGTGCGCGCCGAGGAACTCTCCTATCTGGACGATCGTCCAGTGCTCGCCCTGTCGCGCGGCGACAAGCTGCACTGCGGCGCGGTGCTCATCACCGCCGGCCTGGGCAGCTTCAGCCCGCGCCCGTTGCCGGCCGCCGACGCGTTCGACGGCGACGGCGTCGTGTACTTCGTGCCCCGCCTCGCCGAACTCGCCGGCCACGATGTGCTGATCGTCGGTGGCGGCGACTCGGCATTCGATTGGGCGCTCGCGCTCGAGCCGCTCGCCCGCTCGGTGACGATCGTGCACCGCCGCGAAAAGTTCCGTGCCCACGCTTCCACCGTGGCGCGGGTCCAGCAGCTCCCGGTACGCATCGTGGTGAACGCCGAAGTCACCAAGCTGCACGGCACAGAGCGGGTGACCGGCGCGGACATCAGCGTCAAGGGCGGCGGCACCGAAACCGTCCCGGTCGACACCGTCGTCGCCGCGCTCGGCTTCACCGCCGACCTGGGGCCGCTCGCCGACTGGGGCCTCGAACTCGACAAGCGTCACATCCGCGTCGACTCCACAATGGCCACGAACCTGCCGCGCATCTTCGCCGCCGGTGACATCACCGAGTACCCGGGCAAGGTGCGCCTGATCGCGACCGGCTTCGGCGAGGCCGCGACCGCCGTCAACAACGCGGCGGTCGTCATCGACCCGGCCGCTCATCTTTTCCCCGGGCATTCCTCCGACGCTGGCTGAAGTTTGCCACCTCCTCATAGGGTCGATGCGTCCTGCACATCGATGCACAGGGGAGGACTTGCATGCTTCATCGCAAACTGGCCGCGCTGGCGTTGGCTGGCGCGCTAATAGGCACCTTGGTCGGCGCCGCGCCGGCGCAAGCAGGCGGCCGTCACCGGCCCGCGCCGCTGCCCAACGCACACGCCCACAACGACTATCTGCACGAGCGCCCGCTGTACGACGCGCTGAGCCACGGCTTCACCAGCGTCGAGGCCGACATCTTCCTGGTCGACGGGAAGCTGCTGGTCGCGCACACCCCGGAAGAACTAGATCCCGCGTTGACGCTCCAGAAGCTCTACCTCGACCCGCTGGCCCGCATCGTGCGCGCCAACAAGGGCAAGGTCTTCCGGGGCAGCAAGCAGCAGTTTCAGCTCCTCGTCGACATCAAGTACGACGGGGTGAACGCCTACACCGAGCTCGACCGGGTGCTGCGCAAGTACCGCAAAATGCTGACAACGTATGTCGACGGCGAGGTCAAGCAGGGCGCGATCACAGTCGTGATCAGCGGTGACCGGCCACGCGACCTGATGGCGTCGCAGCAGGTGCGATACGCGTTCTACGACGGCCGCGGCTCGGACCTCGGCACCGGCGTACCGGCCTCGTTCATGCCGCTGCTCAGCGAGAACTGGAACGGCGTCTTCACGTGGCAAGGCGTCGGCGAGATGCCGGCCGGCGAGCGCCAGTTCCTGCACCAGGCCGTCGCCATCGCACACGCCAGCGGGCAGCGGGTGCGCTTCTGGGCAACTCCCGACACGCCCGGCCCGGCTCGCGAGGCGGTCTGGCGCGAGCTGCTGGCCGCAGGCGTCGACCACCTCAACACCGACGACCTAGCCGGCCTGGAAAAGTTCCTCCGCTCGACCACCTAACCCACCCCTTCGGCGTGCGGCCTTCGCCCGCCCTATCCCCGCCGATCAAGGGCGAATGCACGTGGTTGGATCTCTTTTCCGCGTGCATTCGCCCTTGA
>NZ_JAIBNX010000150.1 GCF_026130045.1 Micromonospora sp. CPCC 205371
GCGCCTCCGCGGGTCGCCGGGCCGGTGCCGTCGCCGTCGCGGGCGGGACCGCCGTCCTGGGCGAGGGGGCCGGGGCCGCGGGTGCCGTCGGTCGCGCGTGGACTGTCCACAGGGGAGGTACCGTCGGCAGGCGGCCGGCCGTCGACGAGCGGGCCGCCATCCGGCGAGGAACCGTCCTGCGTCGTACGGCTGCCGTCTGGAGTGGGGCCGCTATCCGCCCGCGTCCCACCGGCGTCGGCGGTGCTGTGTGGAGTGCTCGCCTCCGCGCGAGGGCCGCCCGCGTCGGTGGTGCTGTGTGGAGTGCCGGCGTCGGCGCGAGTGCCGCCCGACTCGACCGTCGAGTGTGGAGTGCCCGCGTCGGTCCGCGCCGGGTCGACCTGGGTCGGCTCCGCGCGTACCGGCTCACCTCGTACGGCATCGGGTGGCGGCGCGTCCGCGCGGACCTGTTCCGGTGTGCGGGTCTCCGCGCGGGTGCCGTCTGGCGGCGCGGTGTCGGTGCGGGCCTGATCGGGCGTGGCGGTCTCGGGGCGCCCGCCCTCTGGTGTGGGCTCGGCGCGAACCGGCTCGCGAGCGCCGCCGCCATCGCCGTCGGTTCGCGTGGTCGAGCCGTCGTCTGTGCGCGCCGTCCCGCCGTCGTCTGTGCGGGTAGAGGAGTCGGCCCGCGAAGAGGAGCCGTCGTCCGTGCGTGCGGTGGAGCCATCGTCGGTGCGCGTCGTGCCGCCGTCGTCGGCCCGGGAACCGTCCGGAGTGGACGAAGTCGAGCTGGAGTCGCGCGACGAGCCCGTGTCGCGGGACGAACCGGAGCCCGACGTGGCGCCGTCGCCGGCCCGCCCCGTCGAGCCGGTGCCGGAGGTGCCGCCGGAGCCGGTGGTCGACGTGCCGCCGCGGTTGCCCGTGCCGCCCTGCTGTCCACCCTGCTGCTGCGGTGCGCCCTCGGTGAGGTGTGTGGGCGCGAGCGTGTTCGCGCCAGCGCCAGCGCCGTCGGCGGAGTTGGCGCCGGCCGGCGCGTCGGCCCGGGCCCCGTCGGGCAGCGCGCCGGGCAGGCCGGCACCATTGAGGCCGTGCGCGCCGCCGAAGAGGTTGGCGTCACCGCGCCAGGCGGCGATGTCGGCCTTGAGCCCGGCGCGCCCGTACCCGCCGAAGTCGGTGATCATCGCACCGAACAGGGCCGCGGGCGTCATGCCGTGCTTCATGGTGTCCCACGTCATGCCGCTGTACAGCCCGTTGCGCTGCGCCCACTCGGTGCCGCCCATGAGGTCGATGAGCCGGTCGCGGCCCAACTGGAGGGCGTTGCTGCCGAACTGGCCGCCCATGAAGGCGAGGCCGCCGGCGAGCCTGTTCTGGATGCCCATCTGGAGCGGGCCGCCGAGGGCACCGGCGATGAAGCCGTCGAAGATCTCGCGCGCGAACCTGTTGCCCCAGTTCTCGGTGAACGGGTCGTGACCCTCCGCCGCCTGGATGAGAGTGATGCCGCCCTTGGTCACGCCCATGAACCCGGCGTACATCAGGCCGCTCCTGAGCGCCGTCTTGGCGGCACCCTTGATGCCTGCGTCGATGGTGCGGCGGATGCCTGCCTTGATGGTCTGCTCCCACATCCGCTGGAGCAGCTTCTTCATCACTTGGATGATCGCCCAGCGGCCGGTGGCCATCGCCCCGGCGCCGCTGATCGCGCCGATGCCGGTCCAGAAGGTGAGCAGCAGCTGCACGAGCGCGATGCCGACCATGATGAGGTTGACGATGGCCATGTAGACGGCCATCTCGATCTCCAGCGCCTTGCCGTGCACGCCCTGCTGGAGGGCGGAGATGGCCTCCGACATGCTGCTGATCTCGTCGAAGTACGCCTGGAGCTGCTGATGCGTCACCTGAGCGCCGCCGTCGCCCTGCCACGCCTGGAGGTCGGTCAGATATGGCCTGATCTCCTCGAGGTGGTCGGCGTACATCTCGGCCGCGGTCTGATACGCGTCGGCGAGGTCGAAGAGCCGGTCGTGGCGCGCCTCGGGAAACATCAGCACGCTCTCGACGAAGAAGCTGCCGGCGCCGGGAATCCACTCGTCGAGACTCTGGAAGAACTCCCGAATCTCGAGCAGGATGTCCTGGGACTCGGCCACGCTCACCCTTTCGGTCGGATCGGTGTCGGTCGGATCGTCGGGAGTCTCGCCATTGTAAGAGGTGGTCGCCCAGGCGTGGCGCTACCGGATCGTGATCTGTTGCTGGTTGGGTGCCGGTCATGAGACGCGGCGGGCAAGGTCACCGGACCTACAGCGTGGCCGTCTTCGTGGTGCTCGCCTCCCTGGACAACGTCGCCATCGGTCTGGTGCCACCGCTGTACGGGAAGATCGGCGATGCGCTGGAGGTGCCGGAGAGCGCGATCGGGCTCGTCACGGCGGTCACGTTTCTGGTCAGCGCGGTCGCGGCCGTCGGCTGGGCGTACACGGGGGACCGGGGCAACCGGAAGCCGTTGCTGATGACGGGCACGCTGCTGTGGGCCGCGGGTACCGCTGGCACGGCGTTTTCGGGCGGCTACGCGGCGTTCTTCGCGGCGCAGGTGCTGGCGGCGATCGGGCTGGGCGCTGTGGCGTCGGTCGGGTTTTCCGTGGTCAGCGACCTGATCTCGCCTCGGCGACGGGGTCTGGTGATGAGCCTGTGGGGGCTGTCACAGGGCGTCGGCATGCTGGCCGGCACGCTCGTGGGTGGCGTGCTTGGCCGTGGCAACTGGCGACTGCCTTTCCTCACTCTCACCGTGGCCGGCCTGGTCGCCACCGTCGCCTACCTCTTCACGTACGACATCCGGCGTGGCCAGAGCGACACCGAGCTGAAGGGAGTATTGGCGCACGGCGGCGACTACGACTACCGGATCAGCAAGTCGGACGTGCCGACCATCCTGCGGCGGCGCACCAACGCCTGGCTGGTGTTGCAGGGCGTGACGGCGCAGGTGGCGTTCGGTTCGCTGGTGTGGCTGCCGGTGCTCTTCCGGGAGCGGGCGGAGGCGCAGGGGTACAGCGAGGACACCGCGATCGTGGTCGGCAGCATCTTCGCGATCCTCTTCCAGCTCGGCGGCGCACTGTCGATTGTGGGCGGTCTGGTGGGTGACCGGCTGCAACGGCGTACGCCTCGGGGCCGGGCCCTGGTCGCGGCCGTTGGCGTGCTCGCCGCCCTGCCGTTCTACTTCGCGCTGTTCTTCGTGCCGTTGCGGGTGGACGTGCCAGACGGCGCCTCCGCGGGCGCGGTGATCCGGGCGGTACTGGGCAGCGTGGTGACCGAGCCGACGGTGGGGCTCAGCCTGCTGACGGCGATCGTGGCGCTGGCGATGACCTCGGCGAACTCGCCGAACTGGTTCGCCCTGATCGCCGACGTCAACCTGCCGGAGCACCGCGGCACGGTGTACAGCCTGGGCAACCTCGCGAACGGCGTGGGACGCGCCGCCGGAAACGGCCTGGTGGGTGTGGTTTTCCGGGCCTTGCAAGGCCCGTTCCCGCCGCCGTTGAACTACGCGGTCGGGCTGGCCGCGTTCCAGCTGTTCTTCGTGCCGACCGGCATCATGTACTGGCTCGCGTCCCGGACCTCGCCGCGCGACATCGCCGAGGTGCACGCGCTCCTCGAAGCCCGCGCGGCGCGGGCGGCGGAGACCGCCGACCGCTAGCGTGCCGGGCCCCCACCCGGCGGCCCGGTTTCCGCGATCAAGGAGATCCGCATCGATCAAGGGCAAACGCACGCGGTTTTGAGGTCGAACCACGTGCATTTGCCCTTGATCGACGGGAAGAGCGGCGCGCGGGGGGGGAGAGGGCCGCCGGGGCGGGAAGAGCGCCGCGCGGGCGGGGCGCTAGCGGAGAGCCCAGACGGTCACGTCAGCCGGGACCTCGCCGGACTCGGTCAAGGGCTCGCTGGAGAGGAACGGGGTCAGGCCGGGTGGGAGAGGCGCCGGCTCGGCGCCGAAGTTGGTCAGCACGTAGACGCCGCCGTTGCGGAAGGCCAGCAGATCTTCACCGGTGGTCTCCCAGGTCAGCGAGCCGGTGCCGAGCGCGTGCTGTGCACGCAGCCGCAGCGCCGCGCGGTACAGCTCGTAGGTCGAGCCGGGAACGCCGCGCTGCCGGTCGACGGCGTACTCCGCCCAGATGGCCGGCTGCGGCAGCCAACTCGCGTCGGTGGGGCCGAAGCCGTACGACGGTGCGTCCGCCTCCCACGGGACCGGCACCCGGCAGCCGTCGCGCCCCTTCGCCTTGCCGGCGGTGCGGAAGAACATCGGGTCCTGCCGCGCCTCGTCGGGCACCGCGGTGTCTTCGGGAAGGCCCAGCTCCTCGCCCTGGTACAGGTAGGCGGAGCCGGGCAGGGCGAGCATCAGCAGGGTGGCCGCCCGAGCCCGGCGCAGTCCGAGCACCGCGTCGGGCTGAGGGTCGTCGGGCCCTATGCCCTGGGGGCGGGGCGTGCCGACGGGCAGGCCAAGGCGCGACGCGTGCCGCACCACGTCGTGGTTGGACAGCACCCAGGTCGTGGGAGCGCCGACGGCGGCGTTCGCCGCCAATGATCGGGTGATCACCGAGTACTGCGCGTCGGCGCTCCAGGACGCCTCCAGGTACTCGAAGTTGAACGCCTGGTGCATCTCGTCCGGCCGCACGTAGGCCGCCAGGCGCTCCGCGGGCTCCACCCACGCCTCGGCGACGAGGACGCGCTCGCCCGGGTACTCGTCGGTCACCCGCCGCCACTCGCGGTAGATCTCGTGCACGCCGTCCTGGTCCCACATGGGCGGCCGCGGCCGCTCGGCGTCGGTGCCGGTAAGCAACTCGGCGGGGTAGTGCCAGTCGGCGAGGTCGGCCTGCTTGATCAGCCCGTGCGCGACGTCGACGCGGAACCCGTCGACGCCCCGGTCGAGCCAGAAGCGCAGGACCTCGATGAACTCGGCGCGCACCTCGGGGTGGTCCCAGTTCAGGTCCGGCTGTGCGGCGTCGAACAGGTGCAGGTACCACTCGCCGTCCGCCACCTGGGTCCACGCCGGCCCGCCGAACGTGCTCTTCCAGTTGTTCGGCTTCTCGGGGCGGAAGATGTATCGCGCTCGCTCCGGGCTGCCCGGGCCGGCGGCGAGCGCCGCGCGGAACCAGGGATGCTCGCTCGACGTGTGGTTGGGCACCAGGTCGACGATCACGCGCAGTCCGCGTTCGCGGGCCGCGGCGAGAAGCTTGTCGGCGTCTTCGAGGCTGCCGAAGATCGGATCGACGTCGCGGTAGTCGGACACGTCGTAGCCGGCGTCGGCCTGCGGCGAGGGGTAGAACGGCGAGAGCCAGAGCGCGTCGACGCCGAGCTCGACGAGATGGTCGAGGCGGGAGGTGATGCCAGGTAGGTCGCCAACGCCGTCACCGTTGGAGTCGGCCCAGGACCGCGGGTACACCTGGTAGATCACGGCATGGCGCCACCACGGCGCGCTCTGGTCTGGCATGGGATCTAGTGTGCCCGAGGCGGCGCGGTGGATTCGCGGACGGTGAGACGTGTTGGCAGGATCACGGTCTCGTCGACCGGGCCATCGTTCTGTGTGAGTGGACGGAGCAGCATGGCGGCCGCCAACTGGCCCTGCTCGGCGGCCGGCTGGGCCACCGTCGTGAGCCCCACCACACCGGCCAGGTCGTGGTCGTCGATGCCGATCACGCTGACGTCTGCCGGTACCCGCAAACCAGCCTGGCGGAGCGCGGCCATCGCGCCCATGGCCATCTCGTCGCACGCCGCGAAGATCGCGGTGGGGCGGGCCCCCGGCCCCCGCCGCGCCGCCCCCCCGCGCCCCCCCCCCCCCCGCCGGGGACCCCCGCCCGCCCGCCGGGCCGCGGGCCGGGCCCGACCCCCGCCGCCAGGAGCGCTTGGCACCAGCCGCGGCGGCGGTCGATGTGGGTGGTGAAGGCCAGCTCGTCGGAAGGATCGCCGGAGATGTGCGCGATCCGCCGGTGTCCGAGCCCGATGAGGTGTTCGGTCGCGGTACGCGCGGCCGCGACATCGTCGATCCGGATACTGGGCCAGCCCGGCACCCGGGTGCCGGAGCTGACCGTGACACCGGGCAGCTTGAGCCCGGTGACCGAGGCGAAGTCGTCGGCGGCCAGCGGGGTGGCCACCAGCATCACCGCGTCGACCCGCTTGTACAGGGCGGTGGTGTGCAGCAGCCGCTGGCGCTCGTGCTCGCTCCCGCCGAGGTTGTAGAGCAGCAGGTCGTAGCCGGCCTGGTGGAAGGCGTCTTCCGCGGCCTCGACCACGGTGGCGAAGAACCACCGGGTGATCCGCGGTACGACGACGGCCACCGAACGGGTCTTGCCACCTGCCAGCCGGGAAGCGCTGGGCGAGGCGATGTACCCGAGCTGCGCGGCCGCCTCCAGCACCCGGGACCGGGTGGCCTCGGACACTGTTGGCAGGCCGCGCAATGCTCGGGAAACGGTGGCCGTCGACACGCCGGCCAGCCTCGCGACGTCATCGATCCGAGGCACGCCGCACCCTTTCGGGCCTAGCCCTTGACGCTGCCGGTGAGCAGGCCGCGGACGAAGTACCGCTGGAGGGACAGGAACACGAGCAGCGGGATGACGATCGCGACGAAGGCGCCGGAGGTCAGCCGTTGCCATTCGTTGCCTCGGGTGCCGGCCAGCTCCGCCAGCCGTACCGTCAGCGGCGCGGTTTCGTCGCCACCACCCGCGAAGATCAGCGCCACCAGCAGGTCGTTCCACACCCAGAGGAATTGGAAGATGGTCAGCGACGCGAGCGCCGGCGTGATCAGCGGGAGGACGATCGTCCGGAAGATCTTCGCGTGGCTGGCGCCGTCGACCCTGGCCGCCTCCATCAGCTCACCGGGGAGCTGGGAGACGAAGTTGTGCAGCAGGAAGACGGCGAACGGCAGTGCGAAACAGGTGTGCGCGAACCACACCTGGACGAACTTCTGCTCGTCGTCGAGCTGCCAGGCCGGCATCAGCGTGACGCCGGCGAGGCTGACGCCGCGGGAGAAGAAGCTCAGCAGCGGCACGAGCGCCATCTGGAGCGGCACGATCTGCAGCGCGAAGATCCCCACGTAGATCCAGTCTCGGCCGCGGAACCTGATCCAGGACAGCGCGTACGCTGCCATCGCCGCGAACGCGATCGGGAAGAGCACCGACGGGATCGTGATGACGACCGAGTTGACGAAGTAGCTGGCCAGCCGCCCGGACGAGGCCGATTGACCGAACAGCACCTCGTTGTAGTTCTCCAGCGTGAACGCGGGGCTGCTGAAGAAGGTCCACCATCCGGTGGTCTTGATGTCCTGCTCCGGCCGCAGCGACGAGATGAACAGCCCGAACGTCGGGATCGTCCAGAGCACCGCGATGATGATCGAGACGACCGTGGCGGTGCGGGTGTTCAGCCGCTTGCGGACCCGCCCAGCGGCGGTCCGCGGCATCTGCTCAGCGGTCGCACCCGGCAGTACCGGTGTCGTGGTTGCCATGTCAGATCTCCCGCTGCTTCCGGAGGTTGCGGATCTGGAAGATCACGATGGGGATGACCAGCACGAACAGGAAGACCGCCAGGGCGGAACCCTGCCCGGTCTGCTGGTACCGGAAGGACTGGTTGTACATCTCGAGCGCGATCACGTTGGTGTCGTAGTTGCCGTTCGTCATGGTCCGCACGATGTCGAAGATCTTCATCGTGGCGACCGTGATCGCGACGATTACGACGATCAACGCCGGCCGGATGCTCGGCATCGTCACCCGCCAGAACATCTGCCAGGCGGTGACACCGTCGAGGCGCGCGGCTTCGACGATGTCGGCGGGGATCGCCTTGATCGCGGCAGACAGGATGACCATGGCAAAGCCGGCCTGGATCCACACCATGACCACGATCAGCAGCAGCGTGTTGAGTGGCGAGTCGAGCAGCCACTGCTTCGGCGTGCCACCGAACCAGACCACGATCTGGTTGAGCAGGCCGATCTGGTCCTGCTCCTCCGACCGGTACGCGTAGACGAACCGCCAGATGATGCTCGCGCCGACGAACGAGATCGCCATCGGCAGGAATATGAGCGACTTGGCGACCGCCTCCAGGCGTGCCTTGTCGACCAGTACCGCGTAGATGAGCCCGACCGACGTGGCCACCGTGGGCACCAGCACCACCCACAGAAGGCTGTTGAGCAGCACCTTGACCGCGTCGTCGTTGGTGAACATCCAGCTGTAGTTGGCGAACCCGACCCACTCCGAGCTGTTGCCATTCATCAGCGACAGCACGGTCGTGCGAACCGCCGGCACGACCAGCCCGATGGCCAGCAGCACCAGCACCGGGAACAAGAAGAACAGCGCGTACCCGTACTCGTGCGGCTTGCGTGGCCGGACGGCCGACGCCGGTAGCTCGCCCGCGGCGACAGCCACGAGCCGGCGTTCCCGCCGGCGAGCGAAGAACGCGGGCACGGTGTCCAGCAGCAGCAGGAGCCCCCCGACCACCACGACGAACGCGATGAGCCCGTACAGCAGCATGGTGAGTTTTGGAGAAATGTCCTCGAATTCCATCCGCCCTCCTCCTCCCAGGGGATCGGCCGGCCCGGACCTCAGAGGGTCCGGGCCGGCCTCGCGATCACTTCCAGGAGCTCTCGACGGTCGAGAGCGTGGTGGCGGTGTCCCGACCGTTGATCCAGTCGACCATGGCACGCCACAGCGTGCCGGCGCCGACGGCCGACGGCATCAGGTCGGACCCGTCGAACCGGAGCACCTTGCTCTGGTCCTGCAGGATCTGGACCGACAGCTTGTCGATCGGGTTGGCGAAGTTGTTGATGTCCGCGCCCCGGCTGCCGGAGACCCAGTTGCCGAGCTTCGCGCGGCTGTTGGCGTAGTCCGGAGTGGCCAGGTAGTTCTGCACCGCCTGGACCTCGGGACGGTCGGCGAAGGCGACGGTGAACTCACCGGCGGCCAGCACCGGCTCGCCCTTGCTCGGGTCGATGGCGGGGAAGTAGAACGCGAACACGTCGCCGTCTTCGGCCACCTTGGTGCCCTCAGGCCACTGGTTGGCGTAGAACGACGCCTGCCGGTGCAGGGAGCACTTGTTTTCCAGGATCGGCAGACCGGCTTCCTGGAACGAGGTCGTCGAGATGCTCTTGACGTCGCCGAAGCCGCCGTTGACGTACTTCGTGTTCTTGAGGATCTCACCGGCCTGGTTCAGCGCCGTGGCGACCTGGGGAGAGTTGAACGGAATCCCGTGAGTCACCCACTGGTCGTAGACCTCGGGGCCCGCGGTGCGGAGCATGAGGTCTTCGAGCCAGTCGGTCGCCGGCCAACCGGTGGCGTCGCCGGACTCGATGCCCGCACACCACGGCTTTTCGTTGGTAGCCGCGATCTTGTCGCTCAGCGAGATGAGCTCGGCCCAGGTCTTCGGGACCGTGTACCCCTTCTCCTGGAACTGCTTCGGCGAGTACCAGACGAAGGACTTGACGTTCGAGCCGAGCGGCGCGCCGTAGAACGTGCCGTCGACCGTGCTGTACTTCAGCCAGTCGGCCGGGTAGTTGGCCTCGGCCGACGACTTGGCGTCGGCAGGGGCCGGCTTGAGCTTGCCGGCCTTGGCGAAGGTGGCCAGCAGACCCGGCTGCGGGATGAACGCGATGTCGGGGGCGTTACCGCCGTCGACACGCACCTGGAGCTGGGCCTCGAACTCGCCGCTGCCCTCGTAGTCGATATCGATCCCGGTGCACTCGGTGAACTGCTCCCAGGACTGCTCCAGCAGGTCGGCCTCCGTGTCACGGATGGACGCGTAGATCGAGACCTTCTTGCCGTCGTTGCCGTCGTACTTGTCAAAAGCGGCGCAGTCCGCCGAGTCTCCGTTGCCACTTCCGCTGTCGTCGCCGCCGCACGCGGTGGCGCTGATCGCCAGTCCTACCACGCTGGCGATTACGAGGGCTTGGCGTGGTCTGGGAAAGACCGCCATGCCGTCCTCCTTCCTTGCCGGTGCGCCGGCCCGCGCACCGGTCCCGACTGAGTGGGCGTCGTCCTCACATGTAAGCGCTTGCACGATCTTTCGTCCAGGCTTTCGGGGGACACGTGCCGTAACGATTCGGAAACTTTGGGAGCGCTTCCAAGGCTCCTGGAGGTCGGGTCTTCCCACCTTTGAAAGTTTCTGCCAAGATGCCTGTCTATGTAGAAGGATTTCATCATAGGAGGTCCTGGATGTACAGACGTCCCACCCCCCTCCCCCGATCCACAGCGATCCTCGCCGCGGTGGCCGCCGTAGCGGCAGCGGTCCTCTTGAACCCCGGCACGGCGCAGGCCGCGCCCGCGTTCAAGGTGCCGTTCCCCTGTGGACAGTCGTGGGTCGGGCAGACGCGTCCCGCGCACAGCCCCCCGAACGCCATCGACTTCAACCGCGCCGACGACCAGGGCGATCCGGTCGTCGCGAGCGCGCCCGGCACCATCGACCGGGTCACCGACCTCGGGGGCACGAGCTACGGCAAGTACGTGCGGATCAATCACGGGAGCGGCTACACCACGTACTACGCGCACCTCAACGCGTTCAACGTCTCCGTCGGGCAGACCGTCGGATACGGCTCGGTGATCGGCTGGGTCGGCAACACCGGCGGCTCCACCGGCCCGCACCTGCACTACGAGCAGCGGCTCAACGGCGCCGACATCCAAGTCCGCTTCAACGGCGCCCTCGCGCTGTACTGGGGCGAAAAGACGTACACGAGCGACAACGCCTGCTCAGGCAGCAACACCGGCGCCGGCACGGTCAACACCGCGGGCGCGCCGCTGACGGTCCGTTCCGGGCCGGGCACCGGGTACAGCGCGGTCGGCAGCGTGGCCGACGGCGCCAGCGTCACCATCTACTGCCAGACCACCGGCACCACGGTCACCGGCACATACGGCACGAGCAACATCTGGGACCGCATCGGCACCGGCCGGTACGTGTCCGACACCTACGTGTACACCGGCTACGACGGCTTCATACCCAGCGTTCCCCGGTGTTGACCTCGTCCTCCCATGACTGCCTGGGTCGGATCGGGGTGAGCCGGTCGCGGTGTGCCCTGATCCGGCCCAGGTCGACGGTGAGGTGGGCGTGCCGCGCCACGCGCGGGGCCACCACCGGATCGGTGAACTCCTCCTCGGTCATGGCCTGAAGCGCGCTCAGCGCGGCGGCCACCAGCGCGGTCGAGGTGAGCAGGGTGATGGGCACGACCAGGAGCGACGGGTTGATGCCCTCCACCCGGCCCTCGCCGAGCGGCCAGAGCCGCACCCGCATCGCGGCCATCCCGGTGTAGTGCATGCCGCAGACGGCGACACCCATGATGCCCGAGGCGATGACGATCGCCCGCCAGCCCCGGATCGTGACCGTGAACCAGAGCGCCACCGTCGCGGCGACGACGGCGATGATCCCCGAGGCGGCGACCATGCCGGCGTCGTACTCGATCCGCCCGGCCACCCGCACGGCGGCCATACCCGTGTAATGCATGGCGAGGACGCCGCAGCCGGTCAGCAGCCCGCCGCCCGCGATGCGAGCCGGGGAACGGCGGCCGTGCCCGGCGATGAAGAGCCCGCCGCCGACGGTGACGATCGCGATCACCAGGCTCGCGGCGGTCAGGAACGGGTCGTACCGGACAGGGCTCACCGGCACGTCGAAGCCGAGCATCGCGGTGAAGTGCATCAGCCAGATCGCGGCTCCGCCGATCGAGACCGCAGCAAGGACCAGCCAGCGGGCACGACGGCCGCGGGTGCGGGCCTCCCGGGCGCGCGTGGTGCAGACAAGACCCAGGAGCGAGCCCAGAAAGCTTATGAGGTACGCGACGACGGGGCTGACCACGCCATGCGTGAGGTGATGGATTTCGGCCACGCTGGCGATTCAGCCACGCCACAAGGCAGGCTAGCCGGACATTCTGTGCGCTGAGGTCGCCGCACCGGCCCCACCGTCGGGGAGGACGTAGCTGCTCGGGTACGGCGACCTCAGCGGGTCAGTTCGGCACGGATGGGGATGTGCGGGGTTTACGTGAAGATGCTGACCCCGCCTGGGCCGACGAGCAGCCCCACGATGATGAGGACGACGCCCCACAGGATCTGCCGGCGGAACAGCGCGAGTACGCCGGCGACCACGAGAATCACTGCGAGAATCCACAGAAGTAAGTCCATGCCGTGGGAGTACCCGAGGGCTGTGGTGCGGAAACCTGCTGATCAGCCCAGGTGAAACACGCTGTACGCCTGCTTGATCACCGGATGGGCGACGTTGCGCACCCGCACCCCGCCCGGCGTCGTGCCGCGCTCGGTGCCGGCGTGCGCGTGGCCATGTACCGCCAGGGCGGTGGGCGCCGAGTCGATGGCCTGGCCCAGCAGGTACGAGCCGAGGAACGGGTAGATCTCCGGCGGCTCGCCGGCCAGCGTGTCCGGTACCGGGGCGTAGTGGGTCAGCGCCACCCGGGTGTCGCAGTCGAGGTCGCGCAGCGCCGCGCCGAGCTGCTCGGCCGTGACGCTGGTGGTGCGCACGAACGCTTTCATCTCCGGCTCGCCGAACTCGCTGGCGCACCGGCCGGCGAACCCCCCGCCGAAGCCCTTGGCGCCGGCGATGCCGAGCGTCCCGCCGGGGGTGTCGACGACCGTGCTGTCGCCCTCGAGTACCGCGATCCCGGCGTCCGTGAGCACCTTGACCACCTGCGGCACCTGGTCGCAGTGGTGGTCGTGGTTGCCAAGGACGGCCACCACGGGCACACCGAGACCACCGAACTCGGCGGCGACGCACCGCGCCTCGGACTCGGTGCCGTGGCGGGTCAGATCGCCGGCGAGCAGCAGCACGTCGGCCTGCTCGGGCAGGCGCTCCAGGGCGGGTCGGAACCGGCCGACGACGTCCTGGTCCATGTGTACGTCGCCGACCGCGGCTACGCGGATCATGGAAGCTCCTCCGCCTCGGTCGGGGCACTCGCCCGGGTCACCCCGATATCCACCGATAACGGGACGTCCGGGAAGTTTTCGTGTACCAGGCGCAGGATCTCGTCGCGGCGCTGGCGGCTCTCCACCTCGCCGCACAGCACGAGCACCCGTTCCCGGCGTATGACCTTTATGCCCTGCTCGGCGAGGCCACCGTGCTCGGTGAGCAGGCGCTGAATGGCGGCCTCGGTGTATTCGTCGATCATGACGAGAGCTCCGTCTTCTGAGGCACCACCTCGAGCCGGTCGAGCAGCACCAGGAACGCTTCCGCGTACGGCGACGCCGCGGTGTCCTTGCGCACCTGGTCCCAGTCGATCTGCTCGCGCAGCGACCGGGCGAGCGGCAGCCCGCGCGCGAAGTCGCAGTAGTGCTGCGAGTAGCTGAGCAGCTTGTGCACCATCAGCTGCGTGGCCGACAGGCAGGGCATCTGGATCGCGTCGACCGGCCGGATCACGCCGCTGGACAGCGTCTCGTCGGTCACCGGCGTCTCGATGGGGCGATGGATCAGATCCACCATGTGTCCCTGCTCGTCATACACCTTGACGAGCCAGTCCTCCGGCGGCCGCTCGGCCGTGAAGCCGGCTGCCACCAGCGCCTCCAGCGCCGCGTCCACGTCGCGCTCCCGGATGAGGAAGTCGACGTCATGATCGCCGGAGTGCCCGCCGTGGGCGTAGACGGCGAAGCTTCCGCCGAGAACGAACGGCACACCCGCCTGTTTCAGAGTGGCGGCAACGCGCTTCAGGGTCTTGAGCAGGCCTACGTCAACGCCGTTGGTCATCAGTTACGAGTACCCGTGGCCGATCGACTTCACACCTGGCCTGCGCTATGCCGCATCCTCACCGAGCTGGCCGCGAAGCTTGGCGAGCGCCCGTGCGAGCAGCCGCGAGACGTGCATCTGCGATACGCCGATCTGCTCGGCGATCTGCGACTGGGTCATGTTGCCGTAGAACCGCAGTGTCAGGATGCGCTGCTCGCGCTGGTCGAGCGTGGCGAGCGCCGGCCCGAGAGCCACGCGCAGCTCGGCGAGCTCGAACTCGGCGTCTTCGGTGCCAAGCAGGTCACCCAGCTCGGTGGCGCGGTCGCCGTCGCTGGTCGGCGTCGACAGCGACACCGCGTTGTACGCGCGGGCGCCTTCCAGCCCTTCCAGTACCGCTTCCTCGCTGAGGTCGAGGTGTCCCGCGAGGTCGGCGACCGTCGGCGACCGGCCGAGCGACTGGAGCAGGGTGCTGGTCGCCTCGGAGATGGACAGGCGTAGCTCCTGCAGCCGGCGCGGCACGCGGATGTCCCAGGTACGGTCCCGGAAGTGGCGCTTGATCTCGCCGATGATGGTGGGAATCGCGTACGCCGCGAACTCGACGCCGCGCTCGGAGTCGAACTTGTCGACCGCCTTGATGAGGCCGACGGTGGCGGTCTGCACCAGGTCGTCGAGCGGCTCGCCGCGTCCGGAGAAGCGGTTCGCCAGGTGGTGGGCCAGCGGAAGCCAGCTCTCGATCACTTGATCGCGGACGCGTGCCCGGGACGGGTGGCCCGCGGGCAGGGAAGTCATGGTCGCCAGCAGTTGGCTGGCGCTATCGGCAAGGCTCCGCTCGTCGAGCGGCGTGGTCGGCACGGTCTTGGTCGGCACGGCGGTCCCCCCTGGAAGGCAGTTGCGGACACGGGCCAAAAAGCGACACGCATTGACTGATCAGATACCGACGATAGACCAGAAGTGCATGGGAAATCTAGCCGAAAGGACGATGGATGATTGGGCTGAAAAGAATAAAAGGGACTATTTGCCGATAGGTGGCATCGTCTCGGTACCGTTGGTTGACATGGTTCTCCTCGCCCATCCCCTCCGCCGCCCGCGCATCGTGGCGCTCGTCGGCGTAGACGGCTCGGGCAAGACCACCCAGGCCCATCGACTCGCCGCCGACCTGACCGATCGAGGCATCCCCGCTCACTACTGGCAGAACGCGGGTGGCCGCCGCTGGTTTGGGCGGCTGGCGCGGCACCTTGGCAGGCGCGACGCCCAGGGCCTGCTCGGCCGCACCGGCCTGCTCTGGGTCGAGTCGCTGCTGCGCTGGCTCGCGATTGCGCGAGCGCTGTTGCGTTCGGCCCTCACCGGGCGGGTGGCGGTCATGGACCGGTACGCGGTGTGCCAGTACGTGAGCATCCGCACCCAGGTCGGCGGCGGCCGTGGTGAGTGGCTCGCACGCCTGGCGTACGCGGTGTTCCCGCCGCCGGACGTGACGTTCCTGCTCGACGTTCGCCCCGGGGTGGCGTACCAGCGGATCGAGCTGCGCGGCACGGATCACGAGACCGTCGAGTACCTCGCGGCGGCCAGTGCGGCGTACCGGTCGCTGCCGGAGTACCCGACATTTCGGGTGATCAACGCCAATGGCACCCCGGATGAGGTGACCCGCCGGATCCACGAGCACCTTGGGCTCGCGGATATGGAACTTCAGGCTCTTCCGTAGACGGGGATCGCCGCGCCGCTGGTCGGCGCCGACTCGTCGCTGGCCAGGTACCGGATGACCGGGGCGATCTCCTCCGGCGGTACCCAGCGGGAGTGGTCGGCGTCCGGCTGCGCGGCTCGGTTGGCCGGGGTGTCGATCACGCTGGGCAGCACGGTGTTGCACCGCACGCCCTTGTGCCGGTACTCGGCCGCGACCGCCCCCGCGAACGCGAGCACCGCCGCCTTCGCCGTGATGTACCCGGCCGCGCCCGGGAACGGCGCCAGCGCCGCCCGCGACGACACGCACACCACTCCGCCCCCGCCGGCCGCAAGCAGGTGCGGCAGCGCGGCGTGGGTCACCAGGTAGGTGGGGCGCAGGTTGAGCGTGAGCATCGCCTCGAACGCCTCGTACGGTGTCTCGTGCACCAGCCCGGTCGGCGCGTACCCGCCGACGAGGTTGACGACCGCCCGCAGCGGTGCGGCGGTTTCGCCCGCGGCGGTGGCCACCGCTTCTTCGACGGCCGCTGGGTCATTGAGATCGGCGATCACGTAGGTCGCGTCGCCGTTTTGCTCGGGCACCGACCGCACGGGTGCGACGACCCGCCAGCCCGCCATGGCGAATGCGGCGGTGACCGCTCCGCCGAGTCCGCCTGTACCGCCGGTGACCAGCACCGTCCTGTCCGACATGGGTCACACCGTATCGCCGGGGCGGTTGAGCCGAATGTGGTAGGCGATTGGCACGGCCAGATGGCTATTCTGGCGTCCACGCAGGCCCAGTTGGGCGTACCTTCTCAGTACTCGACGGTCACGGTTGACGGTCCGGGCATTCTGAAAGTAAGTTTCATCCGTGGCGAAGACGACGAAGGTTTCTGCGACACACGAGTCGAGCGGGCTGATCGTTCACATCAGCGGCCTGCTGCCGTCGTTGTCGCCGGCCGAGCAGCGCGTCGCCCGTCTCGTCGTGGCCGATCCCGCTGACGCGGCGCGCCGCACGATCACCGATCTCGCCACCGCCGCCGAGACCTCCGAGGCCACCGTCATCCGGTTCTGCCGGTCGGTCGGCATGGAGGGGTACCCGCAGCTGCGCATCCGCCTCGCGGCCGAGGCCGCTCGCAGGATCGAGCCGCCGGACGCCCGAGTCGTCGGCGGTGACATCCCGCCCGGCGCCGACCTGGCCCAGATCATCGCCACGATCTCGTTCAACGACGCGCGAGCCGTCGAAGAGACCGCCGAGCAGCTCGACCCCGCCGTGTGCGAGCAGGTCGTCGACGCCATCACCGCCGCCGGTCGCGTCGACGTGTACGGCGCGGCAGCGAGTGGTTTCGTCGCGTCCGACTTCCAGCAGAAGCTGCACCGCATCGGCCGCACCGCGTTCTACTGGCCCGACATACACATGGCGCTCACCTCGGCCGCGCTGCTGGGCAAGGGCGACATCGCGATCGGCATCTCGCACACCGGCACCACCTCCGACGTGATCGAGGTGTTGCAGCAGGCGCGGGCACGCGGGGCCACCACCGTGGCCCTGACCAACTTCCCGCGCTCGCCCATCACCGAGGTGGCCGACTTCGTGCTCACCACGGCGGCTCGCGAAACCACGTACCGCTCCGGCGCGATGGCCAGCCGCCTGGCCCAGCTGACCGTCATCGACTGCCTCTTCGTCGGGGTCGCCGCCCGCAACCGGGCCAAGGCCCGCCGGGCGCTGGAGGTCACCGCCGAGGCGGTACAGCCCCACCGGGTGACCTCCGCCCGGCGGTCGCGTTGACGGCCGATACGGACGGCCGACCTGTCGTCCGCATCGGCTCGCCGACCGAGCTGAGGAACCCGAGCAGCGAAGACCTGGACCTGATGTCGACCCGCGAGGTGCTCGGGGTCATCAACGAGGCCGACCAGGCGGTACCGCTGGCGGTCTCGGCGGTACTGGACGAGATCGCCGCGGCGGTCGACCTCGCTGTCGCCGCGATCAGAGGCGGGCACCGCGTGCACTACTTCGGCGCCGGCACGTCCGGGCGGCTCGGCGTGCTCGACGTGGCGGAACTCGCGCCGACGTTCAACACACCACCAGACTGGTTCCGCGCCCATCTGGCCGGTGGGCCCGAGGCGACCCACCACGCGGTCGAGGACGCGGAGGACGATGAGGCGGCTGGGGCCGAGGAAGCGGCCGCCTCGGTGCGCGCCGGCGACCTTGTCGTGGGCCTGGCCGCCAGCGGTCGCACCCCGTACGTGCTGGGCGCGCTGCGCACCGCGCGGGCGAACGGCGCGTCCTGCGCCCTCGTGGCCGCGGACCCGGGTGCGGCGGCCGCCGCAGAGGTGGACGTCTTCATCGGCGTCGATACGGGCCCTGAGGTCATCACCGGCTCCACCCGGATGAAGGCCGCCACCGCGCAGAAGCTGGTGCTGAACGCGTTCTCCACCGCGGTCATGGTCCGCCTCGGCCGGGTGTACTCGAACCTGATGATCGACTTAGTCGCCACCAACGCGAAGCTGCGCGGCCGGATGATCTCGATCCTCATGGCGGCGACCGACCGGAGCGAAGAGGACTGCCGGCGGGCGCTCGCGGAGGCCGGTGGCGACCTCAAGATCGCGCTTGTGACGCTGATGTCCGGCGCCGACGTCGCGGCCGCCAAGGCGGCGCTCGGACGGTCCGCGGGCCACGTTCGAGGCGCGCTAAGTCACCTCGCATAGTGTGCCGCGCCACGGGTATGCCCAGAACAAGCGCTGAACCACCGACGGCGTACGTCCGTACTGTGAAGTGACGAGGATCGCAGATAGGTAGTGAGCCGGATCGCTGTGCGGGCCAGCACCAGGTGATGTCATTGACTGGGGCAAACGTGCACAGTGGCCGTCCAATCCGCCCCGAGGTTGCAGCCGAATCCCTTGATAGAGAGCAGTGCACAGCAAGTACGCACCGGGCTCTCAGCTATTACTCAGGCATTCGTGACACTTTCGACTCACGAGACGGAATCCCAAGCGCGTCTCAACTGTTGTGTAGGTGTCAGCACCGCGGGGGATACCGGAGGTTACGGGGGAGGGCTGATGAACGTCGGGACAGCAGGTAACAAGGCAAGTGGGGCGAGCGAGGGGATCGTGAGCGACGTGGAAACCAATGTGGTGATGCGCACGGACGAGGTCGCCGAGGAGCGCGACCTGGTCGGCGTCTATCTACACGAGATCTCGCGCACGCCGCTGCTCGACGCCGCAACTGAGGTCGACCTCTCCAAGGCGATTGAGGCCGGACTCTATGCGGAGCACCTCCTCGACGAGGAGCGAATCCCGCAGGGCGCGAGCCGCGAAGAGCTGGAGCGCCTCGTCATCGAGGGCGAGCGGGCCAAGGATCTGTTCATCCGGGCCAACCTACGGCTGGTGGTGTCGATCGCGCGGCGGTACGTGCGATCCGGCATGCCGATGCTCGACCTGATTCAGGAGGGCAACACGGGCCTGGTGCGCGCGGTCGAGAAGTTCGACTACGAGCGCGGGTTCAAGTTCTCGACGTACGCAACGTGGTGGATCCGCCAGGCGATCAGCCGGGCGATCGCCCAGCAGGAGCGCACCGTGCGACTGCCGGTGCACCTGGTCGAAGACGTCAACCGGATGCGCAACGTCGCCCGCCAGCTCACCCGCGAGCTGGGCAGCGACCCGGAGCCGGAGCAGATCGCGGTCGCGCTGGGCGTGCCCGTCGAGCGGGTGCACGAGCTGGTGCGCTGGTCGCAGGACACCGTGTCACTCGACACACCGGTCGGCGACGACGGCGACACCAACCTTGGCGATCTGGTGGCTGACAGCGACGCTCCCTCGCCGGAAGACATCGTGCTCACCGGCCTGGAGCGGCAGCGCATCGAGGGTCTGCTCAACCACCTCGACGACCGGTCCGCCGGCATCATGCGGGCCCGGTACGGGCTCGAAGACGGCCGGGAGCACTCGCTGACCGAGGTGGCGTCGCGGTTCTCCCTCTCGCGTGAGCGCATCCGCCAGCTCGAGATCCAGGCGCTCGGCCGGCTCCGCGAGCTGGCCAGGGCCGAGGGTCTTCAGGCGGCATAACAGCATCAACAAAACGAGCGGCCGGCGCCTGGTGGGGGCGCCGGCCGCTCGCCCGTCTACGCGGGAATGGGCTGCGGTAGCCAGCCTCGCGCTGTGCGAGCCATGTAGGCCCACCAACCCACCCAGCGCCCGTAGCGCTCCCGCAACTGGGCGGCAGATGGCGCCGGCTCGCCGTAGACCGCCGCGGCGGCCGTCTCGAACTGCGCCA
Organism: Micromonospora sp. CPCC 205371; assembly: GCF_026130045.1. Taxonomy (GTDB): domain Bacteria; phylum Actinomycetota; class Actinomycetes; order Mycobacteriales; family Micromonosporaceae; genus Phytohabitans. The sequence continues at coordinate 19,547 of NZ_JAIBNX010000150.1, forward strand.
TGTCGAGCGGGGCGTCGTCGGGGCGCCCCAACACCCGCAGCAGCAACCCGTGCGCCGTGAACTTGCCGATGCCGGGCACCGCGAGCAGCGCCCGCCGCACCTCCTCGTAAGGCCCGGTGCGCAGCCACTGCTCGTCTAGCCGCCGGACACCCTCGACCACCTCACGCACGCGGCGCAGGCGCTGGCGATTGCCCGCGTATCGGAGCAGCTCGTCGTCCGTAAGCGCGCCACGGTGGCCAACGACGGAAACGCGACATGGCGTACACCATCGACCTCCAGCCCCGGCCCATGGTCGGCCGCCAGCCCGCGCTTGCGCGCGGTGGCGAACCACTGCGTGCTCCGCTGGGTCAGCGCGAAGTACACGGCTCCTTCGGCGAGTGACGCAAATCGCACCTGGTGCAGCCCGTGGGCGGCGTGCACGAGCGGCGCCATGGCCGGGTCGCTCTCGGCGGCAGCCAGGAAGCCGGACATGTCGTCGTCGAGGCTCAACCAGCGAGTGACGTCGCTCTCTAAAACCGCGAGCCCGTCGGCGTCGGGCGGCTCTGCGGCGTAGACGGCCATCTCCACGCCGGCGGCGGCCGGTGCGATCTCGACCACAACCGCCTCGTCGGCGCTGCTGCCGTGGACGCCTCCCTGGACGCCTCGCTGGATGCTTCCCTGGACGCCTCCCTGGATGGGGAACGCCTTGCGGACCCGGCCGTCGACGATCTGGTGGTCGCTGGCGCAGGGCGCGAAGCTCGCCAGCGCGCGCAGGGACATCTCGAACGAATAGGGCGCGGTGGCGGGAAGGACGGTGCGGTGCACCACGGTCACGTCAGTCATGCCCGCGAGCGTCCAAATGGGGTACGACACTTTCCAACCCCACGACACGCCGGCAACAACCGCGCAGCGCGGCGGCGGCCCGGGGCGGCGGCCCGGCGGCGGGCCGGCGGCC
>NZ_JAIBNX010000151.1 GCF_026130045.1 Micromonospora sp. CPCC 205371
GGGCGGGGCGACGCCCGCGGCTGGCAGCCTGCGGCGCCCGACTGGCCTGGCGTTCACGGATCTCCCCGTGCCAACAAACTTCCCCGATTTCGCGGCCTCGGAGGCGGGTCGAGGCCGCGTTTCCCGGGAAGCCGCGGCATCCGACGTCCGCCAGCTTCCGGCCTTGTAGGCGGCCCGTGGGCGCCGCTGGGGGTCGATTGTGGACCGCGCAGGGCGAGGCCGCGGGAGCGACGGTCTCGACCGCGACGGACGTCGCGGCAGCTCGAAATCGATCCTGATCCTGACCGCGCAATCGGCGCAATGGCGCCGCCGCACCCGCGCCGATCAAGGGAGTTCGCATCGATCAAGGGCAAACGCACGCGGAAAAGAGATCAAAGCGCGTGCATTTGCCCTTGATCGGCGGGATCGGGACGGGACGCACGCCGCAGCGCGGGCCACACGTGGCGGCCGCGCTTCGCGGGGCTTAGGGGCGGTGCCAGGATTGGTTGGTGGCGCCGTGGCAGGTCCACAGGATGAGCAGAGCGCCGTTGGCCGTGGAGGCGCTGGTGACGTCTACGCATTTGCCGGACTGCTCGCCGATCAGCATGCCGTTGGCGTTCAGGCGCCACTTCTGGCTGGCGCTGCCGCTGCAGTCGTTGATGACCACCCTGTCTGCGACACCATCCAGGCACTTGCCCCCATAGACGCGGAACTCCTTCGCGGCGGTGTACGACCAGGTCTGGTTGGTGCCGCCGTTGCAGGTGTAGATGACGGTCTGGGTGCCGTTGGCGGTCGCACCGCCCGGCACGTCCAGGCATTTGCCGGACGCCACGCCGGTCAGCGGGCTGGTGATCGACGTCGTGGCACCGCCGTTCTGCGGCAGGACGTACGTGGTGATGCTGCGCGCCGGCAGCGTCGCCGTCACCGCGCTACCGGAGATCGTCGGGGCGGCCACCGAGGCCATGCTTTCCGTCGCGCTGGTGCGGTACGCCGACCCGGCCGACACGGCGCTCTTCGTGTTGAAGTTGACGGTCAGCGACGTGCTGGCCGCGTTCAGATTGTTGACGACCAGCGTCCACGCTCCATTGTGGTCGAACGCGGAGACCTGCAGACCGCTCGGCGCGCCGGTCACGTTGTGTCGGACCGCACCCGGCCGTACGAACCGGCTGTAGTGTGCCAGCCCGTAGTAGCGCTTCGTCACGTACAGGGACTGGTTGCCGTTGCTGGCGTAGTTCGGGTCGTAGTAGATGAGCCCGTCGTTCCAGCCGGACGAGTTGGCCTGGTTCTGGCAGCCGGCGTTCGCGGCCGGATCGCAGCCGATCATCGGCGACAGCGCGGTCCACCAGTGGAAGGCGGTGTCGTACGTGACGTTCAGGTCTCGGTAGATCTTTTCGGAGATGGCGAGGCCGGCGGTGATGCTGGGGTCGTACCCCTGCGCCCATCCGCCGCCGACGGTGGTGTAGCAGCAGATCTCGCTCGCCCACGTCTTCTTCCCGTTCGCGCGGCCGACGTTCATCGCGGCCGTGCGCGCGGCGTCGTTGGGGTTGTCGTACGTGTGGTGGGCCAGGTTCGACACGTACTGCGCGGTGCCCGCCTGCCCGATCCACTGTGGAACCTCGGAGTTGAACCCGCCGACCGAGCTGGACTCGTCGGCGCTGACGGCCGTCGACAGGCCGCGCGAGGCGAGCGTGGAGCCGACCGCGCGTACCAGATCGTCGCGTTGGGCGACGGGCACCAGCATGCCCTCCTGGCCGCAGCCGCTGAAGCTGTTGGCAGGCTCGTTCATCGGGCTGAGGTAGTCGAGGTGGACGCCGATGCTGTCGAAGCGCGCGACGATGTCGGCCAGGTACGTGGCGAACGCCTGGGTGCTGCCGGCGACCAGCGTGCCGCCGCAGCTCTGCCCGTTGCTGGTCCACGCGGCCGGTGCGCTGTTGACGAAGCCGAGCAGGTCCCGCACGCCCATGTCGGACGCGTACTGGAGGAACATGCGCCCGCCCGCGTCCCGGTTCCAGTCATAGCCGCCGGACGATGTGCGGAAGGTCTGTGGCGCGCGGACCGGGTTGGTGACCGCCGTGCCGCCGCCCCCGATGTTGTACCGGTACGCGCTCAGCGCGAGCCCACTGGACCCGAAGAGCAGGTTGGCGACCTGCTGGCGCGCCGCGGGCGCGAAGTTCACCAGGTCGTTCGGCCACCAGGCCCCCGACGCGCCGAAGTTGTCGATGGTCTGCGCCGGCGCGGGTGAAACCTCGGCCGCGACGGCGGCTCGGGCCGGCGCGGCGGCCGCAAGGACGGCGGTCAGCCCGAGGACGAGGGCAGCGGCAAGCTTGCGGTAGGCGCGCATACGGTACCTCCGGGTCAGGTTTGGCGGACGAGACCTCCCGCGTTGGTGCCGATGGCGGAGAGGAAGCGCTCCAGGGCGAAGGTCGCGGCGCCGAGGCTCACCGGGTTGCCGGCGATGCGGCACAGCGTGATCTCAGTGGCCGCGAGCGGGCGGCGCAGCGCGTGCCGACCGACGACGGCGCGCACCTCGGCGAGCAGGGCGTCACCGAGAAGGGCCGCGACCCAGCTGCTGAGGACGACGACTTCGGGGTTGACGAGGTTGATGAGGTCGGCGACCGCGACGCCGAGGTACCGCGCGGTCTCGGTGACCACTTTGGCCGCTACCGGGTCGCCGTCGGCCACTCCGCGAGCTAGCGCCTCGATCGTGGCGGTCTGGTCGTCGGGGTGCAGGAATGGGCTGTTCGGGGCGAGGTCGCGCAGGTTCTGCATGATGCCGGGCGCGCCGACGTACGTCTCGACGCAGCCCCGGCTGCCGCAGTGGCAGAGACGGCCGTCGACGACGAGGGTGGTGTGGCCCCACTCGCCGGCGCTGTTGGTGGCGCCGCGGTAGAGCGCGCCGCCGGACGCCAGGCCGGCGCCGACGCCGGTGCCGAGGTTGACCACGACGACGTCGTCGCGGCCGCGCCCGGCACCGAACCACAGCTCGGCCACCACGCAGGCGCGCAGCGGGTTGTCCAGGTACAGCGGCATGTCCAGGGAGCGCGCGAGCAGGCTGCGCAGGGGTACGTCGTGCCAGTCCCAGTTCGGCGCGAAGACGGACACCCCGCCCTCGCGGTCCACCTGGCCCGGCACGCTGATCCCCGCGCCGAGCACGCGGTCGTGTCCGACGCCCGCCGTGGCCAGCGCCGACTCGACGCTGGACACGACGTGCGCCACGACCTGATCGGGGCGGTTCTCCTCCGGGTGCAGCTCCTCCTCGACGCTGGCGAGTACCGTCAGCGCGGGGTCGAACAGCTCGACGTGCACGTACGTCTCCGCCACGTCGATGCCGACCAGGACACCGCCGTTGGGGTTTATGGCGACCAGGCCGCGCGGCCTGCCGCCCCCCGAGTCCTGGTAACCGACCTCGACGAGCAGGCCCAACTCGAGCAATTCGCCCACGAGGTTCGAGACGGTGGCGAGGCTCAGGCCGGTGTCGCTGGCGATCTGCTGGCGGGACACGGTGGCGGACGCGATGATGTGCCGTAGCACCTCGAAGCGGTTCGCTACCCGAATATCTCTGGACGTACGCTTCACGAGCAAACTGTAACCCTTCGACAAACCCCTAGATTACGGCGCTCCGGTCCGTTGCCACTGCTGATTCGTACCACCCGTGCAGGCGTACTGGATGGCCCTGGCGCCAGCGGTGGTCGATCCGTTGACGATGTCCAGGCACTTGCCGCTGTGCCGGGCGGTCAACCGGTAGTAGCCGCTCCCCACGTCCGTGATCTGCCACTGCTGGTTGGTGCCGGTGCCGCACGCCTGCTGGGTCACCCGCACTCCATCGGCGGTCGACGATGACGGCACGGTGAGGCACTTGTTGCTGTGCCGCGCGATGAGCTGGTGGTACCCGGTGCCGAGGTCGAGCGGCTGCCAGTGCTGGTTCGCGCCGCCGTTGCACCCGTACTGCGCCACCTCGGTGCCGTCCGCGGTCGACTGGCTGGGGACGTCCAGGCACTGTCCACTGTGGCGAGGGCGCAGCGTCTCGTACGCGTTGCCGGAGCCGTTGCCGCTCACCACGCCGGTGGCGGTGTCGATGTTCACGCGGGGGTACCAGGTCATTGACAGGGACGTGTTGGATGGGAACGACAGCGGCAGCCACACGTACTTGGAGTCGTTCACCTTGCCGCCCCAAGCGCCCGCCCACCGGTCGCCCAGGTAGAGGTACGACGTGGTCGAGGTGCCCTGCACCGGCAGGACGTAGGCGGACTGCGAGCCGTACGTGATGCTGTTGCCGACGTTCGTCGGGGAGGTCCAGGTGCCCGCGATGCTGCTGGCGGTCGCGTACCGGGCCTGGTTGGGCGCCCAGCCGGTGGCGCCCGAGGTGAACAGGAAGTACACACCGTTGCGCTTGAACATCGCCGGGGCCTCGCGGTAGTTGCCGGGCCACAGCGTCTGGACCAGGCTCGCCACGCCGAGGTAGTCGGAGGTCAGGCGATAGATGTTGAGGTCGGCGTTCACGCGGGTCGAGGAGATCAGGTACGCGCTGCCGTCGTCGTCGCGGAACACGGTCATGTCCCGCGAGTCGTACCCGAGGGGCCGGAAGCTGCCCCGGTACGTGTAGTTGCCGTCCACGGTGGACGAGGTGGCGACCGCGACCCGGGCCTGGCCGTAGTCGGAACCGTTCTCCCAGTGCATCCAGAGCACGTACTGCCCGGTGGACGAGTTGTAGATGACCTTCGGGCGCTCGATGTTGCTGACGTTCAGCTCAGCGGCTGAGCTCTGGGTCAGGACGTTGTTGCGGAACTCCCAGTTACGCAGGTCGGTGGAGCGGTACACGGAGACGTACCGGAAGGTGTTGTTGTCGTTGCGGTTCTCGCCGAACCAGTAGTAGTAACCGCCTACCTTGATCATCCCGCCGCCGTGGGCGTGCAGCGGGTTGCCGGAGGTGTCGGTGAACTGGACGCCATTGGTGACAGTGACGGTCGCGGCGCGGGCGGCGGCCGGGAACGCGAGCAGGAGGAGCAGCCCGGCCAGCACGGCCGCCAGATGTCTTGTGCGCGGTGCCCTGCGCATGTGACCTCCTTATTCGGGGGCTTATGATAAGCACGCGACATAGTGCGAGCGCTAGACCTTCATCGATGCGTTCGCCCCTCCTCCACCTCAGGCAGGGGGACACGACCCTTCTCAAGAAGGACGGAAAGTGTCGCCCGCGCCCCCTACGGTGATGGGGTGACCACGACTACGACCAATGTCGCCGCACGCGCGACCGACCTTTGGAAGGTGTACGGCTCAGGGGAAGCCCAGGTCATCGCGCTGCGCGGCGTGAGCGTCGACCTGGAGCGGGGCCGCTTCACCGCGATCATGGGGCCGTCCGGGTCCGGTAAGTCCACACTCATGCACTGCCTCGCCGGGCTCGACACCGTCACCCGCGGGCAGGTATTCATCGGCGAAACCCAAGTCACCGGCCTCGGCGACGCGGGCCTCACCAGGCTGCGCCGCGACAAGGTCGGCTTCATCTTCCAGCAGTTCAACCTGCTGCCCACGCTCACCGCTCAGGAAAACATCCTGCTGCCACTGTCGATCGCCGGCCGCAAGCCCGACGACGACTGGTACAAGACGGTCATCGAGACGGTCAACCTCGGCGACCGCCTCGGCCACCGGCCCAGCCAGCTCTCCGGCGGCCAGCAGCAGCGCGTCGCCTGCGCCCGCGCGCTCGTCGCCCGGCCCGAGGTCATCTTCGCCGACGAGCCCACGGGCAACCTCGACTCCCGCTCCGGCGCCGAAGTGCTCGGCTTCCTGCGTAACTCCGTCCGCGAGTACGGGCAGACCATCGTCATGGTCACCCACGACCCGAACGCCGCCTCGTACGCCGACCGGGTCATCTTCCTCGGCGACGGGCAGATCGTCGACGAGATGACCGAGCCCACCGCCGAGGCGGTGCTCGACAAGCTCAAGGGCCTCGACGTCGGCGTGGGAGGCGCGTAGATGCTGCGCGCCAGCCTCAAGAGCCTCCTCTCCCGCAAGCTGCGGCTGACCCTCGCCATCGTGGCGATCGTGCTCGGCGTGTCGTTCCTGTCCGGCGCGTTCGTGCTCAGCGACTCGCTGACGGCACGCTTCGAAAAGCTGCTGCGGTCCATCAACCAAAACGTCGCCGTCCAGGTCATGCCCACCGAGGAGGCGGCTGACGACGACCCGCGGCCGCTGCTCACGCAGCAGCAGGTCGACGCGCTCGCCCAGGTGCCGGGCGTCGCCGCCGCACAGGGCGACGTCACCGCGCTGGGTGTCGTGCCCTTCGACGTCCGCGACGGCAAGCCCGTCACCACACAGGGCGCGCCGCAGATCGGCGGCGGCGTCACCGGCGACGACCCCTTCGCGCTCGTCTCGGTCGCCGAGGGCCGGTGGCCCACGGCCGAGACCGAGGTGACGATCTCGCGGTACACGGCGGAGCAGGCACACGCCGCCGTTGGCGACCGGCTCAAGGTGTACCTGCCGGAGGTCAACGAGGCCCGCGAGTTCACGGTCGCCGGCATCGTGGCGTTCGAGGGTGACCGCGACTCGCTCGCCGGCGAGACGCTGATCCTCTTCCAGGAGGCGTTCGCCCAGCGCACGTTCTACGGTGCCGAGGGCCGGTTCTCCGGCGCCTACCTGAGCACCGAGCCCGGCGTCACGCAAGAGGAGCTGCGTGACCGGGTGGCGCCGCTGGTGCCCGCCGGATTCGAGGCCAAGACCGGCGAGCAAGCCAACGAAGACGCGGCCAACGACGTGCAGGAAGGGCTGTCCGCGGTCACCACGTACTTCTTCGGGCCGTTCGCGATCGTCGCGCTGCTCGTGGGCATCTTCCTGATCTTCAACACGTTCAACATCCTGGTCGCCCAGCGTGCCCAGGAGCTGGCGCTGTTCCGGGCCATGGGCGCGAGCTGGGGCCAGGTCACCAGCTCGGTGCTCGTCGAGGCGGTACTGGTCGGTGTCGTCGGCAGCACGGTCGGGCTGCTCGCCGGCATCGGTCTGGGCCTCGCGGGCAGCAGTGCGCTCACCGCATTCATCGGGGCTCAGCTGCCCGGCGCCGGCATCCAGGTGGGCGCCACACCGATCATCCTGGCGTACGTCGTCGGCGTGCTGGTGACCGTGATCGCGGCCTTCGTGCCGGCGGTGCGCGCGTCGGCCGTACCGCCGCTTGCCGCCATGCGCGACATTGCGCGGCCCGACAAGCCCTTGCTCGGGCTGTCCATCGCGGGCGCGGTCCTGGCCGTGCCGGGCGCGGTGCTGACCGGCGCCGCGCTCACCGGCATCGGCGGCCTCACGCTGCCCGCCCTGCTGATCGGCGTGCTGCTGTTCTTCCTCGGCGTCACGCTGCTCTCGCCGTTGCTCACCCGCCCGCTCGCCGGGCTGATCGGGCGCGCGGTCGGCTGGGGCGTCAGCGGCCGGCTCGGCGTCCGCAACGCGCTGCGCAACCCGCGCCGCACCGCCGTCACCGCCGCCGCCCTGATGATCGGCGTAACGCTGGTGAGCACCGCCAGCGTGCTCGCCGCCTCGTTCAACAAGACGATCGACGAGGCGATCAGCTCGACCATCGGCGCCGAGATCGTGATCCAGACCAACTCGACGCAGGGCCCGCCGGACGGCACGATCGGCTTCTCCTCCGAAGCCGTCGACGAGGTGCGCGCGCTGCCCGGCGTCGACCAGGCGGTGCCGTTCTACTTGACCGTCGACGCGCGGGTCGACGACGGGTCACCGCCGTTCGGCGGCGTCTTCGCGGTCGACGACCTCGCCGTCGCGCGCGACATGTTCGCGCTGAAAGCCACCGAGGGTGACCTGCGCACGCTCGGCCCCGACGAGTTCGTCGCCGACCAGAACACCGCCGACTCGCGCGGCTGGTCCGTCGGCGACACCGTTCCGGTCGAGCTGAACAAGGGCGGCGAGCGGCCATACCGGCTCGTGGGCGTCTACGAGGCGACCCCGATCTGGACCGACACGATGATCCTGCCCCGCGCGGCGGTGTCCAACTTCAACGGCCCGCTCGCGTTCCAGGCGTACGTGTCACTCGACGACGGCGCTGACCCCGGCACCGTCATGCCAGAGGTCGAGCGCATCATGTCCGACTATCCACTGGTGACCGTTGGCGACCGGTCCAGCCTGATCGACCAGTTCACCAACTTCACCGACATCGCGCTCGGGATCATCTCGGTACTGCTCGGCGTGGCGATCGTCATCGCGCTGCTCGGCATCCTCAACACGCTGCTGCTCAGCATCTACGAGCGCACCCGCGAGTTGGGCATGCTGCGCGCCGTCGGGCTAAGCCGCGGCGGCGTCACCCGGATGGTGGGCACCGAGTCGGTGGTGATGGCCGTGTTCGGCTGCGTGCTCGGCATCGTCATGGGCGTCGCGCTGGGCGTGGCGATCGCGGCGGCGCTGATCGACCGCGACTTCCTCACCACGATCGCCATCCCGTGGATCAGCCTGATCGTGTTCGTGCTGATCGCCGTGGTGGCAGGCGTCCTAGCGGCACTGTGGCCAGCCCGCCGCGCGGCTCGCCTGAACGTGCTGGCAGCGATCGCCTACGAGTAACACCCGGGGCCGCGCGCGGCTACCCCTCCCCGCCGCGCGTGGCCACGCCCTCGCCCCGCCGATCAAGGGCAAACGCACGTGGTTCGATCTCTTTTCCACGTGCGTTTGCCCTTGATCGCGCGGAATGGCCTTGATCGGCGGACACCGGGAGGCATGCGGTCAGGCTGCGCGGGCGGCGCGGTCCAGAGCGCGGATGGCCGCGTACACGCGGGCCTTTACCGTGTCGACGGGCAGGCCCAGGGCCCTCGCGGCCTCGTTGACCGTACTGCCACGGAAGTAGGTCTCGACCAGGATCTCGCGGTGTGCGGGGTCGAGCCGCGCCAGCGCCGCCGTAACCGCCGCCGCGTCCAGCCCGGCGCCGGCCGGGGCCGCAGCGGAAGCGGCGACTGGCTCAGCGGGTGGCGACTGGTCGGGCTGGTGGTGCCGGTTGGCCGTGCGGGAGCGGATGGCGCTGGACCAGCGGGTGTTCCGGTGTTCGCCACCACTCCCCGGCTCCGCGCCGTGTCGCCCGTCGCCGCCAGCGAGTGGGTCGTGCCGGTGCCGCCCGCCCGCCGGTCGCGCCAGCCACATGACCTGCCCGTTGTGCTCGCTCATCCCGCAGCCCCTCAATCCCCCAGTCGATTCGCGCACACCTAGGAGATGCCGGGCGCCGATGCGGATAACACAAACTTTTCCTCGCGGATCTTCGCTTCCCTGGCCGCAGCGGCGAGACACCGCAGCGACCGAGCGCAGAGGCTGGGGTGATATGCGATATATGTCCGCTACCATGCCGACCCGCAGCGCCCTCCACCTTGCCCCGCCGGTCAGCCTGGCCGCCGGATCGCGCAGCTCAACGACGCCGATCAAGGAGATCTTCATCGATCAAGGGCGAATACACGCGGAAATGAGATCGAACCACGTGCATTCGTCCTTGATCGGCGGGGAGCGGCCCGCACCGCCGTGACTCCCATCTGTTTAGTAGCGTTTTCCATTTGTCGCGATCGGCAGCCATCGAAACAGCCGATCCGCACAGGGCGTGGGATTTGGGACGATACGGGCCATGACCATCAGCGGAATCCGGCCCATCGACACGCCCGCCCGGGCCGGCATGGTCCGGGCGGCCACCCCCCCCGAAGACGCCCTCATGGTGGTGGTCGCCCCCTCCCTCCTCGCGGGCGCGCTCTCCGACGGCTGGGCGCACGCCAACGTCATCGAGACGCTCGAAGGGTTCTTCACGCCCTGGCACGGCCTGCTCTACGCCGGCTTCGCCGGTAGCGCGGCATGGACGTTCTGGCTCGCCTACCAGCGCCGCGACCAGGCGCCGCGCTGGTGGCGCGATGGCTGGCCGGCCGGGTACCGGCTCGGGGCGCTCGGCATGCTGCTCTTCCTCGTCGGCGGGCTCGCCGACATGGTCTGGCACGAGACGATCGGGATCGAGGTCGGCCTGGAGGCCACCTTCAGCCCCAGTCACATGCTGCTCGACGTGGGCGGCGTCCTCATCGTCACGAGCCCGCTGCGCTCGTGGTGGGCGACCGGCCGGGGAGCAATCAGAGGCATCGCCTCGGTAACCCTCGGTGCAATGGCGGCGACAATCCTGCTCACTCACTCGTCCGCCTTCATGACACTGGCACCCACACAGCCGTACGACGGGGTGGACGGTGACGCGAGCGGGCTGGAAGGGATGCCCCGGCTGGTCGCACTGACCGGCGTGAGCAGCTACGTGATCACGACACTGCTGTTGACGGTACCGCTGCTGCTGGTGCTGCGGCGGCGGGCGACGCTCGGTGCGGCGACCGCGGTCACCGCGGGCGTGGCGCTCTTCATCATGGTCATGTTCGAGTTTCCGGCGGCCCAGGCCCGCCGGCGCGATCGCCGCGGTGTGCGGCGCCGCGGTCGCGGACGCGCTTCTCGCGCGTCTTGACGCGGTACGCGGCACCGGCGCGCCGCTACGCCTGGTGATCGCCGGTGCGCTGTTCCCCGCGCTCGTCTGGTCGGGGCAGCTGCTCGGATTGCACCTCGCCGAAGGCCTCCGTTGGCCTGCGGAGATGTGGACCGGCGTCATCGTGTTCACCGCGATCCTCGGTGCACTGCTCGGAACTCTGGCGGGCGGTTACTCAGGGCAACCAGCGGGCACTAGGAAGGCGTGAACGACCCGCTCTGCCGATCTCCTCATGCATCTGTCGGGAAACCGTCACATGCGGTTAGCTAGGGGAACGGAGCCAGCAACGGAGGTGGCGGCCATGATCGCTGAAAACGCACCGGTGGTGGCGGGTGTGAAAGACATGGCCACAGATTCCGACACCGTGCGGCTCGCCGCCCGCGAGGCCACCTCGATCGGCAGCCCGCTACACATCGTGCACGCCTTCGTGTGGGAGCTCTTCCTCTCGAACGAGTACGGCGACGACCGCGAGCTCGCGCACCAGATGCTCGGTGAGGCCGTGGCGCTCGCCCGCGGTGCGAACCCGTCGTTGACCGTGACGTCCGAGCTAGTCGACGGCGACCCGATCCGGGTGCTACTGCGCGCCGCCACCGACGCCGCGCTGCTCGTGCTCGGCGGGCAGGGCCTCGCCCGCCACGGCACCGATCCGACGCTGTCCGTCTCGATCCAGGTGGCCGCCCGCGCCTGCCAGCCGGTGCTGTTCGCCTGCGGTGCGGAGCGCCCCGGCCCGATCGTGGTCGGGGTCGACGGCTCGGCCGACGCGGCAGTCGGCCTGGATGCCGCGTACGACGAGGCGCGCCGGCGCCGCACCGGCGTGGTCGTCGTGCACGCCGAGGGTGCCCCGTGCGCGGAACACCCTGCCCCGGCGGTGCCGGCCGAGCACCGCGTCGTCGACCAACCCGCCGACGAGGCCCTGATCGCCGAATCAGACGGGGCCCAGTTGGTCGTGGTCGGCGCCCAGGGCGACCGCCCCACCCTGCTAGGCCCAGTGACCCAGGCCGTCCTTCGCCACGCCCGGTGCCCCGTCCTGGTCGCGCGCGCGGGCTCCCGCTTCCCTAGCTCAGCTCGCCGCGAGGACCAGGCGTTGGCGAGCTGACCCCGTGCCGGTCAGGACTCGACGAGCACGCGGACGTCCCACGGGGCCAGGCGGAGTTCGGTGGTGGCCGCGTGAGAGGTGCCCGACAGCGCGTCGCGGACCGCGACCGGGACGGTCAGCGTCGCCTCGTGCCACGACCAGTTGTGCAGGAAGCGTAGGCGGCGGCCGTCTGAGGCGGCGGCGCCCGTCGACGTCACGGACGGCGGGGCGTCGGCCCACGGGCCCGGCTCGGGCAGGAGCCAGCGGAAAAGGGCCGCACCCAGGGCCGGGTTCGGGATCGTGCCGACGTACGTGACGCGACCACGCCCGTGCGGGCGGGTGGTGACGGCCGCGAACCGGCCGAAATGCGGGTGGTCGTAGCCCGCGACGACCTCGGCGCCGTCCGCGATGAGACCGTCGGCCCAACGCGTTCCGGCCGCCCCGTCGGGCAGGGCCAGGCCGGACCCCGGGCGCACGGGCAGGTCCGCCGGCAGGTTACTGAACTCCTCGTACCAGGCGCCCGCCGCCTCGGCGAGCCTGGCCGGCTGTACGACGCCGCGGGCGCGCGCCTCGTGGTCCGCGTATCCCGTACGGGGACCGAGCACGAGGTGACCTCCGGCTTCGGCGTACGCGACCAGCCAGTCCAGTGTGGAGTCACCGGCGACGTACAGGCCGGCGGCCACCAGGACGGGGTGGCTCTTCACGAAGTCCACGGGAGCGACGGCGACCGCCTGGGGCGCGTGCAGGACCCGAACCTGGCGGCCCGCTTCGAACGCGCCACGGTAGAACGGTTCGAACAAGCCCTGGTACGAGCGGGAGTCCGGGCCACCGTCGGGCCCGGCGAGCGCGGGCTGGGCCGCGAGGGCCCATTTGCTCGGCGTGGAGTACAGCATCGCCACGTCGGCGTCCGGGGTGAGACCGTCGACCAGGTCGCCGGCCTGGGCCAGCTCCGCGCCGATACGGGCTAGCTCGCGGTACGTGCGGCCGGGGCGTCCACTGTGCGGCAGCACGCCCATCCAGTAGGTCTCGGCGCCGAACTGGAGGGTGCGCCACTGCCAGTACTCGATCATCTTCGCGCCGCGGGCGACGAGCGCCCACGCGGCCTGTCGCCACTGGCCCTCGTACGCCGGCTGGTTCGTCCACGGGCCGCCGATGGCCTGCGCGTTGGTCTCGGTGACCAGGTACGGCTCCTGGCGGGAGGACCACATGCGGTCGGCGGTCAGGTAGAACGCCCAGCAGTCCTGTGTCATCCAGTGCTGCGCACGGCCTTCGGGTGGGGGCAGGGCGAGCCCGTCCTGCATGGCGTAGTACGGGTTCCCGGCGGTGACGTCGAGGTCTCGGGTCAGCTCCTCGTCGGCGACACCGGGGCGCTCGTACGAGATGCAGGTGGTGACGAACTGGCCGGGTCGGGTGTACTCCCGCACGATCCCGGCCTGCCAGGAGATGAACTCGGTGACCTGCTGGGCCTGGAAGCGCCGCCACGCCTGCTCGTACTGCGGCTGCACGTTGCCGTCGGGCACCCACAGGTCGGCCCATGTGGACAGTCGATGTGACCAGTACACCAGGCCCCACTCGCGGTTGAGCGTCTCCACGTCGCCGTACCGCTCGCGCAGGTCGTCGACGAACCGCTGGAAGACGCCGTGGTTGTGCAGCAGTTCGGCGCCCGGCTCGTTGTCCACCTGGTACCCGATGACGGCCGGGTGGTCGGCGTACCGCTCGACGACGCGTCGGATGACCCGCTCGGCGTGGAACAGGTACGCGGGATGCGTGAAGTCGACCTCCTGCCGGGCGCCCCACGGGATGCGCCGCCCGGTGCCCCGCTCCCCCGCGATCTCCGGGTACTGCCGGGCGAGCCACGGCGGTACCGCGTACGTCGGTGTGCCCAGGACGACGCCGATGCCGCGCTCGTGCGCACCGTCCAGTGTGGGCTGGAGCCAGTCGAGGTCGAAGCGCCCGTTTTCGGGCTCCCATGTGGACCAGACCGACTCGCCGACCCTGATGACCGTGAAGCCCGCCTCGGCCATTAGGTCGAGGTCGGTCTTCAACAGGTGCGAGGCGTGGTACTCCGGGTAGTAAGCCGCTCCGAATAGGACTGTCACTGTTTGACTCCTCCGGCGCCGAGGCCGCTCTGCCAGTACCGCTGGAGCATCAGGAACGCGATGACCAGCGGGACGATGGACAACATCGAGCCGGTGACCACCAGTGGCAGCACGCCGCCGCCGCTGCCCCCGCCGCCCATCGAGGCCTGTGCGGCCCAGTTCGCGAGGCCGACGGTCACCGGATACAGGGATGGGTTGTTGAGCATGATGAGCGGCAGGAAGTAGTTGTTCCAGGTGGCGACGAGCGTGAAGAGCAGCACCGTCACGAAGCCGGGTGCGAGCAGCCGCATCGCCACCTGCCAGAAGATGCGAAACTCGCCCGCGCCGTCGATGCGGGCCGCTTCGATGAGCCCGTCGGGCACGGCGTCCTCGGCGTACACCCGCATGAGGTACAGGCCGAACGGGTTCACCAACGAGGGCAGGATGATGGCCCATGGCGTGTTGACGAGACCAATCTTGCTGAACACCAGATACGTCGGGATGGCCAGCGCGGTGCTGGGCACCATGATGGACCCGAGCACGATGCCGAACAGCGCGTTGTTGCCGCGGAAGCGGAACTTCGCGAAGCCGTACCCGCCCAGGGCCGCGAGCAGTGCCGCGCCGCCCGCGCTGACGACGGCGTACAGGGCGGTGTTGAGTAACCAGCGGGCGTAGATGCCGTTTTCCGCGGCGAACACGTCGCGGACGTTGGTGGGCAACGAGAAGTCGTCGGCGAACCACAGCCCGAAGGTGGAGAACAGGTCGCCCGTGGTCTTCGTCGAGGCGACCACCAGCCAGAAGAGCGGCAGCAGGAAGTACACGAGGAAGGCCAGCATCGCGAGCGTCAGCAGCGGGCTGCGGCGCGTGCCCGGCCGCTTCGCCACCCGCCGTTCGTCCGTCGTCGCGCGCACCGCCGTCGGCGCCACCACCGTCGTCATGACCGCCTCCGGTTCGCCGCGAGCTGCACGGTGTAGGAGACCGCGACGATGACGGCCCCGAGCAGGAACGACACCGCGGCGGCGTAGTTTACGTCCTGGCTGGTGAAGGCCAGCGAGTACGCGTACAGGTTGGGTGTGTAGGCGCTGTCGATGACGTTCGGCGCCAGCCGTTGCAGCAGCTGCGGCTCGTTGAAGAGCTGGAAGCTGCCGATGACCGAGAAGATGAGCGTCAGCAGCAGCGCCGGGCGCAGGGCCGGAATCTTTATGCTCCAGGCGATGCGCCACGCGCCGGCACCGTCGACAGCCGCCGCCTCGTACAGCTCGGTGGGGATCGCGCGCAGCGCCGCGTACAAGATGATCATGTTGTAGCCGGTGAACTCCCACGTCACCACATTGGCCAGCGAGCCGAGCATCAGGTCCGACCCGAGCAGGTTCGGCGCGGCCCAGCCCACCTTGTCGAACAGCTGCGCGATCGGGCCGAAGTCCGGGCCATACAGGTAGCCCCACATGAGGGCCGCCACCACGCTGGGCACCGCGTACGGCACGAAGATGCCCAGCCGCAGTACGCGGGACAGCCACAACGCTCCACTGTCGAGCGCGAGCGCGAAGAACAGCGCCAGTGCCAGCATGAGCGGCACCTGGATAGCGAAGAACGCGCCAACCCGGGCGACCCCGCCGAGCAGCCGGTCGTCGCTGAGCGCCCGCGTGTAGTTGTCGAGCCCCGCGAAGGTGGTGCCGCCGATCAGCTGCTCCCGGAAGAGGCTCAGGTACCCGGCGTACGCCAGCGGCACCACGAGCATCGCGACGAACACCACCAGGAACGGGGCGACGAAGAGGTACCCGGCCGCGGCCCGGCGGGACGCCGCCCGCTGGCGCCGCGGCACGGCGGTGGTCACAGTGGACATCTATTCCACCTTGAAGCCCTGGTTCTTCGCGTACGTCGTGATGCGTTGCTGCCACTGGTCGAGCGCGGCGACGGTGTCGGTCTTGTCGGCCAGCGACTTGCCGACCGTCTCGTCCCAGTCGTTGACGGTCTGGTCGAGGAACGGCGGCCACTGGAAGTCGGTCGCCACCGTGTCGCTGATGCCGGCGAAGATCTGGTTGACCTGCTGGCCGCCGTAGAAGGCCGGCTTCTGGTCGCTGAACGTCGGGTTCGACAGCACGGTCTTGGTGGCCGGGAACAGGAACTGCTCGGTCGCGAACAACATCGTCGACTCGGGGTCGGTGTTGAGGAACTCGGCGAACTTGGCCGCCGCGATCGGGTTCTTCGTCGTCTTGACGACCGCGCTCGTCGAGCCGCCCCAGTTACCGGCCTCCTGGGCGCCGGCCGTCCACTGTGGAAGCGGTGCGGCCCGCCACTTGCCGCTGGTGTCCTTGGCGCTGGTGGACAGGAACACCGGTCCCCACGCGGCGGTCAGCCAGGTGGCGTACTTGCCGCGGTTGAGCCCCTGGTACCACTGATCGGTGAAGTCGGCGTCGGTCGAGATGACGCCCTCCTTCGCGAGGCCGCCCCAGTACGCGCCGAGCTTCTTGGACGTCTCGTCGTTGACGCTGATGCTGATCTGGTCGCCATTGGTCTTGAATGGACGCGCACCGGCTTGCCACAGCAGCCCCATCCAGGCGCCGTTCTGGTTCGAGGCGAGGTTGGTCAGGTACACGTTGGGATCGGCGGCGTGCAGCGTGCGGGCCGCTGCGGCGAACTCGTCCCACGTGGTCGGTGGTTTGATCCCGTACTTGTCGAAGATGTCCTGCCGGTACAGCATGCCCATCGGCCCGGTGTCCTGCGGGATCGCCCAGACCTCGCCGTTCGTGCCGGTCACCTGGCCCCACGTCCAGTCCACGAACTGGTCCTTGAGCGCCTCCGCGCCGTACGGACGCAGGTCGAGCAGGTCGCCCGTGATGGTGAAGGTCGGGATGTACTGAAACTCGATCTGCACCACGTCGGGCGCGCCGCTGCCGGCCTTGAGAGCCGTGCGGAGCTTCGTGTACTGCGGCTCGCCCTGGCCCGCGTTGACCAGCTTCACGTTGATCGCGGGGTACTTCTTCTCGAAGAGCGCGATCTCCTTGTCGATGTTCGGCACCCAGCTCCAGAACGTCAGCTCCGTCGGTGTCTGCATCGCCTTGTCGATGTCGGCCTGGCTGACGGAGCTGGACGTACCGCCAGAGCTGTCGTCCGATCCGCCGCCGCAGCCGGCGAGGACCAGCCCGGCGGCCACGCCCACGGCCAGAGCCCGTGTCAGCCGGAGTCGCGGTGTTCTCATGATGTCTCCCTCGGTGGTGCGGTCGACTCGCGCACGACGAGGTGCGCGGGAAGCTCGTCGTGGGGCGCGGCCGCCGCGCCGCTCTCGATCTCGTCGACGAGCAGCTTCAACCCGTACGCGGCGACGGCCTCGAAATCCTGCCGGATGGTGGTGAGCGGCGGGCTGAGGTAAGCCGCCGCGGGGATGTCGTCCATGCCGACGACGCTGATGCGGCCCGGCACGTCGAGCCCGGCCTCCGCGAACGCCCGCAGGACCCCGATCGCCATCTCGTCGTTGGCGACGAAGACGGCGGTGACCTCGGGGTTGGTGGCGAGCATCCGCCCGGCGGTGTATCCGGACGCGGGCGACCAGTCGCCTTCGATCAGGGGTGGCTGGGCGACGCCGGCGGTGTCGAGAGCGCGCCGCCAGCCGTTGATGCGGTCACGGGCCGCCCACCAGTGGCTCGGGCCGGCCACATGCCACACGGTCGCGTGGCCGAGCGCGAGCAGGTGCTCGGTGGCCACCCGGCCGGCGTCCACACCGGACGCACCGGTGACCACCACGCGCGGCCCGTCGATGCCCGGGGTCGGGCCGAAGCTGAGCACCGGCACCTCGGGCTCGATGCGCAGCTCCTGCCCCTCGTCGATGGGTTCGGAGAGGATGATGCCGTCGACGCCCTGCGCCAGCAGCGAGTCGACGGCCGCCATGACGCTGCCGTCCTGGCCTTCGAGGGTGTGAACGATGCTGAGGGCGTATCCGGTCTCCCGGGCCCGCCGCTCGAGCGCGACCAATGTGGACGATGGGCCGTAGAGCGCGCTGCCCAGCGACACGACGCCGATGCGGTGGAAGCGACCGAGGTTGAGCGCCCGGGCCGCGGTGTTGCGCCGGTATCCCAACTCGCGCGCCGCCGCCAGTACGCGCTCGCGGACCGCCTCGCTGACGTACGGCTCGCCGTTCATCACGCGGGATACCGTCTTCTGCGACACGCCGGCCAACCGCGCGACGTCTGTGCTGCCCGGCGGGCGGCGGCTGGCCAGGGACATCACACCTCCCGGCAGGGGGTTGACTACGTAGTCAGGACTACGTAGTCAGACTGTGCGCTCCCGCGTCACAGATGTCAAGAACGTGTTACCGAACAATGTCACGTGTGACCTCGGGTCATGTCTCGTTTGACCTCAAGTCGTGTTCAGGTTGCATGGTCGGTGCCATGCGAGTCATTGAGGTAACCCAATTCGGCGGTCCGGAGGTACTTGCGCTGAGGGAGGTGCCCGATCCGGTGCCCGGGCCCAGCGAGGTCGTGATCGACGTGGCCATCGCGGACACGCTGTGGGTGGAGACGAAGATCCGTAGCGGTGACGGCAAGCCGTACTTCGACCACGAGCCGCCGTACCGGGCCGGCGTCGGCGTCGCCGGCACTGTCGCGGCGACCGGCGAAGGGGTCGACCCGGCCTGGCGGGGCCGCCGGGTGGTCACGGGCACCGGCGCGCACGGCGGGTACGTCGAGCGGGCACTCGTGCCGGCGGACGGGCTGGTACCGGTACCCGATGAGCTGTCACTGACGAACGCTGCCGCGCTGCTGCACGACGGCACCACAGCGACCGCCGTCGCCGACCTTGTCGCGGTCAAGCCCGGCGACAAGGTCCTCGTCACGACCGCCGGCGGCGGCCTGGGCGCGCTGCTCGTGCAGCTCGCACACGCGGCCGGCGGGTACGTCGTGGCCGCCGCCCGTGGCACCGCGAAGCTGGACCGGCTCCGCCGCCTCGGTGCGGACGCCACCGTCGACTACTCCGAGCCCGGCTGGATCGAGCGGGTACGCGCGGCGGCCGGCGCGCTCGACGTGGTCCTCGACGGCGCTGGCGGGCAGTACGGCAGGGCGGCCTTCGACCTCGTAACGCCGGGCGGTCGGGTCTGCGCCTACGGCACGCCGGCGGGCGAGTTCGCGGTGCCCGACCCGGACGCGGCGGCCGCCCGCCGCATCACCGTGACCGGCATCCAGGACGTGCAGCTCACCTCGGAGCAATTCCGGGATTGCCTCGGGCGGGCGCTCGCGGCGGCCGCGGCCGGGCAGATCACGCCGCTCGTCGGTCAGGTGTACCCCTTGGAGCGCGCCGCCGAGGCTCACGCGGCGATCGAGGCGCGCGCTGTGACGGGGAAGACACTACTGTCGGTCTGAGGACCCCCGGCCCCTATCCGTCGGTTGGCCCGGCGCGGAGGGTGGGACGATGACGCCGATCACGACCGGCTTCACGGCCGACGACCTGGGCCGCGCGGTGGTGGCCGCGGTGCACGCGCCGTCGCAGCACAACAGCCAGCCGTGGCGGTTCCGGCTCCGCGACGGCGGCATCGAGGTGTACGCCGACCGCGCGCGCCGGCTCTCCGACTGGGCCGCGTACCTGGCGTGCGGGGCGGCCACGTTCAACATCCGTCTGGCGCTGGCGGCGGCCGGCATCGTGCCCCGCGTGTGGCTGCTGCCGTACCCGGACGAACCGGACGTCGTGGCGCGCTTGGAGCCCGACCGGCACCGTGCCGCCGCACCGCACGAACACGCGCTGTTCGCCGCCGTGCCGCTGCGGCACAGCAACCGGGCACCGTTCTGGCCCGACCCGGTGCCACTGGACGCCCGTTGGCGGCTCGTCGAGGCCGCGCGCGCCGAGGGCGCGTGGGTCGAGCTGGTGATCGGAGCATCCGCGGTGAGCACGCTCGGAGAACTCGCACACGGGGCGCACCGAGTTCTTCAACGCGATCCCGAGCAGCGCGCCGAGGTCTCCCGGTGGACCAGGCACGGACCGGCCCGCGACGGAGTGCCCGCCGCGTTAGGCGGACCGGTCGTCGCCCCGGACGACCTGCTGCCGACCCGGCACCGAGCGGCCGGCGTCGTTCCCCTCCAGACCCGCCCCGTCGACTCCCCGGCCTCCGACGTGGCCGCCGCCACCGGCCCGCCGGCACCGGGCCCGCGCGGCGGAAACAGCGGTCCGGGCTGGAACCCGGCACCCGACCGGAACGACCCGCACGGCGGGCGCGGCCGGCGCGGCGGCGGCGGCAACGGCGGACCAAGCTGGGACGCCGGGCGCGCCGGTCACAGCGGGCTGGTCGAGGCAGAACCGCTGGTCGCGGTCATCGGCACGGCCGGTGACCGCGCCGCCGACCAGATCACCGCCGGCCAGGCGTTGCAGCGGATGCTGCTCACCGCCACCGACGCCCAGCTGACCGCGTCGATGATCTCCCAACCCATCGAGGTGAGCGGCGCACGCGAGCAGTTGCGGCGCGCGCTCGGCCGGTTCGGCGTGCCGCAGATGGTCCTGCGCATCGGGTACGGCCAGCCGGGCCACCCAACCCCCCGCCGCTCCCCGACCGAGGTCACCGACCCTGCTCCATAGCCCGGCGCCGCCGCAGCGCCCGCCGGGGCGCCGCCCGGCGCCCGCCGCCGCCCCCCCCCCCCTCCCCCCG
>NZ_JAIBNX010000152.1:0-11057 GCF_026130045.1 Micromonospora sp. CPCC 205371
GGCGGATCCTCTTCGCGGCGGCGGCCGGGCTGCTGGCCAGCACCGTGCTAGCCGCACCGGCCTAACCCTGACCCGACCACACCACCAACCGTGCCGGTCCGCCAACCAACGCCGGCGGACCGGCACGCATATCACCAAACCCTGGACAGCAACACGTGGACAGAAGCGGCCGACCTGGTCGGCTAACAGCAGTCGCAGCCGGCCCAGGACCAGCCGGCCTACCAGCCGGGCCGTTTATAGGCTCCGACCACATATGACCCGGTAAGCCCGGCCTCGCCACCTTCAAAACATGACGAATCCCTGCCAAAATCCGCTGCTGACCCCAACGCATCGGCGTACTCACCAAAGCCGTCATCGCCTCGAACTGACCCCGAAACATGAGGTTGGAAATGGCGCACTGATCACGCACAACTCCGTGATCGGGTGGTTCGTCCGCCACATGCTTGACGCCGCGGTGTGGCGTTGGATCGGCCTCGACCAGGCCAACTTCCACCGGGAGGGCCCGACCTCGTCACCGAAACGACTAGCCCGTCTCGTGCGGCGACGGCGGAGTGGGCGGTGGACGGCATCACGTGTGCATGGCTGCGCAGTCAGCAAGCAAATCTAGTCGGTATAACGCCTTCAGACTGGGAGAGAAGAAATGCCTATGGGCTCAAAAGTGGGGAAGGCTAGATTGGCTTTCCTGGCCGTTGCGTTGGCGTTTGCTGGATCTGTATCCGGCGTGACGAATCCGGCATCGGCCGACGTTGTGGCGCAGCTGAACGCTTCTCAGCTTGTTGCTGACATGGGGGCGGGCTGGAATTTGGGAAACTCGCTGGAGGCCAACGCCAACGGAATCCCCAGTGAAACGGCATGGAACAACCCGACCGTAACGCAAGCTCTTATCGACAGAGTGCAGGCAGCGGGCTTCAAAACCATCCGCATCCCGGTCGCCTATCTGGGACATATAGGATCCGGCCCGAATTACACGGTCAATTCTTCCTGGCTGAACAGAATCCAAGAAGTCGTCAACTATGCCTACAATCGAGGCATGTATGTGCTGATCAACATGCATGGAGATGGCTTCAAAGGCATCTCCGGTTCCTGGCTGATCTGCGATTCATCCTCTCAGGCAACAATCAGGGACAAATATCAGAGGGTCTGGCAACAGGTAGCGACGAGGTTCCAAAGTTACAATGAGCGCCTGATCTTCGAATCCATGAACGAAAACTTCGACGGGCAATTCGGAAGTCCGACCCAACCGTGCTACTCGAACATCAACGCCTACAACCAGATATTCGTGGACACCGTAAGAAGGGCTGGCGGAAACAACAGCTCAAGGTGGCTGCTCGTCCCCGGTTGGAACACGAACATCGACTACACGGCGGGCAACTACGGCTTCGTGCTCCCAACAGATCAATATCGGTCTCCTTCCATTCCGGGCAATGAACAACGGATCATGATTTCTGTTCACTATTACGATCCGTGGGACTTTGCGGGAACGGAGGACGGCACTATCACACAATGGGGGCCGGCCGCGACCAATCCGTCAAAGACGTCGAGCTGGGGGCAGGAGGACTTTCTGGACGCACAGTTCAAGAAAATGTACGACACCTTCGTCGTGCGAGGATACCCAGTATTCGTCGGTGAATACGGTGCAGTCGACAAGACATCGTTTGACTCGTCGAACAACAGGTATCGTGCGGACTTCGCGCGGACCGTGGTTGCCACTGCTAAGAAATACGGAGCAGCCACCGCTTACTGGGACAACGGCTTCAACGGGCAGTACGGGTTAGGGATCTTCAACCGAAGCTCTGTCACGGTGACCCAACAGGGCATCATTGATGCCATCATGGGCGCCAGCCCGCCGCCCACCTCGCCGCCGCCGACCAGCCCGCCGCCGACCAGCCCACCGCCGGGCACCGCCGGCTGTACTGCGACGATCTCCAACAATGCCTGGACCGGAGGCTTCGTCGCCACCGTCAAGGTGACCGCCGGCGCCGCGGCACTGAACAGTTGGTCGGTGTCCGTCACTCTGCCGGCTGGCACCGCGGTCTCCAACTCCTGGAACTCGCAGGCCGCCGGCACCAGCGGCACGGTCCGCTTCGCTAACGCCTCCTACAACGGCAGGGTCCCTGCCGGAGGCAGCACCGAGTTCGGCTTCCAGGGCACCGGCACGCCGCCAACCGGCGCGCCGACCTGCATCGCAAGCTGACACTCGCCGTACCCCCAGAACGGGGAGGCGACCGGGTCACCGGTAGCCTCCCCGTTCGGCGCTTCGGCGGCCCCGGCGAAATGTCGGCACGCCGCGCGCGACGAGCAGCCGCGGCCGCCCTCGCCTGTGCCCAAGCTTTCACCAGGTCACGCCGAGCCTGCCATGTTCGGCGGGGGTCCGCAGAGTGCGCGCTCGCCGGACCCGTCGGTGGTCATGGATGGGTTGTGGCGGTGCGGCGGTAGCGGCCGGGCGCGATGCGGTGTTCTCGCGAGAAGGCTCGGGAGAACGCGAATTCGGAGGTGTATCCGACGGCTTGGGCGATGTTGCCGACTGGTTGGTCGGTGTCGCGGAGCATGCGGGCGGCTAGGTCGATCCGGATCCGGGACAGGTAGGCCAACGGGGTGAGGCCGACCACCGTCTTGAACTGGCGGGCGAACGCGGGGCGGGACATGGCGACGGTGCGGGCCAGGCTCTCGACGGTCCAGTCGCGGTGTGGCTCTTCGTGCATCAGCGACAGGATGGTTCCGATGCGCGGATCGCGTAGGGCGGTCAGCCAGGACGGGCCGGTCTCGGTGGCGGTGTCGGCCCGGTCGATCCAGGCGCGGACCGCCAGGACGAACAGCACCTCGGTCAGGCGGGTGGCCACGGCCCGCGATCCAGGTAGTCCGCCCGCCGTCTCGGAGGCGAGGATTCGGATGATGGCTTGCAACTGCGGGTCGGCGCTCATGCCGGGAACGTGGACGACCTCAGGCAGCGCCGACAGGACCGGATGTCCGGTGGTGTTGCCCGCGTAGTTGAACTTGCCGCACACCACCCGCACGACAGGGCCGTCACCGCCGAGGTCGACCACACCGGCGCGGCCCGGCGGGTGGGCGGCCTCCAGTTCCGCGTACGGAACGGCGTCTTGCTGGGGCGCTCCGGTGAGCTGGTGTGGTGTGCCGCGCGGCAGCAGTACGACATCCCCGGACACCAGTTGCATCGGTGGCGTGTGGGCGGTCCGTAGCCAGCAAGCGCCTTCGGCGATGAGGTGGAAGCCCGCCGTGTCGAGCTGGTCCACCGCGCAGCCCCAGCCGGAGCCGGAGGAGCGCAGCTGTGCGAGCAGTACGCCCTTGAAGCCGGTGGCGGCCAGTACGTCGGCGAGCACGTCCATGTCGCCCAGCCTAGCTGCCGACTCGCTCACAGGATCAGGGGGTGAGAGTCTGGGGCAAAATTCTGAGCTTTTCTGCCATGGGTGCTCTCTGTGTCCGGTGCCTACGGTTGGTGGCAACGAAGGCCCCGGCATGGCGCACGGCGGCCGCCGGCCACCCGAGGACGGAAGTCATGAAGCTAGGCATCGCCATGTTCCCGGCGGACTTCGCCATCCGCCCTGACGACTTGGCGCGTGCGGTGGAGGAGCGCGGTTTCGAGTCGCTGTTTCTTCCCGAGCACACCCACCTGCCCGCCACCGCACGCACCCTGGCGGAGGTGGGGGAGTTGCCCGCGCACTTCTCCCACACCCATGACCTGTTCGTCGCGCTTACGTATGCGGCGGCCGCGACCCGGGATCTGCTGGTGGGCACCGGCATCTGCCTGGTGCCGCAGCGTGATCCGATCGTCACCGCGAAGGCGGTGGCAAGCCTGGACGCCCTGTCGGGCGGACGGGTGCTGTTCGGGGTGGGCGCCGGATGGATCAGTGAGGAGATCGCCCATCACGGCATCGACCCCGCGCGCCGTTGGAGCGTCATGGCCGAGCGTGTGAAGGCCATGCGGCAGATCTGGCAGGAAGAGGTCGCCGAGTTTCACGGAGCTCACGTGCGTTTCGGACCGCTGTGGTCCTGGCCAAAGCCGCAGCGGCCGTCGGGCCCGCCGGTTCTGGTGGGCGGTTCCGGCCCCCGCGTGGCGGATCGGGTGCTCGACTTCGGCGACGAATGGATGCCGCACGCCGGTATGCCCGTGGCCGAGCTGGCCGAGCGAATGGCGAAGCTGCGTGCGGCGGGACATGAGGCCGGACGCTCTGACGAGGTGCCGGTGACCGTCTTCGGCGCCGAATCCGAGGCCGCGCACCTGGCGCAGCTGAGGGAGATCGGTGTGAACCGGGCGGTGCTGTACGCGCCGCCGGCCGACGCCGACACCGTACGCCGCTTCCTGGACCAGGTGGCTCCATTCGCCAACGCGTTCCAGGACTGATACGAACGCCCGCCTATCAAACCGGATGACGATGGAGAACACCATGAGCAAGGTCTGGTTCATCACCGGCGCCTCCCGCGGCTTTGGCCGCCGCTTCGCCGAGGCCGCCCTGTCCCGCGGCGACAAGGTCGCCGCCACGGCGCGTAGCGCGGCCGCGTTGACCGAACTGATCACGGAGTACGGCGACGCGGTGCTGCCGCTGGAGCTGGACGTGACCGACAAAACCGCGGTCTTCGCGGCCGTCGAGCGGGCCTGGGAACACTTTGGCCGCCTCGACGTGATCGTCAACAACGCCGGCTACGGCTTGTTCGGCGCCGTGGAGGAACTGACCGAGCAGCAGTTGCGTGACCAGTTGGAGACCAATCTGTTCGGTGCCCTGTGGGTCACCCAGGCGGTCCTGCCCTACCTGCGGGAGCAGGGCTCTGGTCACATCGTGCAGATCTCCTCTACCGGCGGTGTGGCGGCGTGGCCGCTGCTGGGCGGCTACAACGCCTCCAAGTGGGCTCTGGAGGGCCTGACCGAATCGTTGGCCCAGGAGGTCTCCGGCCTCGGCGTCAAGGTGACCCTGGTCGAGCCCGGCGCCTACGCCACTGACTGGGGCGGCACATCCGCCGTCCACGCCGACCCCAACCCTGCCTACGACGGCGTCCGCGAACAGCTCACCGCGTTCGTCCAGAGCCTGGACTTCGGCGATCCCGTCGCTGCGGGCCAGGCGCTGCTGGAGGTCGTCGATTCCGACAACCCGCCGCTACGGGTTTTCTTCGGCACCCAGGGCAACCAGATGCTCCCGCCCGTCTACGCCGACCGGCTCAAGACCTGGGCCGACTGGGCGGACCTGTCCGAGCGGGCACAGGGCGGACAGACCAACAACCCTGCCTGATGCCACCGCAAGCATCCACAACCAGTTCTCACGCAGCATTGGAGAAGATCGTCATGCGCAGCACCACTCTTCTGTCCAAGAAGGCCATGGCCGCTCTGCTGGCCGCGGCCACCGTCGGAGGCGTGAGCGGATTCGCGCCCGCCGCCACCGCGTCCGCGCCGGCATACGGCCTGACCACCGCCGGCGGCGGGCACATGAGCCCCTTCACACAGGAGCGCAACAAGGCCGTCGCCGTCCACGTGCTCAGGCAACTGTTCGAGGAGGGTAACCTCGCGGTCGCTGACCGCTACATCCGCAGTGACTACATCCAGCACAACCCGGCAGCTCCCGACGGCCGGGAGGCGATCAAGAACTTCATTCGCGTCTGGACCGCGATGTACCCGGACCACCGGTACAACGTCAAGCGGGTCCTCGCCCAGGGCGACCTGGTCCTGGTGCACTCCAACCCGGTTTACGAGCCCGGCACACGCGGCGTGGCGGTGGTCGACATCTTCCGCTTCGACAAGCGCGGCATGATCGCCGAGCACTGGGACACGGTCCAGGACGTGCCGGCGACCACGGTCAGCGGCAACGACATGTTCTCCACGGTCAGCCACCCCAGGACGAACCAGCCCGGCCCTCGCTGGAAGACGGCCGCCAGCCAGCGGGTGGCGGTCGCCTACTTCGACACGCTCCTGATCGACAAGAACCCCGACGCGGTCGGCTTCCTGGCTCCGGAGTACCACCAGCACAACCCCAACATCCCCAGCGGCTCGGCCGGCCTGCGCGAGCAGTTCACCGCGTTCTTCCAGCAGTTCCCGCAGCTGATCGTGGAGCGCAAGCGCGTCGTCGCCGAAGGCGACATCGTCGCGATCCACGCCCATTACCGGCTCAACCCCGACGACCGCGGCCAGTCCGTTGTGGACATCTTCCGCGTCCGCGACGGGAAGGTCGTCGAGCACTGGGACGTGGTACAGGACGTGCCGGCGACCTCCGCTAACGACAACACCATGTTCTGATCCGTGCCAAATCCTGGAGGGAAAGACGAGCATCGCTGTCCCGGAATTGCAAGCGCCAGCGGAGACGTCGGCGGCTGATCCGGCCGCCGTGGCGGGCGTCGTGACCCTGGACACGCCATCGGTGGCGGCCCCCGAAGATGCTCCCCCAGGCCATAGACGGGATACCATCGCGATAAGATGATCTTCCGTGTTACCAGTCGCTCTCATTCACGGACTCATTGGGCCGCTCTCCGACACCCGCACGGTTTCTCTGTTGGACCCGGCTCCCGTCGTCTGCCCTGACCTGCTCGGCTACGGAACTGAAGCGGGCACGGATCCTGCCCGGATCAGCATCGCAGCCCAGGTGGACTATGTGCGTGCCGCGGTGGACAGCGCGGCGCCTGGCGCTCGGGTGCACCTGGTCGGGCACTCGGTTGGCGGCGTCATCGCGATGGCGTTCGCCGACCGTTTCCCGGATCGGACCGCGTCGGTGATCAACGTCGAAGGGAACTTCGCGCTCGCCGACGCCTTCTGGTCGGCACAGCTTGCCCGCAAGAGCCGGGATGAGGTTCACGACCTGCTGGAAGCTGACCGTGCGGACCCGGCCGGCTGGCTCCGGGCCGGCGGGGTCGAACCGACCGAGGAGCGCATCCGATCCGCGGTCGAGGCGCTCGCCTACCAGCCGGCCACCACCGTTCAAGCCATGGCGCGCGCGGTCGTGGAGTTCACCGGCCGGCCCGACTACGAGCCTTTACTACGCGGAGTGTTCCAACGCACGCCAGTGCACCTGGTCGCCGGGGCTCGCTCCCGAGCTGGGTGGCACGTGCCCGACTGGGCGCTGACAGCGGCGGTCCGCTACAGCGAGATCGCGGACGTCGGCCACATGGTGATGTTGGAAGCGCCTGAGGTGTTCGGCAGGGTGCTCGCAGACCTGCTCAGCAGTGAGGCACTTTCATCGTGACACGGCAGGTCACGGGCAGGGCCGTGACCCCACTGTCGACATAGGACGAGGCTCCCGGTGAGACAGCAGTCGACCAAGATCTGATGCCTTAACCGGGAGCCTCGGTGTGCTGTCTTACCCTGGCCGCCTCGTCTGGGCTTCCGCGCCGACAAGGCCTACCAGGAGCCCGCGGCACCATCCGGACACCGTCCAAGCGCCACAGGTACCGGCCAAAGCTGTCTCGCCGACAGAAGGCCATCAACCGGGCGCACGTGCGCATCCGCTCCCGGCGGCGAACGCGCCAACCCCCTCAAGACCTGGAAATAGGGTAGTGGCGCAGCCGTCCGCTGCGTGATGGCTAGCCGCGCGCGGTGACGAGGCCGGTCTCGTATGCGGTGATGACGAGTTGTGCGCGGTCGCGGGCGTGCAGCTTTGCGATCAGCCGGCCGATGTGTGTCTTCACTGTCGCGACGCTCAGGTGTAGGTGGGCGGCGAGTTCGTGGTTAGTCAGGCCGCGGGCGATGAGGGTTAGTACCTCGCGTTCGCGGTCGGTGAGCCCGTCGAGCCGTGGCGATGGCGCCTGGGCGGGTTCGGGGCGTCGGGTGAACTCGGCGATCAGCCGGCGCGTCACCGATGGTGCGAGTAGTGCGTCGCCTGCGGCCACAGTTCTGATTGCGGTGAGCAGGTCGGCGGGTGGGGTGTCCTTGAGGAGGAAGCCGCTGGCGCCGGCGCGCAATGCTGCGTAGACGTACTCGTCGAGGTCGAACGTGGTCAGGATCAGCACTCGAAGGTGCGCCGTCTCGGGGTTTCGGCAAATGCGCTGGGTGGCCTCGATGCCGTCCATGTCGGGCATCCGGATGTCCATGAGGACCACGTCTGGGCGTTCGCGGCGGGCCACCTCAACGGCCTCTGCGCCGGTGGCGGCCTCGCCCACGGTGGTCAGGTCGGGTGCGGTGTTGACCAGCAGCCGGAAGCCGCTGCGGACGAGCGCCTGGTCCTCGGCTATGACTACCCGAATGCTCACGCTTGCTCCTGCCCCTGGTACGGCAGCCGGGCCGACACCGCGAATCCGCCTGCGGGGCCCGGTCCGGCAGTGAGCTCGCCGCCGAACATCGCTACTCGCTCACGCATGCCGATCAGCCCGTGCCCGCCGGACTTGGATGCGCCGGAGCGCTCGCCGTCATCTGTGACCTGTACCGTTACTACTCGTTCGTCCGCCACGACCCGGACGGTGCAGCGGGCTGGCGCGGCGTGTTTGACGGCGTTGGTGAGCCCTTCCTGCACGATCCGGTAGGCGGCGAGTTGTACCCCGGCGGGCAGCGTGCCCGCGGTGGTGACATCGAGGTCCACCGCAACTCCCGCGGTGGTGGCACGTTCGGCGAGGTCGGGCAGCCCGGCGAGTCCCGGTACGGGGTTCCGCGACGCGGCCGGCTCCACCGGGTCGAACCGGAGCACGCCGAGCATGCCACGCATCTCGGTGAGCGCGCCGCGACTGGCTGTCTCGATGACGCGGAGCGCCTCGCGGGCCTCGGCCGGATGTTGCTCGGCGACGTGGTTGGCGATGCCCGCTTGCACCGCGATGAGGCTCAGGTGGTGTGACACGATGTCGTGCATCTCCCGCGCGATACGCAGCCGCTCCTCGGCTTGAATCTGCCGCTTGTCGCGTTCCTTCTCACGCTGCGCAGCCTGCTCAGCGTTGGCACGGCGGTAGCGCATCCCGGTTCCGGCCGCCCACCCGCCGCCGGTCACCAGAGCGACCAGGCCGATCAGCAGTAGCGCGTCGACGGCGGTCCCGGCTGGGGTGACGACGGCCTCACCGACATACAGCCCAGAGGCGCTCATAAGCAGCGCGGCGGCGACAGCCTGAGCCGAACGGCGTGCGGGTTCGAGCAGACCGACGGCGTACAGCGCAAGCGCGGTGGCAGTGTACGGCTCCCGGGTCAGGTCGAGCAGCGTCGCCGCGGTCGAGGCGGTGACCACCATGGCCAGCACCGCCCGCGGCCACACCCGGCGAACGGCGACCGGAAGGCCAACCGCGGCTGCCACCACCCAGCCGAGCCACGCCGGGCCGGTGAACACCGGCGAACCATCGCTGCCGTCGAAGTGCGTGAAACCGACGTACGCCGCAGTGATCAGCGCACCGGCGAGAGTGTCGGCGAGAACTAGGCGGGTGCGGCGTGGATCGAGCGGAGGCACCGCTCGACAGTATCTGCACCGACCATGGTCGGCGTCGTACCAGGGCAGGTCATACCACGGTCTGACCTGCGGATCCCGTCTGTGGTCCGATGGCGACAACGCCGCCGTGGATGATCGTGGTCGCCATGACAGAGACCCGTTTCCCCGGTCGCTGGCTCGGCGGCGGAACGCTGATCCTCGGACCACTGCTCATGCTCACCGGCGTGCTGCTGCGAGCAAGACACCACTTCTTCTTCCCCGACCAGCTCACCGCCTACGATCAGCACCCGACACAGATGTCCGTCGCCTACAGCGCCTTCATCGCCGGCAACGTCCTGCTTTGGCCCGCCGTCGCCACCCTCGCGCAGCACATCGGTGTGACCCGACCCGGCTGGGCACTGTGCGGCGGCGCGCTCGCCACGTTCGGGCTGTTCGCCCGCACGTTCCACGCCGGCGTCGACCACCTCGCCTTCCAACTCGTGCGCGTTCAGGGCGTGGACGTGGCGACCCGCACGGTGGCCGACTCCTACGGCGCCTACTACGTGTTAAGCGCACTGACCACCGCCATCATGGCCGGCTGGGTCGTACTCGCGATCGGGGCGTGGCGGGCACGCGTACTCGGCCGGATCCGGGCGATCACTCTGGCCGCGATGAGCGCCTTGCCGCTGGGCGTGCTCAAGGGCACCACACCGCTGTCCATCGTCGCCGTCGCCGGTCTCACCGTCGCACTGGTGCCGCTCGGAATACGGGTGCTGCGCGACGGGCCCACTCCGTCGGCCGCCGGGGTTGCCCGCTGGTCGATCGTGGTCCTCATCACCCTCGTCGTCATGGTGCTCCTCGGCCTGGCCGGCTGATTGATCGGCGGCAGGGTGGGCGCGCCTGGCAGGATCTCTGACGTGCGGAGGGTGGCGTTGGTGACCGGGTCGGCGTCGGGGATCGGGGAGGCGACGGCCCGGCGGTTGGCGGCGGACGGGATGACGGTCGCGGTCCACTCGCGGTCGAGCCGTGCGGCGGGGCTCGCGCTGGCAGAGGAGCTTGGCGGGTCGTACCACCAGGCCGATCTCGCGGACGACGCGGCGGCCGCCGGGCTGGTACCGCGCGTGGTGGGGGAGCACGGGCGCCTGGACGTACTGGTCAACAACGCCGGCATCAGCTGGCCGGTGCCGCACGCGGACCTGCCGGGGCTGACCGCCGACGACTGGCGCCGGCTGCTCGACGTGAACCTGATCGCCCCCTGGCTGTTGTGCACGGCCGCGCTGCCGGCACTTCGCGAGTCGGGCGGCTGCATCGTCAACGTGACCAGCCACGCCGGCGTCCGACCCAAGGGCAGCTCGATCGCGTACGCCGCCAGCAAGGCCGCGCTCAACCACGTCACGAAGCTGCTGGCGGCGGCCCTCGGTCCCGATGTCCGCGTCAACGCGGTCGCGCCGGGCCTCGTCGACACGCCGCTCACCGCCGACTGGACGGCGGCGCAGGAGCTGTGGAAGACCGCGAGTCCCATGCGCCGCGCAGCCCAGCCCGCGGACGTGGCGGACCTGATCTCGATGCTGGTCCATCACGCGTACATCACCGGCGAGGTCGTCCTCCTCGACGGCGGCCTGAACCTGCGCTGAACAGCTCGGCGGGCCGCGGCAACGCCGCGTTTGATGCCGCCGATCAAGGGCGTTTGCGCCGATCAAGGGCGAATGCACGCGGATAAGAGATCCGATCACATGCATTCGCCCT
>NZ_JAIBNX010000152.1:11067-20130 GCF_026130045.1 Micromonospora sp. CPCC 205371
CCCCTACGCATCCCCCGTTGCGGGGCGGGCAGGAGCGGGCGAAGGGGCAGGAGCGCCCGGCGGCGCGCGGGGGGCCCGCCCACGGCGGTGTGGGCGGGAAGAGGGAGTGAGCTAGCGTCCTAGGACGCCTTACGGGATGTGCACGGCCGCACATAGGGGAGAAGAGGTTTCGGCGACGACGGGGCGGGCACCCTCATGGGTACGCGGTTACTTCGGAAGGAGTGACGAATGAGCTTCACTGATAAGGCACGCAACAAGGCCGAAGAGCTCAAGGGCGAGGCCAAGGAGCGATACGGCGACGCGACTGACGACGAGCGTCTTCAGAGCGAGGGTGCTCGTGAGAAGACCGGCGCGAAGGCCAAGCAGGCCGGTGAGCACGTCAAGGACGCGGGGCGTGACGTCAAGGACGCGTTCAAGAAGTAACGGTCGGTCAGAGGGCGCTGCCTCCGTTGGGGGTGGCGCCCTCTTCGTGCTTTCGCCACCACTTCTGCCCGGACTCGGGCAGGGTGTCGATCGGGTCGTAGTACGGGTACCGGCGGGCCAGGGCCTCGTCGTCCTCGGACTCCAGCGAGGTGCGGTAGTTCTTGGTCCAGTATGAGATGCCGTGTTCGCGGTCGTACTCGGTGATCATGTGTACCCACCGCTTCCCGACGAAGGGCACGTCGCACACGATGCGTGGTGTGGCGTACCCGGGCAGGTAGCCCATGAGGTCGTGCTGGAGCTGCTGGGCCTGCCAGACGGCGACGCGCCAGTGTTCGGCGCCGGGGATCATGTCGCACATGTAGAAGTAGTACGGCAGGATGCCGGCCTCGCCTTGCAGCGCGAAGCACAGGTCGAGCAGGTCGGTGGCGGTGGCGTTGACGCCGCGCATGAGGACGCCCTGGTTGCGCACGTCGCGTACGCCGACTTCCAGGGCGGTTTGTGCGGCGCGGGCGACCAGCGGGGTCAACGACTGTGCGTGGTTGACGTGGGTGTGGATGGCGAGGTTGACGCCGCGGCGGGCGGCGGTGCGCGCGACGCGTTCGAGTCCCTCGACGACCTGGGGTTGGAGCCAGTGTTGCGGCAGGCCCATGAGCGCCTTGGTGGCGAGCCGGATGTCGCGGATGGTTTCGATGTCGAGCAGCCGCATGAGGTACGACTCGAGGTGTTTCCAGGGGATGTTGGCGACGTCGCCGCCGGAGACGACGACGTCGCGTACGCCGGGGTGGGCGCGCAGGTAGGTGATGTGTGCGTCGTATCGGTCGGTGGGTTTGAGGGTGAGTTTGAGTTTGTCGACGGCGGGTGTGGAGTTGCCGACGAGGTCCATCCTCGTGCAGTGGCCGCAGTACTGGGGGCAGGTGGAGAGCAGTTCTGCGAGGACCTTGGTGGGGTATCGGTGGGTGAGGCCTTCGGCGACCCACATGTCGTGTTCGTGGAGCGAGTCGCGGCTGGCGTTGGGGTGTGACGGCCAGTCGGTGCGGCGGTCGCTGGCGATGGGGATCATGTACCGCCGGATGGGGTCGCCGTAGAGGTCGTCGGTGTTCATGGTGTTGAGCATCTGGGGCGGTACCAGCATGGACATGGTGGCGGCGCCGTGCTGGTCGGCGAGCAGGTCGTCGTAGAAGGCGTCGGGTGCGAGGTCGCCGAGGACGGTGTGGAGTTGTTTGGTGTTCTTGACGCAGTGGGCGCGTTGCCATTGGGCCGATTCCCATTGCTCGCGGGTGACGTCGCGCCAGCCGGGGAAGCGGGTCCAGTCGGGTTCGACGAGTTCGCGGCGGCGGTACTCGTATGGCTGCGTCACCCGGGCCTCCTGGAAAATATCCTGCGATCTAGTTAATCTACCGTAAGACTTCCCGCACAGAGAGGCAACGGACGTGACTTCACCGGTGGGTCTGCATCGGGTGCTGTCGCCGGCGGGGGTGCTGCCGCAGGCGGCCGAGCGGTTGGACGCCCGCCCGGAGATCGGCGCGGACGAGGTGCGGATCGCCGTGGAGCGGCTGAACCTGGACGCGGCCAGCTTCCGCCAGCTCGCCGAGAAGCACGGCGGCGACGGTGACAAGGTGCGCGCCGAGGTCCTTTCCATCATCGGCACCCGGGGCAAGATGCAGAACCCGGTGACCGGTTCGGGCGGGATGCTGATCGGCACGGTCGACGAGGTGGGCCCGGATTCCCCGCTCGGTCTGAAGAAGGGCGACCGGGTGGCCACGCTGGTTTCGCTGACCCTCACGCCGCTCGCGGTCACCGACGGGCTGGCCGGGTGGGACGGGCGCGGCGAGCAGGTGCCGTGCACGGGGCACGCGATCCTGTTCGCGCGGTCGGTGGCGGCGGTGCTGCCGGACGATCTGGAGCCGCGGCTGGCCCTGGCGGTGCTGGACGTGTGCGGTGCTCCGGCGCTGACGGCGCGGGTGGTGCGGCCGGGTGCGAGCGTGACGGTGCTGGGTGGCGCGGGCAAGAGCGGTTCGCTGTCGCTGGCGGCGGCGCGGCGGTCGGGTGCCGGCCGTACCGTCGGGGTGGTCCCCTCGGAGGCGGAGGCCGCGCTGCTGCGCGGAGCCGGCCTCGCCGACCGCGTGGTGGTCGCGGACGCCCGCGACCCGGTGGCGTTGGCGGCGGCGGTGGGTGAGCCGGTGGACGTGACGGTGGTGTGCGTGGACGTGCCGGGCTGCGAGCACGGGGCGATCCTGGCGACCGCGGCCGGCGGCACCGTGGTGTTCTTCTCGATGGCGACGAGCTTCGCGGCGGCCGCGCTGGGTGCGGAGGGTCTGGCGGCGGACGTGACGATGCTGGTCGGCAACGGCTACGTGCCGGGCCACGCCGAATATGCCCTCGACCTGGTGCGCGAAGTTGCCAGCGTGCGGAAACTTTTCGAGGGCAGACTGGCGCTATGACTTCCACCCTGTACCGGAATGGTCGTGTCTACTGTCCCGCCGATCCGTCGGCGACGGCGCTGCTGGTGCGTGACGGCGTGATCGCCTGGCTGGGGCCGGACGCCGATGCTCCCGCCGCAGATGTCACGGTCGACCTGGATGGCGCGTTGGTGACGCCGGCGTTCGTCGACGCCCATGTGCACGCGACCGGTACCGGACTGGCGTTGTCCGGATTGGACGTATCGGGAGCGCGGTCGGCGGCGCAGGTGCTGGACGCGGTGGCGGGGCACGCGGCCGGGTTGCCCGGTGACGCGGTGGTGGTCGGGCACGGCTGGGACGAGTCCACGTGGGATGACCAGCGCAAGCCGGACGCGGCGGAGCTGGACCGGGCGGCGGGTGGCAGGCGGGTGTACCTGTCGCAGGCGTCGATCCATTCGGCGTTGTGCTCCAGCGCGCTGCTGCCGGCGGCGGTCGGGCTGCCCGGGTACCAGGAGTCAGGGTGGATGCGGATGGACGCGCATCACGCGGTGCGCGAGGTGGCGATGGGGTCGATCCCTGACGCGCAGCGCCGGGAGGCGCAGCGGGTGATGCTGCGCCGGGCGGCGGCGCTGGGGATCGCCGCGGTGCACGAGTGCGGGGGGCCGGGCACGTCGAGCGAGGCCGACTTCACGGGCCTGCTCGGCGTCGCCGGGGGCGAGCTTCCGGAGGTGTACGGGTACTGGGGTGAGCTGCTGGCCGCTGGTAAGGCCAAGGAGTTGGGTGCGGTGGGTGCGGGCGGTGACCTGTACGCGGACGGGGCGTTGGGGTCGCAGACGGCGCACCTGTCGGAGTCGTACGTGGACGCGGACAGCCACGGGCACGGGTATGTGACGGTCGAGCAGGTGCGTGACCATCTGTTGGACTGTGCGGCGCACGGGATCCAGGGTGGGTTCCACGCGATCGGGGACGCGGCGATCTCGACGGTGCTGGCCGGGTTCACGGACGCGGCCCGGAAGCTGGGTGTGGAGCGGGTGCGGCAGGCCCGGCACCGGGTGGAGCACGCGGAGATCATGAACAAGCGGCTGATCGCCGGGTTCGTCGAGTACGGGATCGTGGCGAGCATGCAGCCGGCGTTCGACCGGTTGTGGGGTGGCGAGGAGCAGATGTACGCCCAGCGGCTGGGGGTGGCGCGGTCGCTGGATTCGAATCCGATGGGTGCGCTGCACGGGGTGGGTGTGGCCCTCGCCTTCGGTTCGGATTCGCCGGTGACGCCG
Organism: Micromonospora sp. CPCC 205371; assembly: GCF_026130045.1. GTDB lineage: Bacteria > Actinomycetota > Actinomycetes > Mycobacteriales > Micromonosporaceae > Phytohabitans. The sequence goes on from NZ_JAIBNX010000152.1 coordinate 15,164, forward strand.
CTGGATCCGTGGGGCAGCGTGCGGGCGGCTGTCCGGCATTTCAACCCGGTGCACCGGATGAGTGTGAAGGCGGCGTTCGCGGCGCACAGCCGGGGCGGCTGGCGGGCGTTGCCCGGCGACACCGGGAGCGCGAGGAGTGAGCGAAGCGAGCCCCGCAGTCGCGACCCATGGGGCTCAGAGGGGGTGTTGGCGTTGGGTGCGCCGGCGACGTTCGCGGTGTGGGACACGCCGGCGGGTGTGGATGGTGGGCTGCCGGTGCTGTCCGGTGAGGACGGTGAGCCGGCCGCGCTGCCGGTGTGCCGCCGCACGGTCCTACGCGGCAATGTGATCTTCGAGGAGTAGGTGTGAGCGAGCCATCAGGCACTGCGGGCAAGCTCGATCTTGACCCCGGTCTTGTGCGGCGGGCGCGGGAGTTGGCGGCGGTCGCGGGGCGGCCGGTGGTGGAGTTGGCGCGGGCGCACACGACGGTGTCGGTGGAGCGGGCGGTGCTGCGGCTGGCCGGGGTGAGCGGCGCCGACCCGGACGGGATTCCGTGGGTGAACCGCCTGGTCGACGCGGTGGCCGCCGACGTCGGGTTGAGCCATGGGGTGGCGGTGCCGGTGTTCGACGCACTGGCTCGGGAAATGGGTTCGCCGGCCGCCTCGGCCTGGCCGGCGAGGGACAGCTTGGATGCCCTCAATCTTTTGGCGCAGAAGGCGGCTGCCGGGTCGGTGCGGTTCGCGGTACCGCAGAGGCCGCGGGCGGTGCGTGCGGCGGCGCGTAAGCATGTGCGTGCTGGCCTGCGCCGGATCGACCGGCGGCGCGCGGAGCGCGAGCGCCTGGTCCGCCGTCACGGCGACCCCGCGCGGCGGCCGTGGATCTATCTGATCGTGGCGACCGGCGACATCTACGAGGACATCCCGCAGGCGCAGGCGGCGGCGCGGGCGGGCGCCGATGCGATCGCGGTGATCCGGTCGACGGGGCAGTCGTTGCTGGACTATGTGCCGGAGGGCGCGACCCGGGAGGGGTTCGCGGGCACGTATGCGACGCAGGAGAACTTCCGGCTGATGCGTGCGGCGCTGGATGAGACGTCGGCGCAGGTGGGCCGGTATGTGCGGCTCACCAACTATGCCAGTGGGTTGTGTATGCCGGAGATGGCGGTCCTGGCCGGCCTGGAACGGCTGGACATGATGTTGAACGACTCGATGTACGGCATCCTGTTCCGCGACATCAATCCGGTGCGCACGTTCGTGGACCAGCGGTTCTCGCGGCAGGTCCACGCCCGCGCCGGGATCATCATCAACACCGGCGAGGACAACTACCTCACCACCGCCGACGCGGTCGACGAGGCGCACACGGTGACGGTGTCGCAGCTGCTGAACGAGTTCTTCGCGCACGAGGCGGGGCTGGCCGACTGGCAGCTGGGGTTGGGGCACGCGTTCGAGATCAACCCGGATGTGCCGGAGTCGTTCCGTCTCGAGCTCGCGCACGCGCTGCTGGCCCGCGAGCTGTTTCCGGACGCGCCGCTGAAGTGGATGCCGCCGACCCGGCACATGACCGGTGACGTGTTCCGCGGCAACCTGCTGGATGGGTTCTTCAACCTGGCCGGGGCGCTGACCGGGCAGGGCATCCTGCTGGTCGGCATGATGACCGAGGCGGTGGTGACGCCGTGGCTGTCCGACCGCGACATCGCGCTGCAGAACGTGCGGTATGTGCTGGGGGCGGCCGGGAACCTGTGTGAGGATTTCGCGCCGGCGCCGGGCGGGTTCATCCAGCGGCGGGCGCACCAGGTGCTGGCTGACGCGATCGCGCTTCTGGAGCGCATCGACGCGTCGCCGGGTGGGCTGCTGGCGGCCATCGCCGACGGCACGTTCGGGATCATGAAGCGGCCCGCGGATCGGGGCAAGGGCCTGGACGGCGTCTACCCCCACGCCCCGGACTACTACAACCCGGCCACCGAACTGTTGGAGACGGCATGAGTGTGGTGCGGCCGTACGGGGACACCACCGGGGACGGGATGGTGCAGCTGTCGTTCACGCTGCCGGTGCCGCACGACAAGCGGGCGGAGGGGGCGGCGCTGCAGTTGGCCGCCAAGATGGGCATGGACCCGGCGATGCTGGTGCACGCCCGGCAGATGGGTGACGGGTACACGTTCTTCGTCGTGTATGGGCGCGTCAACCATGTCGTCGACCTCGCCAAGGTCAACGTGGTGGAGCGGGATTTTCCGCTGCTGACCGCGAAGGACGTCAACACGGTGGTGAAGCGGCGGTTGCGGCGCAAGCTGTCGGTGGTCGGCGCGTGTATCGGTACCGACGCGCACACGGTCGGGATCGACGCGATCCTCAACGTCAAGGGCATCGCTGGGGAGAAGGGCCTGGAGTACTACCGGGAGCTGAAGGTCACCAACCTGGGCGCGCAGGTGACGGTGCCCGAGCTGGTCGAGGCGGCCCGGGTGGAGAAGGCGGACGCGGTGCTGGTGTCGCAGGTGGTCACCCAGCGGGACGCGCACCTGACCAACACGCGGGAGATGTCGGCGGCGTTCCGGGAGGCGTTCCCGGTGGGGCGGCGGCCGCTGCTGGTGGTGGGCGGGCCGCGGTTCGACGAGACGATGGCCGGCGAGTTGGGTGTGGACCGGATCTTCGGGCGCGGTACGACGCCGCGTGAGGTGGCCAGCTATCTGGTGTCGGCGCTGGTGCCGGCGGGGCCGCGGCGGGAGGGGTAAGGGTGACGGTGGGGTTGAGGGTTACGCATCGGCGGTATGTGCCGTATGCGCACGCGCACTACGCCGGCAGTCTCGTCGACGGGGCGTACGCGTTGGGGTTGTTCGGTGATGTCGCCACCGAGGTGTGTATCCGCACCGACGGCGATGAGGGGCTGTTCGCATCCTATTCGGACGTGCAGTTCACGGCGCCGATCCGGGCCGGTGATGTGGTCGAGGCGACCGCCACGGTCACGCGGATGGGCACGCGCAGCCGGACGATCGAGTTCACGTGCCAGGTGGTGTGCCGGGGCGGCGAAGGGTCGAAGGCGCGGGTGCTGGACCCGCCGATCGTGGCGGTGACCGCCGTCGGGACCGTTGTCGTCCCGTGAGCCGGCTGGTGGTGTGCGCCGACGTCGGGTCGACGTACACGAAGGTGGCCGTGGTCGACGTGGCCGGCGGCGGCCTGGTGGCGACGGCGGCGCACCCGACGACGCTCGCCGAGGGGCCGCTCGCCGGCCTGAAGGCGGCTGCCGCCGCGACCGCTGAGGTGGGCGGCGTCGCGGTGGACGAGTGGTATGTGTGCTCGTCGGCGGGTGGCGGGCTGCGGTTGGCGGTGATCGGGTACGAGGAGCTGGTCACCGCCGAGGCCGGGCAGCGGGTCGGGTTGTCGGCCGGGGCGCGGGTGGTGCACGTCGCGGCCGGGCGGCTGGACCGGGCGGGGCTGGCCGGGGTGCGGGCGGCGCGGCCGGACGTGGTGCTGCTGGTCGGCGGCACCGACGGCGGTGACGCCGAGACGCTGCTGCACAACGCGGCGCGGTTGAGCCGGTGGCGGGTGCCGACCGTGGTGGCCGGCAACGCGGACGCCCGCGACGAGGTGGCCGCCGTGCTGCCGCACGCGGTGGTGACCGCCAACGTGCTGCCCCGCATCGGGGTGCTGCATCCGGGGCCGGCGCGGGCGGCGATCCGGGAGGTGTTCCTGCGGCATGTGATCGGTGGGCGGTTCGGCCGGCGGTTCGCGCGGCTGGTCAAGGCGGCCACCCCGGACGCGGTGTTGACGGCCGTCGAGCTGATGGCCGACCACACGGGCGGTGGCCTGCTCGTCGTCGACGTCGGCGGCGCCACCACCGACGTGTACTCGGCCCTGCCCCCCGCCGCCCCCGGAGCCGCCACCGGGGGGGCGGGGGCGCCGGCCCCGGCCCCCCCCGGCCGACGGGATCCCCGGGGGCGGGGGGACGCGGCCGGGGTACTGGCCGCCGCCACCGCCGAACGGATCGCTCACAGTGGACTCGTGGCGGCCGCGGAGGCGAGGGCGGCCGATCCGCGGCTGCTCACCGACGACGGCGTCGACCGGGAGCTTGCCACGCTCGCCGCGACGGTGGCGGTGCGCCGCCACGCTCGGGGTGACGCGGGTGGGCGGGGACGGCGGGACCTGCGGGACGTGCGGCTCGTCGTGGGCTCCGGCGGGGTGCTGCGGCACGCGAAGCCGCCGGACGCGCTGGGTGTACTCGATGCGGTGCTGTCGGACCACGGCGGCGGGTGGCCGGTGCCGCTGGCCGCGGACCGGGTGATCGACGGTGACTATGTGCTGGCCGCCGCCGGCCTGCTCGCGGCCGACCACCCGGCGGCCGCGCTGGCTCTGCTGGAGACCCTGCCGGGAAAAGACGAAACACGCCGGGCGCCGACACGCCGAGATGGTTGACAGCCCACCCGGGTCGGCGCGTACCGTCTTTAGGTCCTACTACGGGAAAGCGGCTGTTGTTCGCTTCGTCCCTTCGCCCGCTGGCCGAGCGGTGCCCCTTCGGAGGGCCGGGTCTCACCAGGTCCAGTGGGCGGGGGTCGGCGGGGCGGCGCGAACCGGTCGTTGTCCGGTGTGTGGGCAGGGGGGTACCGCGGCCAGTAGACAACGGCGCGGCGTGGGCAGCCAGTGCGCGTCCCGTCGGTCCGAAGGTCGCGGCGGGTCAACTGCCGCACCGGCCGGGGGAGGGCTTCGGAGCATCGGGGGCGCGCCCCCGGGGGCGGCCCCGTTTCCCCTTCTGTGATCGGTCGGCGCGAGCGGTCGGCGGGGCGCGATGGTGGAGCCAGCCGAGACCGCGGTCGACGACAGCGACAGCGCCAACACACCGCCACGCCCGCTGCCGCTGCCGGTCGCGGCCGCCGCGGCGGTGGCCGCCGGCCTGGTGCTGCTGCTGGCGTTCCCGCCGTACGGGCTGTGGCCGCTGGCACCGGGCGGGGTGGGGCTGCTGGCCGCCCCGGTGCAGCGGCGCCGGGTGCGGGCCGGGGGCGGGCG
>NZ_JAIBNX010000153.1:0-17113 GCF_026130045.1 Micromonospora sp. CPCC 205371
CGGCTCCCCCGCGCGCCCGCCTCTCGGCGCGGTCGCCTCTCCGCGCCGTTCAAGGGCGAATGCACGTGGTTCGATCTCTTTTCCGCGTGCATTCCCCCTTGATCCATGCGAACGCCCTTGATCGCGGAGGCCGCGCGGCGGCCAGGCGTGGCCGGCCGCGCGTCAGCGGGCGCGGCTCGTGTCCACCGGCCGGGTCGGGTCGCGCCACGCCGGTACGTCGGGCTCGGCCGCGCGCAGGGGGAGTAGCGCGGCGGCGATGGCGTCCATCACCCGGTCCGTCGCCTCGCGCGCCGACCTCACGCCCGCGAGCGGTACCGGCTGGCCGAAGTGGACACTCACCTGTGGGCGGCGCACCACCGACCGGGCGAGCCCGCGCACCGCGCCTTTCGGTGCCGCGTACGGTGCGACCTCGTGCGCGCCCCATTGGGCGACCGGCACGACCGGTACGCCCGTGGCCTCGGCGAGCCGCGCCACGCCGGTCTTGCCGCGTTCGGGCCACATGCCGGGGTCGAGCCCGATGCGCCCTTCCGGGTAAATGAGCACCGGGTCACCGGCGGCGATCGCGGCGATGGCGTCGTGCAGGGCCTGGGTGACCGAGGCGGTGCCGCGGGCGACCTGCAGGTACCCGGCTCGGCGGATGACCGTACCCAGCACGGGTGCCCGGAACACCCCCGCGGTGGCCATGATCCGGGGTGCGACCCCGATGGCGTCGCAGGCGGCCATCAGCACGACCGGGTCGACGGGGCTGATGTGGTTGGCGGCCAGGATCACCGGCCCGTCGGGTACCGCACCGGTGACGCGCAGGCGGCCGAATGCGGCGAGGACCACACGCGCCGCGACCTGAAGCCCTCTACGACATCCCGTAGTATTACTACGAGATGTAGTACGAGAGGGGTTCGCGTGGACGCGCTCGATGTCGCCCGCTGGCAGTTCGGTGTCACCACCGTCTATCACTTCCTCTTCGTCCCCCTCACCATCGGCCTGTCCACCCTGGTCGCCGTCCTACAGACGGTCTGGCTGCGCACCGGCGACGAACGCTACCTACGCCTGACCAAGTTCTACGGCAAGCTCTTCCTGATCAACTTCGCCATGGGCATCGTGACGGGGATCGTGCAGGAATTCCAGTTCGGCATGAACTGGAGCGACTACTCGCGCTTCGTCGGCGACATCTTCGGCGCCCCCCTGGCCATCGAGGCGCTGCTCGCGTTCTTCCTCGAATCCACGTTCCTCGGCCTGTGGATCTTCGGTTGGGATCGGCTCCCCAAGCGCGTCCACCTCGCCTGCATCTGGATAGCGGCCATCGGCTCCACCGTCAGCGCCTACTTCATCCTCGCCGCCAACTCCTGGATGCAGAACCCGGTCGGCTACCGCGTCGACCCCGAGACCGGCCGCGCCGAGCTCACCGACTTCATGGCCGTACTCACCAACAAGGTCACCCTGATCACCTTCCCGCACACCATCGCCGGCGCGTTCCTCGTCGCGGGCGCCCTCATGACCGCCGTCGGCCTGTGGCACCTGATGCGCCACCGCACCGAGGAGTTCCGCCCCGCCGTCAAGCTCGGCGCCTGGGTCACCCTGATCGCCGCCGCCACCGTCGCCGTCACCGGCGACACCCAAGGCAAAATCATGACCGAGGTGCAGCCGATGAAGATGGCCGCCGCCGAAGCCCTGTACCAGACCGAACAGCCCGCCGCCTTCTCCGTGCTCACCGTCGGCACCCTCGACGGCAGCCGCGAAATCTTCGCCCTCAAGATCCCGTACCTGCTGTCGTGGCTCGGCACCGGCGACCCCAACGGCACCGTGCACGGCATCGACGACCTGCAAGCCCAATACACCGCCCAGTACGGCCCCGGCGACTACAGCCCCGTCATCCCCGTCACCTACTGGACGTTCCGCCTCATGATCGGCCTCGGCATGGCCGGCGCCCTCATCGCCCTGATCGCCCTGTGGGCACAACGCCGCGGCCGCATCCCCACCAACCGCTGGCTACTGCGCTCCACCCTCGCGCTGCCCGTGCTGCCCCTGCTGGCCAACATCAGCGGCTGGATCTTCACCGAAATGGGCCGCCAGCCGTGGCTGGTCTTCGGAGAGATGCTCACCCGCGACGGCGTATCCCGCAGCGTGTCGCTGACCGAGGTACTCACCTCGTTCACCGCCTTCACGCTCCTCTACGCGGCGCTCGCCGCCGTCGAGGTCAAGCTCCTGCTCCGGTACGCGCGCGCCGGCCTGCCCGACGTGGCTCCTGTCTCGTCCGATGAAGAAGACCGCCCGCTCGCTTTCGCCTATTGAGGACCGTCATGGAACTGACCACCGTCTGGTTCGCGCTCGTCGCCGCCCTGTTCGTCGGCTACTTCGTCCTCGAAGGCTTCGACTTCGGCGTCGGCATCCTGCTGCCCGTCCTCGGCCGCGACGACAAGCAACGCCGCGTACTCATCAACACCATCGGCCCCGTCTGGGACGGGAACGAAGTCTGGATCATCACAGCGGGCGGGGCCATGTTCGCCGCCTTCCCCGAGTGGTACGCCACCCTGTTCTCCGGCTTCTACCTGCCGTTGCTGCTCATCCTGGTGGCGCTGATCCTGCGCGGCGTCGCCTTCGAATACCGCGGCAAGCGCCCCGACCCCCACTGGAAGGCCCGCTGGGACACCGCCATCTTCTTCGGCTCGCTGCTGCCCGCCGTCCTGTGGGGGATAGCGGTCGCCAACATCGCCCGCGGCGTACCCCTGGACGCCAACCACGAGTACACCGGTGGTCTGCTCGACCTGCTCAACCCGTACGCGCTGCTCGGCGGCCTGACCACCCTCGCCCTGTTCGTCACGCACGGCGCCGTGTTCCTCGCCCTGAAGACCACCGGCGACATCCGCGCCCGCGCCAACGCCCTCGCCGGCCGTGTAGGCGTGGCCGCCGCCGCACTGGCTGCGGCGTTCCTGACCTGGACGGCGCCCGCCGGGCTCGCCCTGCTCTGCGCGGTCGCGGCCGTCGCCGCGCTGGTCGGCGCCCTGATCGCCAACCGACGCGGCCGCGAGGGGTGGGCATTCCTGGGTACCGCCACCGGCATCGCCTTGGCGGTGGCGACCCTGTTCGCCGGCCTGTACCCGGACGTCCTCCCATCCACCGTGGACCCCGCCCACGGCCTGACCGTCGACAACGCCGCCGCCACCCCGTACACGCTGCGCATCCTGACCTGGGTGGCCGCCTTCTTCGCCCCCTTGGTCCTCCTCTACCAGGGTTGGACGTACTGGGTCTTCCGCCGCCGCCTAGACATCTCCCACATCCCCGACTAACCCGCCCGCGCTCGCCGCTCGCCGGCCCCTCTCCGCGCCGATCAAGGGCGAATGCACGCGGTTTGATCTCTTTTCCGCGTGCATTCGCCCTTGATCGATGCGATCTTCCTTGATCGCCGTCTCGGGCAGGCGGGTGCGGCTGTCGGCGGAGGGCGCGGCCGCCGACGCGTCGCTCGTGCTGCGCAAGGCCTCGCACCCTGCCTCGACAACGCCCTCTTCCCCGCGCGTTGCGCGTGGATTCCGCCCGGCGCAGCGCTGCGCCGGGCCCTTCTTCAGGATGGCGAGCGGCCCGCCGATCAAGGACTCGCCCACAGGCCGTTCCTTGGCCGCCGTGGGACGGGTGACACGCCCGCCGGCGGCCCGCCGGCACCGTCCATCGGCGCTGCGACGGCCCGATGCCGTGGTTTCCCCGGGTATTGCGGCATTCGACGCGGGTTGAGGGCGCGATTTCCCCGAGAATGCGGCCTCCGCCGATCAAGAAGCGCCGCGCGGTCCGCGTAGGGCCCGCGGCACGCCGCGCCGATCAAGGGCATCCTCACGGATCAAGGGCGAACGCACGCGGAAAAGAGATCCAACCACGTGCATTCGCCCTTGATCGGCGGCAGAAGCATCGGCGGGCCAAGGGCGCCGGAGGGAGGGACGGAGGGAGGGTGTCTAGGTGCGGCGGAAAGTGCGTAGGCCCTCACCCTCGCGCCACAGCTGAATGAGCAGGTGGTCGGCCGGGGTGCCGACCTTCGTCAGCACCACCTCGGTGATGTCGGCGCGGAACAGGTGCGACGGGCCCGGCGGGGCGTCCTTGTTGACCTCGGCAACCTGCGCCGGGTCGGTGATCTCCTCGACCCTGCCCGACAGCTTCGCGTCGCCGGGCCAGGCCGCCGGGTCGCTGTCGTCAGGGTCGACGCTGGCACTGTGCAGCGCGAACCGCGGGTCACGCCGCAGATCCAGTGCCTTACGCGAGAGCCACATCCCGCCGAACCACAGCTGGCCGTCGCGGAACTGCGCCTCGGTGCCGCTGATCCGCGGCGAACCGTCACGGCGCAGCGTCGCGAGCGTCTTGTGCCGGTGCGCGTCGAACAGGCGCCTCGCCGCCGCGGCGAACTCGGGCGCTTCTGCCTCCACCTCAGCCCAACTGGCCATCTGCGCTCACCCCACGTCGCGCAGCTCAGCCAGCCGCGCCTCGATCTCGGCCAGCTCGGCACGCAGCTTCTCCGCCTGCTGCTCGGCCTCGCTGCGCTCGGCGGCCAGTATCTGCTCGACGGCCTCCTTGACGCCTGGCACGTCGACCAGCCCCACGATCTTCAACGCCTCGACCGGCCTGACCACGTACGGCTTGGCGAGGGACTTGGCACCCTGGGTGGCCGCCACCGTCCACTCGCCGTCGGTGTAGGCCAGGGTGACGGTCAGCCCGGCGGGAGCCTTCGGCCTCGCGGCCTTACCAGCGGCCTTGCGTGGCTTGTCGGCGGCGGGCGCCGGGGCGGGCTGGCTCGCGGGGGCGTCCACAGTGGTCACTTTGGCCTCCTTGCGGGGCGCCGGAACCGGCGTCCTAGTGATCTTGAATTCTGGTGCCGGAACCGGGTCGGGCTCCGGCTCGGGCGCCGCCTTTTTCGCCCGCGCCGCGGCCGCCTTGGCACCCCGCGGCGGGATCGTCAGGTCGGCGGGGGAGAAGGGCAGCTCGTCGCGGCCGAACCGGACCACCACCCACTCGTCGGACGCCTCGGGATCGGTCAACTCGATCACCTGACCGATCTGACCGGCGATCTGACCGGCGGAGTCGGTGAACATCACCCGCGGCTTGCGACCCGTCGCGAGCGTGTCGCGGATCGACTCGAGCTGGTCGTGGGACAACCCTGCCATCGCGCGACCTCTTCCGTACACGTGTTTGATGACAGCTTCCTACCAGCCGGGTCCGACAACGTCTACCGACACGCAGGGTCCACACCGGATGAAGCACACCAAGAGAGGACCGGAGACGGTGATAAGCCGGGGTCCAGGCCCCGGCTTATCACTTGTTCGATAATGTACATTATGTCAACCTGAGCGCGAAGAGGGGTCCGCCGCGATCAAGGGCATCCGCATGGATCAAGGGCAAATACACGCGGAAAAGAGATCCAACCACGTGCATTCGCCCTTGATCGGCGGAAAGAGCGCCTCGCCGCCCGCGCGGAGCGCGCCGCCGCCTGTGCAGAGAGCGTCGCCGTCCGCGCAGAGCGCCCCGCGGCCCGCGCAGAGCGCGTCGCCGCCCGCGGTGGGTGGGTTAGCGGGTGGCGTATTCGGCTATGCGGCCCAGGACGCCGTTCAGGAAGCGCGGGGAGTCGTCCGTCGACATCTGGCGGGCCAGCTCCACGGCCTCCGTGATCGCTACCGCGTCGTCGATCTCGTCGACGTACAGCAGTTCGTACACCGCGATCCGTGCCAGGTTTCGATCGACCACCGGCATGCGGTCGAGCGTCCACCCCTCCGCGTAGCTCGCGATCAGCTCGTCGATGCGGTCCAGGTGATCCGCCACGCCCTCGATCAGCCCGATCGCGTATCCCAAGTGCTCGGGGCGGGGCTGCTCCAGCCGCTTGATGTACGACGCCAGGACGTCGCGCACCGGCAGGTCGCGCAGGTCGGCCTCGTACAGTACGTCGAGTGCCCGCTTGCGCGCCTTGCGGCGGGCGGGCATCTGCGACTTCGGGGCCTCAGGCACGGCCGAGGTAGCGGCCGTCGCGCGTGTCGACCTTGATCTTTTCGCCGGTGGTGATGAACAGCGGCACCTGTACCGTCGCGCCGGTCTCGACCGTGGCGGGCTTGTTGCCGCCGGTCGAGCGGTCGCCCTGCAGGCCCGGCTCGGTGTACGTGATCTCGAGCACCACGCTGGTCGGCAGCTCGACGTACAGGGGCACGCTCTCGTGGGTCGCGACGATCGCCTCGGCCTCGGGCAGCAGGTAGTTCGCCGCCTCGCCGACGGTGCCGCCGGGCACGTGGATCTGGTCGTACGTCTCCAGGTCCATGAACACGTAGTCGTCGCCGTCGGCGTACAGGTACTGCATCGTCCGCTTGTCGACGGTGGCCGTCTCGACCTTGGTGCCCGCGTTGAACGTCTTGTCGACCACCTTGCCCGACAGCACGTTCTTGAGCGTGGTGCGCACGAACGCCCCGCCCTTGCCCGGCTTGACGTGCTGGAACTCCACAACGGCCCACAGCTCGCCGTCGAGGTTGAGGACCATTCCGTTCTTGAGGTCGTTCGTGGTGGCCATTGCCTGCCTTGTTTCTAGGTTCAGTCCGTGGGTGACCGAGCAAGTCTACTGGCCACGCCGAGGCGGACGCCCACCGGTCACGAATCGGCCAGCGTTTGGCAGCCTGCCGGAAACTCACCGCTGTCACGGTGCTCCCGTGTTGAGGCACGCCACAATTACGGGCTTCGCCGGAGCGGTTCTGCTCGCCGGGGGCGGGCTGGCCGCCGGGGCGCTGCCGGCGCGCGACCTGTTCGGCCTGGCGGCGCCGCGCGAGTATCCCGGCTGGGGCCTGGTCGTCTCGTACGCCGGCCTGGCGCTGCTGATCGCCGCCTGGTGGCGGCTCGGCAGGCCGATCCGCGCGGGCGAGATCCAGGACCAGCGCAAGCTCGTCGCGACGCTCGCGCTCTGGGCCGCGCCGCTGCTGCTCGCGCCGCCGTTGTTCAGCCGCGACGTGTACAGCTACCTCGCGCAGGGTGCGATGGTCGGCGCGGGCCTCGACGTGTACCGGCACGGGCCGGCCGCGTTCGGCGGGCCGCTCGCGGCGGAGGTCCCAGCCCTCTGGCAGCACACGCCGACCCCCTATGGGCCGCTGTTCCTGCTCGTGGCGGCGGGCGTCGCGGCGGTTTCGGGCGCCCACCTGACCGCCGGCATAGTAGGCATGCGGCTGGTCGCCGTGACCGGTGTGGCACTGGTGACGGCTGTACTGCCGGGGCTGGCTCGCCGCTGCGGCGTGGACCCGTCCGCCGCCCTCTGGCTCGGCGTGCTGAACCCGCTCGTGCTCACCCATCTCGTGGCCGGCGCCCACAACGACGCGCTGATGCTCGGGCTGCTGGTCGCCGGGCTGGCCGCCGCGCTGGCCCGGCACCCGGCGCTCGGTGCCGCACTCGTCGCGCTTGCGGCGCTGGTGAAGGTGCCGGCCGCGCTGGGGCTGCTGTTCGTCGCGCCGATCTGGTGGGCGCAGCTCACCGGCCGCTGGCGCCGTACCCGAGCGGTGCTCGCGGCCGGCGCTGTGGCCGCCGGCGCGACGGTGATGGTGACGGCGGTCGCGGGTACCGGGTACGGCTGGGTGGGCGCGCTCGACACACCGGTGTCGCCGCAGAACTGGTCCCTGGTCAGCGGACTCGGTCACCTCACGGGCGCGCTGTCGCTGTGGCGCTGGATCGGGCTCGCCGCCGCGATCGCGTGTGGACTGGCGCTCTGGTTGCGCCGGGACCGCCTCGGCCCGGTGTACGCGGTGGGCCTGTGCCTTGGCGCGTTCGTCCTGTTTGGACCGGCGCTGCGCCCGTGGTACCTCCTATGGGGACTGGTCCCGCTCGCCGCGGCGGCGCCCGACGGTCGGATGCGGCGGCTGGCCGCCCCGGCCTGGGCGGTCCTCGCCGTGGTGGTCCTGCCCCGCGGGTTCGCACCCGGCCCGGGACATGTGGCGCAGGCGGCACTAGGCGTCGCGCTTGTGGCGTTGCTGCTCGCCGCCCGCACCGCGCTCCGCCCGCCACGCGAGGCCGACGGCCGCGACGGCACCCGCGTCCCGGCGCCCGCCCGGTGACGCGGACCCAAGCCGGCGCCGCGAGCCGGAAGAGGCGCGCGCTGCTCGCGGCGGGCCTGATCGCCGCCGTCGCGCTGTTCCTCGCGTACGTGCCGGGGCATCGCGGCTTCTTCGACGTGGGCGTCTACCACGGCGCGGTACACCATTGGCTGCGCGACGGCGGCGCCCTCTACGACTACGTGCGCGGCAACACGCGGTACGGCTTCACTTATCCGCCGTTCGCGGCTCTGGTGCTGAGCCCGCTCGCGCTGTTCGACTGGCACCCGGCGATCGCCGCCAGCCTCGTGCTGAACACCGCGGCGAGCGCCCTGCTCGTCCGCCTGCTCGTAGGCCGTCGGACGTGGTTCACCTACATCGTGGCCGCGTGCGCGTTCGCCGTCTTCGAGCCGGTACGCGACACGTTCAGCTTCGGCCAGGTCAACCTAGTACTGCTGGCTCTCGTCGCCGTCGACACCCGCCTGCTGCGCGGCACCCGCTTCGCCGGTGTGGGCATCGGCCTCGCCACCGCGGTGAAGCTGACCCCGGGCATTTTCCTGCTGTACCTCGTCGTCACCGGGCAGCGCCGCGCGGCAGCCGTGGCGGCGGGCACCACAGCGGGCGCGACCCTGCTCGCGGTCGCTGTCGCACCGGACGCGTCGCGCACGTTCTGGACCGAGGCGCTTTGGCATACCGGTCGGGTCGGCGACCTGGCGTATGTGTCGAACCAGTCACTGCAGGGCGTCCTGGCGCGGCTGGACCCGACAGCGCCGAGCCGGCTGGGCTGGCTCGTGGCGGTGGCCGCGGTCCTGGCCGTGTGGGCGTACCGGGTGCGCCGCGCCGACCCACTCACCGGTGCCGCCCTGACCGGCGTGACTGGCTGTCTGGTCAGTCCGATCACGTGGGTGCACCACCTGGTTTGGGTGCTGCCCGCCCTGGTACTGCTCGCCACGCACCGCCGCGTGGTGGCCGGTGCGCTGTACGCGGTGTTGTGCAGCGGCCTGGTATGGCTGTGGTTTTCGGGCGGACCGTTCGCCTTCGCGGGCGCGAACGCGTACGTGTGGATCTGCCTCGGGCTACTGCTGTGCTTGCCGTTGCGCGATGTGGGTGAGCGCCAGCCGGTATCCGTCGACGCCAAGGCCAGCGATGACGCCGGTGGCGACCGCGGACACCACCGAGTGGTGCCGGAACTCCTCGCGCGCGTGGATGTTCGAGATGTGCACCTCGACGAGCAGGGCTCGCAGCATGGCGCACGCGTCCCGGACCGCGTATGAGTAGTGCGACCACGCGCCTGGATTGAGCACGACGGGTGCCCGCTCGTCGGCCGCCGCGTGCAACCAGGCCAGCATCTCGTGCTCGGCGTCGGTCTGCCGCACCTCGACGTCGAGGCCCAGCTCCTTGCCTGCGCTCTCGCACAGGCCGACCAGATCCGGGTACGACATCACGCCGTACACGTCGACCTGGCGGGTGCCGAGCCGTCCCAGGTTCGGTCCATTGAGGACATAGACTCTTATGACGCCACCTCCTGGTAAGCGGAAAGCAACAGCTCGTCCGATGGACCATCCAGGATGGACGGTGTGGCCAGGCCGTCGAGCACGACGAAGCGCAACGTCGCGCCGCGGGCCTTCTTGTCCACGCGCATCGTGGCGAGCAGGTCCGGCCAGGCGTCCGCCCGGTAGGTGGTCGGAAGCCCGAGGGCGGTGAGCACGGCGCGATGCCGGGCAGCCGTGCCGGTGTCGAGCCGGCCGGCGAGGACGCCCAGCGCGGCCGCGTACACCAGACCCACCGAGACGGCGTGACCGTGCCGCCACGCGTACCCCTCGACCTTTTCGATCGCGTGCGCGAGCGTGTGCCCGTAGTTGAGGATCTCCCGCAGGCCGGACTCTCGCAGGTCGGCGGAGACGACCTGCGCCTTGACCCTGATCGCGCGCTCGACCAGCTCGCGCAGGGCGGGCGTCGCGGGGTCGGCCGCCGCGGCCGGGCCGCGCTCGATCAGGTCGAGGATCGCGGGGTCGGCGATGAAGCCGCACTTGACCACCTCGGCGAGCCCCGCGACCAGGTCGGTCGGCGGCAGACTGTCGAGGGTGGCCAGGTCGCAGAGGACCCCGGCGGGCGGGTGGAACGCACCCACGAGGTTCTTGCCGGCGGCGGTGTTGACACCGGTCTTGCCGCCAACGGCGGCGTCGACCATGCCGAGCAGGCTGGTCGAGACCGGCACCCACCGCACCCCGCGCAGCCAGCAGGCCGCGACGAAGCCAGCCAGGTCGGTGACCGCGCCGCCGCCGACCCCGACGACGACGTCGGTACGGGTAAAGCCGGCCGCCCCGAGCTGGTCCCAGCAGTGCGCGGCGACGTCCATGGTCTTGCCGGCCTCGGCGTCGGGCACGTCGACCAGCGTTGGCCGGACCCCCGCCGCGGCCAGGGTCTCGCCGACCGCGTCGGCGTGCGGCTTGAGCGGCGGTGCGTAGAGCACAGCGGCCCGGGCGGCGCCACCGACCAGGCCGGGCAGCGCGCCCAGCAGGTCGCGGCCGACCAGAACCTCGTACGGGCGGTCGCCGCCGACCGGTATGCGCGTGAGCTCGTCCATCGGGGTCGAGCCTAGTAGAACTGCTGGTGTGGACATCACGGGAGTTGAGTTGCGGCGCATCGCGATGCCGCTGGTGGCGCCGTTCCGCACGTCGTTCGGCACGGAGACCGCGCGCGACGTGCTGCTGGTGCGGGTGGTGACGCCCGACGCGGAGGGCTGGGGCGAGTGCGTCGCGATGTCCGAGCCGGTGTACTCGTCCGAGTATGTGGACGGCGCGGCGGAGGTGATCCGGCGGTTCCTGGCGCCGCCGCTGATGGCCGCGCGCGCCGTGACAGCTTCTCGGGTAGCCCCGTTGCTGGCACCCGTACGCGGGCATCGCATGGCCAAGGCGGCGCTGGAGACGGCCGTGCTGGACGCCCAGCTCAGGGCCCGTGGCGAGTCGTTCGGCGCCTTCCTGGGCGCCGAGCGCGACCGGGTGCCGGCCGGGGTGTCGGTGGGCATCATGGACTCGATCCCCGAGCTGCTCGACGCGGTCGACGGGTACCTCGCGGAGGGATACCTGCGGATCAAGCTGAAGATCGAGCCGGGCTGGGACGTGGCAGCGGTCCGCGCGGTGCGGGAACGCTTCGGCGACGTCCTGCTCCAGGTCGACGCGAACGCCGCCTACACGCTCGCCGACGCACAGACTCTCCAAAAGCTGGACAACTTCGACCTGCTCCTGATCGAGCAGCCGCTCGCCGAAGACGACATCCGGCAGCACGCCGAACTGGCCCGGCTGATCCGCACTCCCGTGTGCCTCGACGAGTCGATCGGCTCGGCGGAGGCGGTGGCCGCCGCGCCCCCCCTGCGGGCCGCCCCCGTCAGCAACATCAAGCCCCGCCGCGGCGGCGGGGGTCTGGGGGGGGGGGGGGTCCACGACCTGTGCCGGGCGAACGGGATACCGGTGTGGTGCGGCGGGATGCTGGAGACCGGCATCGGCCGGGCGGCCAACGTGGCCCTGGCGGCGCTGCCCGGCTTCACGCTGCCGGGTGACACGTCCGCGTCCAGCCGGTACTTCGCGCGCGACGTGACCGAACCGTTCGTCTTGAACGACGGACACCTGCGCGTGCCGGAAGGCGCCGGCATCGGGGTGGACCCGCTGCCGGACGCCCTCGCGGAGTTCACTACTTCGTCGGAGTACCTGACGGCATCGTAGGTTCCTCGTCGGTCCACTCCCGGTGGGTGTAGACAGACTGCGACGACAGCGTCTGGGCGGGGTGTCCCGCAAACGTCGCCCGGAGGATCTTGGTGGTGGCGAGCACCTGGTACGTCTGCTGGTCGATGATCAGGTCGACGTCTTCGGTGCGGCCGGAACCACCGGTGCCGGCCTCGGCGTCATGCCGGCGGACCAGCATCCCCGTGCGGCCCTCGCTGTCGGTGGCGGTGCCTGCCAGCTCCACCCCGGGCAGCGAGGCCAGCAGCCGGTAGCACGCCGCCAGCTGTGCGGGCGTGGCCGGTGCGCGGGCCAGCAGCCCGGCGGTGGCGGCGAACAGGTAGTCGTCGCCCGTGGGTCCGGGCTCGGCGGCGTTCGCCTTGCTCTTCGCCTCCAGCACAGCGCGAAGGGCCGCCGGGTCGGTCGGCAGGTTGCGGATCTCAGCCGGGCTGAACTCCGCCTCCCAGCCGTAGCCGACGCGCTTCACCTTGTCCAAGCTCGGCGTGAAAACCCCGTCCTTGAACTCGCCAACGCCCCACCAGCTCTGCTGGCGTGCGTCGGCTGCCTGCCACTGCTCGACCACCCTTGTGCTGGGGTCGGATTCGCTCCCCCAGTGCATCACCCAGCGGACGTGCCAGTACTTGCCGCTCCTGGCGGGGGCGCGCTCCGCCCGGGTGGCGGCCGCGAGCAGGAACTCCTGGGCGTTCGCCGGCGCCGCGGCCTCGACCTGCGAACCATCGGGCGGCGCGGTGGGCGTCGCCGAGCCGGTGCCGAGCGCGACCACGACCGCGGCTGCCGCCGCGACCAAACCGGTACCCGCGCCGATGAGCGACCACCGCCGCTTGCTCTTCTGGGGACGCCGCGCCGGTACGCCGTCCATGGCGACCGCCTCCAGGAGCTTGCTCCGGGCGGTGTCCCGGTGGTCGTCGTCGACCTCTTCGACCAGTACGGTCCGGATCAGGTTGATGTCGTCCATGTCATTCATGTCCTTTGTGCTCAGTCAACGTCGGTGGGGTCGACGCCCAGCGCGGCACGAACCTTGCGCCGGACGCGGTTGAGGCGAGAGCAGACCGTGCCGTAGGGGATGCCCAGAGTCGCGGCGATCTCGTGGTGGTCCAGCCCGCCGAGAGCCATCAACAGCAGCACATCGCGGTCCCGCTCGTGCAGCGCGGCGAGCGCCGCCGCCAGCTCGCCGCGGATGCGCTCGGCGCTGAGCCGGACCACGACCCGCTCGTCGTGGCCGGGGTCGTCGGGCTCGTCGGGCACGCGGGCGAGGGCCCGGTACCGCCGGTCCTCGGTCCGGCGGTGGCGGTGCACCAGGTTGGTGGCGATGCCGTACAGCCACGACCGCACCAGGCCCGCCCCGACGCCCGGGTCGAACTCGGCCCGCCGCCGGAACGCGATCAGGAACGTCTCCGAGGCGACGTCGTCGGCCACTTCCGCGCCGAGGCGGCTGCGGGCGTACCGGTGGATCTCCGGGTAGTAGCGGTCGAAGAGCGCCACGAACCGGTCCGGGTTTGCGCGCGAGGCCGCGAGCACCGCGAGGTCGTCGGCGGCTTCGGCCTCCGGTGGCGCGGGTCCATTCATCGGGTACCTCCAGGAGTGTGTGAACACTCGGGTATGCCCGATGCCCCGCTACCGCTTCACGGCCCCGGGCCGGCGCGAGCGGAGCGAGCGCCAATCAGCAGGGTTTTCTGTCCGCCATCTTGGCCAGCTGTTGGGCGTAGTCGGCGAGAGCCGTGCGCAGCTCGTCTGGCCGCACGACCGTGAACGGCCAGCCCAGCCCGGCCAGCATCTGTGCCATCCCGTCGAGGCGTTGGGCGCGGCAGCGCATCAACACCCCGTCGGCCGACTCGCTCAGCTCGGCCACGCTCGCGGGCACCCGCTTGCGAGCCTGCACCATGTCGGTCTCCAGCAGCACCTCGACCTCCCACGCGTACGGAACACCGGCCAGTGATCGGGTCACGTGCGCGACCGGGTCGAAGCCGTCCGGTACGTCGAAGGTCTCGTCACCGACATCGATTGCGGCGATGCGGTCGAGCCGGAACGTGCGGATCTCGTCGCTGCGGTGGTCGAGCCCGGTCAGGTACCAGCGGCCGGCGTGGAAGACCAAGCCGTACGGGTCCAGCTCGCGCAGCGACACCCCACCGCGCCAGGACCGGTACGTGAGCGTGATCCGGCGGCGTTCCCGGGTGGCGGCGCCCAGCGACAGCAGTGTGGCGGTGGCTGGCCGGACCGCCTCGGTGCGCGGTCTCATCGTGAAGCCGAGCGTGTCCTGCACGGCGGCGAGGCGGTCGGCGAGGACCGACGGCAGTACCCTTTGGATCTTGGCGAGGGCGACGCCGGTTGCCGGTGCCTCGGTAGCGAGGCCAAGGTGCTCCGCGGCGACCAGACCGAGCACGACGGCGACGGCCTCCTCGTCGGTGAGCATCAACGGCGGCAGCTTGTACCCGGGTGCCAGCCGGTACCCGCCGTACCGGCCGCGGTACGCGGTGACGGGAATGCCCAGGTCGGCCAGCGTGCCGGCGTACCGCCGGACGGTGCGCTCGTCGACCCCGAGGCGCGCGCCCAGGTCGGCGCCGGTGAGCCGGTGATGGGTCTGCAGGAGCTCAAGCATGCCCAGCACCCGTGACGCAGGATGTGACACAGGCCACACTCCTTAATCGGGCGGAAGCTGTCCTGATTTGATCTTAACCTCGGTGTCATGACGACATTCGTTCTGGTACCGGGGTTCTGGCTCGGGGCGTGGGCATGGCAAGACGTGACGACCGCACTTAGCGATGCCGGCCACGACGTCCACCCCCTCACCCTGACCGGAGTTGGCGAGCGCGCGCACCTCGCCACGCCGGAAGTGGATCTGGATACCCACACCGACGACGTGGTACGGCTGATCGAGGAGCATGACCTGCACAATGTGGTACTGGTCGGTCACTCAGGTGGTGGCATGCCGGTCACCCAGGCCGCCGACCGCATCCCGGAGCGGATCGCCCAAGTGGTCTATGTGGACAGTGGACCGCTTCCTGATGGTATGTCGCAGTTTGACACCAACGAGCCTGCGGAGCAGGAACGGCTCCGCACACTGATCGGCGACGGCCACCTGATCCCGCCGCCACCCTGGGACCCGGCCGCCGACCCGGTCAACTTGGCCGGCCTCGACGAGGAGGCACTCGCGACATTGCGGTCCCGGGCGACCCCGCACCCACTCGGAGCCGCGACGCAGCCGGTGCGGCGGAAGCGGCACGCGAAGGTGCGCAACGCGCTGGTCGCGTGCGTGATCCCGCTCGACCAGGTGCGCGAGATGATCGCCCAGGGCCACCCGTTCTTCACCGAGTTCCAGGACGGCGAGGTACGCGGCCTGTCGACCGGCCACTGGCCCATGCTGAGCGAACCGGCGGCGCTAGCGTCCCTCCTAGCGGACCTGGCGTGATGGTTAGGTCTTGAGAAGGGTGCGGATTTCGGCCGCCACGTCTTCGGCGGGGCGGCCGTCCGTCGCCACGGTGTACGTGGCCACCTCCAGGTACAGGGGGCGGCGCTGGTCCATCAAATGCTTCAGGGTGGCGCGCGGGTTGATCGCCAGCAGTGGCCGGCCCGTGCCCAACCCCACCCGCTTGACCGCGTCGGCCAGCTCCACCGACAAGAAGACCACGGTGTGACCCGACAGCGCGGCTCGGGTCTCCTCGGCGAGGATCGCGCCGCCGCCCAGCGCCAGCACCCCGTCAAAGGATGAGAGCGCCGCCGCCACCGCCGCCCGCTCCAGGTCGCGGAAGTGCGCCTCGCCATCCTGCACGAAGATGTCGGAGATCGGGCGGCCGGCGGCGGCTTCGATGTCGACGTCGGTGTCGCGGAACTCGACGCCCAGGTCGGCGGCCAGCAGCTCGCCCACGGTCGTCTTTCCGGCACCCATCACGCCGACGAGCACGCACACAGGACCCATCAAAGGACCACCACACACACCAGAGCCATCAGCGGATCACCAGGTTTTCGAGGTATCCGTCGAGGTTGCGCCGGATCTCCGCGACCGAGTCGCCACCGAACTTCTCAGTCGCCGCCTCGGCCAGTACGAGCGCCACCATGGCCTCGGCGACGACCGCGGCGGCCGGGACCGCGCAGACGTCGGAGCGCTGGTTGATGGCGGTGGCCGGCTCGCCCGTCAGGACGTCTACGGTGGACAGCGCGCGGTTGAGAGACGAGATCGGCTTCATGGCGGCCTTGACCCGCAGCGGCTCGCCGGTCGTGATGCCACCCTCCAGGCCGCCGGCCCGGTCGGTGACCCGCTTGACTCCGCTCGCCGTCGGGATGATCTCGTCGTGCGCCTGGGAGCCGCGCGAACGCGCCTGCAGCCACGCATCGCCGATCTCCACGCCCTTGATGGCCTGGATCGACATCAGCGCGGTCGCGAGCCGGGCGTCGAGCTTGCGGTCCCACTGGACGTGGCTGCCCAGGCCCGGCGGCACACCGTATGCGAGGACCTCGACGACGCCGCCCAGCGTGTCGGCGTCCTTCTTAGCGGCGTCGACCTCGGCGACCATGCGGGCGCTCGCCTCGGGGTCGAGGCAGCGCAGCGGGTCGGCGTCGACGCGTTCGGCGTCTTCGGGGCGCGGCGCCAGGCCCGGCTTGGCCGCCACCGAACCCAACTCCACCACGTGCGAGACGATCTCGATGCCGAGGGCCTGCTTCAGCAGCGCCTTGGCGACCGTGCCCACGGCCACCCGCGCGGCGGTCTCGCGCGCGCTGGCCCGCTCGAGGATCGGCCGGGCGTCGGTGTGCCCGTACTTCTGCATGCCGGCGAGGTCAGCATGGCCCGGCCGCGGCCGCGTCAACGGCGCGTTTCGGGCCTGGCTCGCCAGCTCCGCGGGGTCGACCGGGTCAGCCGCCATCACCGTCTGCCACTTGGGCCACTCGGAGTTGCCGACGCGCACCGCCACCGGGCTGCCCAGCGTGAGGCCGTGCCGGATGCCGCCGATGATCTCGATGGCGTCCTGCTCGAACGCCATGCGCGCACCGCGCCCGTATCCCAGCCGGCGGCGCGCCAGCTCTCGTCCTATCTCGGCGCTCGTCACCTCGACCCCGGCGGGCACACCCTCCAGGACAGCAACCAGCGCGGGCCCGTGCGACTCACCCGCGGTCAACCAACGCAACACGAGGAGAAGTGTCTCAGGCCGGCCGGCGGGCGGCGAACAGGGCCTCCCGCATGGCGTCGACCGGGGCCGCATGCCCGGTGAACTGCTCGAACTGTCCCACCGCCTGAGCCAGCAGCAGGTCGAGACCGGAGACCACGCGGCAGCCCGCGGCGGGCGCCGCGGCCGCCCGCGGCGCGGGCCACCGGGCGGAGGGGGGGTCGGGGAACCCGGGGGCGGGCCGCCCGGCGGGCGC
>NZ_JAIBNX010000153.1:17123-20117 GCF_026130045.1 Micromonospora sp. CPCC 205371
GGCGGGGGCGGACCCGCCCCGCCGGGCCACCCCGCGCCGCCCCCCGCGCCCGCCAGCGGCGTCGGCCGCGGGTCGTAGAGGGCGCCGAAGAACACGGTGGGGGGCCGCCAGGCGATCACTCCGGCCAATGGGTCCGCCACACCGCGTGGCACGGTCGAGACCAGCACGTCGGCCGCCGGCACGTCACCCCACGCGGCAGCTTCAAGGGGTACGCCGACAGCGGCGGCCACGGGACGCAGTTCGTCGATCGCCTCGGTGCGGCGGGCGACGACGGTCACGCCGGCGGCACCCACCTGTGCGGCGGCCGCGATCGCGGCGCGCGCCGTGCCACCGGCCCCGAGCAGCGTGAACCGCGCGCCCGCGGGGATGCCGCCCAGCACCTCGACCATGCCCGGCACATCGGTGTTGTCAGCGAACCAGGAGCCGTCGTGTCGGCGTACCAAAGTGTTTGCCGCACCGGTCGCGGCCGCGACCGGCGGGGCCTCAGCGGCAACCGACAACGCCACCTCTTTGGGCCGCATGGTCAGCGGCAGCCCGGCCCCCTCCGGGCCCGGGCCCCCCGCGCGGGAGCCCCGCGACGCGGTCGGGCAGCTCGGCCTCCGCGCACTCCATGGCCGTGTACTCCCAGCCGGCGAGCCCGGCGGCGGCGTACCCGGCGTTGTGGATGACCGGCGAGAGCGAGTGTGCGATGGGCTTGCCGAGGACGGCGGCCCGGTGGATCTCGATCAAAGAACCCCGTTCTTCCGTGCTATTGCCTTGTTGGCCTCGTGCTCCGCGGATGTCTTCGCGAAGGCCGACTTGCCCGTCTTGTCGATGGCGACGAAGTAGTAGATGTCGCCGCCCGTGGGCCTGATCGCACCCTCCAACGCTGCCTTGCCGGGGTTGTCGATCGGCGTGGGGATGAGGCCCTTGAGCTTGCGGTTGTACGGGTTCTTGGGGTCGTTGAGCTCGGAGACCGTCATGTCCTTGGAGGCCTTGCGCGGCTTGCCGTTCAACTCGAACCAGTAGTTGACCGTGACGTCCATTTCGAGGCAGTTGCACGGGAAATCTTTATAGAGCCGGTTGTAGGCGACTCGTGCCACCTTGGCGAGATCTTCCGGGATGCCCGCTTCCGCCTGGGCGAGCGAGGCGACGATCAGCGCCTCGTACGGGCTGATGCCGAGAGGCTGCACGGCCTCGGCGAACTTCATGTCGCCGGTCACCGTCAGGAACCGCGACACCATCGCACGAATGATGGTGTCGGCAGTCGCGTTGGCGTCGAACTCGTAGGTGTCCGGGAAGAGGAAGCCCTCGATCGAGGGTTGCGTGACCGTCTTGCCGTCGGTGCGCGTGAACCACCAGTCCGGGATGCCGAGCGCCAGCGGGTCCTTGGCCGCCTTTTCGAACTCGGCCGCCGGGATGCCGGTGTCCTTCTCCAGCTCTTTGAAGGTCGCCTTCGCGGAGAGGCCCTCGGGGATTGTGTGGCCGTTGACCTGCCTATTTTTGGGGTCGATGAGCAACGCGAGGGCGTCTGCGGCGCGCATCTGCTTGCGCACCTTGTAGGTGCCGGGCTGGATGTTGGCGCTGCGCGAGTTTTCCTTGGCGGCATTGACGAACGCCTTGGCGCTCTTGACCACGTCGGCCTGGACGAGAGTGTTGCCGATATCGGTGGCCGTGTCGCCCTTCTTGACCTGAATTGTCACCTCGCTGGTGCCACCACCGGTGTAGTCGGGGGTCGTGAAGAAGTTCTGCACCCGGTCAAAGCCGTACCAGACGCCGGCTCCCAGCGCGCCGAGCAGGACCACAGACATCAGCAGCGCGACGATGCTCTTGCCGCCGCTCCCGCCCTTACCCTTCTTACGGTCGCCTGCCCGCCTGCGGCCCCGCCGATGACGGCCCTTATCGCCGGGATCATCGAACGCGAGCTCAAGCTCGTCGATCATCACGTACGCCTCCGCTGCGCGTCTAGCCAGCCCTGCAGGATCTCTACGGCGGCAGCCTGATCGACGACCGCGCGCTGGCGCTTACCCCGCACGCCACGTTCGGCCAGCCTACGGGTTGCCGCAACCGTCGACATCCTCTCGTCGTACAGCCTCACAGGAACCGGACTGATCACCCGCGCGAGCCGGTCCGCATAGGCCCTGACCTGCACCGCAGCGGGCCCATCCCGCCCGGCGAGGGTCACCGGCAAGCCGACGACGACCTCTACGCTTTGATACGCATCTACGAGTCGTGCAAGTTCAACGATATCGGAAGGCTGAGCATCAATATCTACATTCAGGTCGCGGCGGAGCGTGACGAGGGGCGTCGCGAGGATGCCGTCCGGGTCACAGACGGCCACTCCGACGCGCACCTGACCGACGTCGACGCCGATACGGACACCACGCACAAACCCCGCCATACCCAGCCTTCCAGGCGCCTACTCAGCGTCGCCGCCTGACCGCCCGAGCCAGCCATACCGCGCCCGCGCCGGGAGCGCCCACACGCACGGCGACCTTGAGATCCAACCACGTCCACACGTACGCCGTGGGAGCGGGCAGGGGGTATGCCCCGGCACGGCGGCACCCGACCCGACCGACGCCGCGCCCCGCGGCCATCGCGCCCAGCCCCACAGCCCACGACGCGGCGTAACCGCCAGTCAGAGCGTGGCACCACCCCCGACCCCCACCGCACCTCCCGACCCGACGCGGCCCGACCCGGCCCAACCCGGCCCGACGCGACCCAACGCGACCCAACGCGACCCAACGCGACCCAACGCGGCCCGGCGCGGCTCAACGCGGCCCGGCGCGGCCCGGCGCGCCGGCGGCGACACGCCGCTGCCCTCGCCGATCAAGGGCAAACGCACGTGGTTTCGCGATCAAACCGCGTGCATTCGCCCTTGATCGACGGACATCTCCTTGATCGACGTCGCGGCGCCGCCACGCCAGCGCGCGGCCCCCGCCGCGGGGCGCCCCGACCCGGTGCCGCGAGCCCGCCGCGCCGCCCCGGGCTGAGGGGCCTCCTCCCCTGCCGCCC
>NZ_JAIBNX010000154.1:0-3219 GCF_026130045.1 Micromonospora sp. CPCC 205371
ATCAAGGGCAAACGCACGCGGAAAAGAGATCCAACCACGTGCATTCGCCCTTGATCGACGAAAAGAGGGCGACCAGAGGCGCGACAGCGCCGCGCCGCCGCGCGACCGCGCCGCGCGAGCGACCGCGCCGCGGCAAGCGCGGCAAGCGGGGTGCGGTTAGGACGCGGACGGGCCGGCGTTGGTGCGGGAGCGGACGACCTCGACCACGTGCTCCACGGCCTCCGCCAGCGGTACGCCGTTGCGCTGCGACCCGTCCCGGTACCGGAACGACACCGTGCCCGCCTCGACGTCGGCGTCGCCCGCGATCGCCATGAACGGGATCTTCTGCTGCTGCGCCGTGCGGATCTTCTTCTGCATCCGGTCGTCGGAGGCGTCCACTTCGGCCCGAATGCCCGCCTCTTTCAAGGACGCGACGAAGGCGGCCAAGTAGGAAGCGTGGTCGTCGCGGATCGGGATGCCCACCACCTGCACGGGTGCCAACCACGCCGGGAACGCCCCCGCGTAGTGCTCGGTCAGGATGCCGAAGAACCGCTCGATCGACCCGAACAGCGCCCGGTGGATCATGATCGGCTGCTGCCGGCTGCCGTCGGCCGCCTGGTACTCCAGCCCGAACCGCTTCGGCTGGTTGAAGTCGAGCTGGATCGTCGACATCTGCCAGGTGCGGCCGATCGCGTCGCGGGCCTGCACCGAGATCTTCGGACCGTAGAACGCCGCGCCGCCCGGGTCGGGCACCAGCTCCAGCCCGGAGTCCTCGGCGGCCCGCCGCAGCGTTTCGGTGGCCTCGGCCCACTCTTCGTCCGACCCGATGAACTTGTCGGAGTCGCCGCGGGTCGACAGCTCGAGGTAGAAGTCGTCGAGGCCGTAGTCGCGCAGCAGGTCGAGCACGAACGCCAGCAGCGTGCGCAACTCGCCTGGCATCTGCTCCTTGGTGCAGTAGATGTGCGAGTCGTCCATGGTCAGACCGCGCACCCGGGTCAGCCCGTGCACCACGCCCGACTTCTCGTACCGGTACACCGTGCCGAACTCGAACAGCCGCAGCGGCAGCTCCCGGTACGACCGCCCGCGCGACCGGAAGATCAGGTTGTGCATGGGGCAGTTCATGGCCTTGAGGTAGTACTGCGCGCCTTCGAGGTCCATCGGCGGGAACATCGTGTCGGCGTAGTACGGCAGGTGCCCAGAGGTCTCGAACAGGTGCGCCTTGGTGATGTGCGGCGTGTTGACGAACTCGTACCCGGACTGCTCGTGCCGGACCCGCGAGTAGTTTTCGAGCTCGCGCCGGATGATCCCGCCCTTGGGGTGGAACACCGCGAGGCCCGAGCCGATCTCGTCGGGGAACGAGAACAGGTCGAGGTCCGCGCCGAGCTTGCGGTGGTCGCGCCGGGCGGCCTCTTCGAGAAGCTTCAGGTATCCCTTGAGCGCGTCGCGGGTCGGCCAGGCGGTCCCGTACACGCGCTGGAGCTGCGGGTTCTTCTCCGAGCCCCGCCAGTACGCAGCGGCGCTGCGCATCAGCTTGAACGCGCCTATGAGCCGCGTGTTGGGCAGGTGCGGGCCGCGGCACAGGTCTGACCAGCACACCTTGTCGGAGGAGGCGTCGATGTTGTCGTAGATCGTGAGCTCTGAATCGGAGCCCACCTCCATGATCTCGGCAGCGTCGAAGCCGCCGGCGCCAGCGGTGCCGACCAATTCCAGCTTGTACGGCTCGTCGGCCAGTTCGGCGCGAGCCTCGTCGACGCTCTCGAACCGCCGCCGCCGGAACCGCTGCCCCGACTTGACGATCTCCTGCATGCGCTTTTCGAGCTTGTCGAGGTCGTCCGGCTGGAATGGCCGCGGCACGTCGAAGTCGTAGTAGAACCCGTTGGTGACGGGCGGCCCGATGCCCAGCTTGGCCTCGGGAAACACGTCTTGCACGGCCTGGGCGAGCACGTGCGCTGTGGAGTGCCGCAGCACGTTGAGCCCGTCGGGCTCACCGATCGCCACCGGCGTGACGGTGGTGTCGGCGCCCGGCGCCCAGTCGAGGTCGCGAAGAGTGTCACCATCGCGGACGACCACGATCGCCGAAGGGCCCGTCGTGGGCAGGCCAGCGGCGGCCACCGCGTCGGCCGCCGTCGTACCGGCCGGGACGACGATGGGGTCGGCCACAGCTGGGGTACGGGGTGCGGACACGGTGATCTCCTCGGTACTCGTCGGTGATGACCGTGCCATGCTATGCGCCGTCCAAGATCGCCCGGTTCACGCCCCCGCGAGGAGATCCATCGTCAGCGCGGCCGTCCAGGAGAACGCGGCCGAGCCGATGCCGTCGCCGGTCACCGGATCGAAGTACTCGTGGTAGCCGCCCCGCCGCACGAGTGCCAGCATCGCCTCCCGCAGGGCCGCCGCCTCGTGATCACGGCCGTGAGCGCGCAGCCCTCGCCAGAGCAGCCAGTTGACGTTGATCCAGATCGGGCCGCGCCAGTACCGCAGCCGGTCGAGGTCGGGCGCGGTGCGGTCGTAGCTGGGGACCGGCAGCGGGCCGATGCCGAAACGCTCCGACGTGGCGGCCGCCACCAGCGAGTCCACGACCTCGGCAGGCAGGTCGGGCATGATCAGCGGGATCAGCCCGTTGACGCAGCGGGCCGGGCTCAGCTGGCCGGTGCGCACGTCGCGGGCGTGAAACATCCCGGTGGCCGGGTCGTAGAGCCGGTCGACGAGCGTGCGGGCGATCCGGGCGGCGCGCTCCCGGTGCGGTGCCGGGTCGGCGCCCACTACTTCGGCCAGTTCGGCGAGGGCGTGCTCGGCCGCGCCCAGGATGGCGTTGAAACCAGGGCATTCCACCAGGAACGGGTGCCGGTCGATCAGCCCGGCGTCCAGGTAGCCGCCGTCGCGGTAGTTGGCCGCGATCGCGATGTACCGCGCGTAGTCCGCGTCGGTTGGCCGGTGGTCCGAGTTGGCCACCCGGTTGTCCTGCCGGCGGTACTTGCGCATCATCTCCAGGTCGACCGGGATCGCGCCGAGCACCGCGTCCCACGACGGGCTGTTGTCGAGGCCCGACTCCCACGGGTGCACGATGCTGGCCAGGCCCACACCGCCGACGTTGCGCCGCTCCAGCAGGTACCGCTGCTGGTGCGCCAACCGCTCGTACAGCCACCGCAGCTCGACCTCGTCCGGCGCCCGCCGCCACATCTCGACCACCGCGAGCGCGTGCACCGGCGGCTGCACGATGCCGGTCGTCAGACCGGCGAG
>NZ_JAIBNX010000154.1:3229-8276 GCF_026130045.1 Micromonospora sp. CPCC 205371
CCGCCCCCCCCCCCCACCGCCCGCCCCCGGGGGGCGGCCGCCCGGGGGCCGCCCCGGGCCCGGCCGCCAGACCGCGGACCCGCCCGGGCATCGCCGCGCTGTCCCAGAACGCCGGCCCGGGGAAGTAGTCGCGCTCGGACACGTCAGGGTCGAAGACGATGTGCGGCACCCTCCCGTCGATCCACTGCGCCGAGAACAGGCTGTGCAGGTCAGCCCACGCTCGGGCGGGGTCGTGGTGGGCGAGCCCCACGGCGATGAACCCGGCGTCCCAGTTCCAGTGGTGTGGATACAGGGTCCGGGATGGCACCGTGTGGTCCCGTTCCCAGTTGGCGTCGAGGACGGCCGCGGCGCCATGCCAGAGGTCGTCGTCTTTCAGGGGAGCGCCGGCCTCGGGGGCCGGCGCGACGGTGGAGCGATTCACTCCACCCACTTTCCCAGCAGGTCTCGGCTCATGCGGCGATACCACGCGGTATCCCGCAGAGCGGAATCAAGCCGACGTACGCAAGGCTTGCCAAGCGCAGTACCGTCTTCGCATGGCCACCGTGCTCCTGGTCGAGGATGACCACGTCGTACGCGGGGCGATGCTGCGTTCGCTGGCCGACCGTGGGCACGCCGTGCACGCGGTCGGCACGGCCCTCGACGCGCTGCGCAGGGTCGCGGCCGAGACCCCTGACCTGGTAGTTCTCGACCTCGGCCTGCCCGACCTCGACGGCGCCGACGCCCTGCGGATGCTGCGCGGGATCACCGACATCCCGATCATCATCGCTACTGCGCGTGACGACGAGCAGGCCATCGTGCGACTGCTCCGGGCCGGCGCCGACGACTACATGGTCAAGCCGTTCACCGGCGCCCACCTCGACGCCCGAATCACCAGCGTCCTCCGTCGAGCCGGAAGGGCCAGCCGCACCGTACAACCTGCTGTGCACGAGGTCGGTGGGCTCCGGGTCGACGTGGGCGAGCGCAGCGCTCAGCTCGACGGCGTCCCGCTCGCGCTGACCCGCAAAGAGTTCGACCTGCTCGCCTACCTGGCGGCGCGACCCGGCCGCGTGGTTTCACGCCGGGAGCTGTTGGAGGAGGTATGGCGGCAACCCTCGGTAGGCGAGGACCAGACCATCGACGTGCATCTGTACTGGCTCCGCCGCAAAATGGGCGAGTCCGCGGCGAAGCCTCGCTACCTGCGCACCGTGCGGGGGGTCGGCTTCCGGTTGGTGGCACCGGACTAAGGCAGGCGCACGCGTACGTCACCGCCGCGCTGACCGCGATCGCGGCGCTGGCGTTCATGATCCCGCTGGGCATCGAACAAGACGGTGAGGCGCGCGACCGCGCCGTCGCCGACGCGCGCCAGCGCGCCGGGGCCGTGGCAGGCGCGCTCACCGTCGCGACGGGGCGTGAGGCGGTCGAGCGCTCCCTCGCCGCCGCCGGCACCGGGCCGGGCGGCACACCTGTCGTGTACGGCCTCGGCCAGAACGCCGCCGGCCGGGCCGACGAAGACGACGTGACCCGCGCCGCCAGCGGCACCACCTCGATGGTCGTCGACGTGGCCGGCGGCGCGGCGTACCTGCAGCCCGTGCGGGTCGGCAGCGACACCGCCGTGGTCGAGGTGTTCATCCCCGACTCCGCCCAGGACGGCGGCAACTGGTGGCTGCTCATCGGCCTGGTCGTGGGGCTGATCGCCGCGTCCGTGTTCGTCGTCGACCGACTGGCCGCCAAGGCGGTCGCCGCGGCGCGCGGGCTGGTCCAGGCCGCCATGGCCGTGGGCGATGGCGATCTAGCGGTACGCGTGCAGCCAAGCGGCCCGCGCGAGCTGGCAGAGGCCGGGTACGCGTTCAACCGCATGGCCGACCGCCTGATCACCTCGCGCACCAACGAGCGCGAGCTGGTCGCCGACCTGTCGCACCGGCTGCGCACGCCACTCACGGCCCTGCGGCTGGACGCCGACGCGCTGGACTCCGACGACACCAGCGTGGGCACGTTCAGCGAGGCCGAGCTCGACCGGCGGCGTACGATCCGCCGCATCCGCCAGGCCATCGTCACGCTGGAGGGTGAGGTCGACGTACTGATCAACACGAGCCGGAAGGCGGTGGCCCAAGCGGCGCCTCCCGAGGGCGGTGGTGTGTGCGACGCCAGCGAGGTGGTCCGCGACCGGATGGTCTTCTGGTCGCAGCTCGCCAGCGACCAGCAGCGCCCGTACAAGGTGATCGGGGCGCACACCCGCATCCCCGTACCGGTGCCGCGCCCCGAGCTGGCCGCCGCGCTCGACGCGGTGCTCGGCAACGTCTTCCGGTACACGCCGCAGGGCACCGCCTTCGAGGTGGCGATCTCGCGGCGCGACGGCTACGTGGCGGTACGCGTCGACGACGCCGGCCCCGGCATCGCCAACCCCGACCGGGCGCTGCGCCGCGGCGCCAGTGACCGGGGCTCCACCGGCCTCGGGCTCGACATCGCCAAGCGGGTGGCCCAGCAGGCGCGCGGCTCGGTGAGCCTCGACCGGGCCCAGCTGGGCGGCGCCAGCGTGGTCATGCTGCTCGCCGACGCCGAGGCGACGCCCCGGCAGATGAGCAGGTTCGGCCTCGTCGGCCGCCTCGCCCGCGAGCCCGGCTCCCGCCGCTGGCCCCGCCAACGCCCGCCCGAAGAGTGACCCCCTCCACTCTCCGCTCTCCGCTCTCCGCTCTCCGCCGTCCGCCTCTCCGCCGTCCGCCTCTCCGCCGATCAAGGGCAAATGCACGTGGTTCGATCTCATTTCCGCGTGCATTTGCCCTTGATCGATGAAAAGGACCTTGATCGGCACCGCCCTGCGGGGCCGCGCCGCGCGGCGCCGGGGCGGCGCCCATACACAGGAGGCACCGCCCATGCGGGCGGTGCCTCTCAGGCGTCGGTGTGCAGGTCGCCTCTCGGCGAGTGGCGCGACGCGGCTCCAGCCGGACGGTATTCCGCGAAGGCAATTTAGGTGAGGCCCGGGGACACTGGACACACCGACAGTCATCTCAACGGCGCGGGGGTGGCCTGTGTTCCGGCCCTGGGTGTATTCCAGATCACGTCCGACGTTTGATCGTCCGGCAGCCGGGTAGCCGGTCACCGTGACGATCGAGGATCTGCTGGACGACCTGTACATGTGGCAGGAACGGGTGAGTGCCGCGGAGATCCGGCGCGCCGCGATCGCGGCCGACCTGCCCGCGGCCGAACTGACGCGGATCGACGCCCTACCGGAGGGCGAGTACTCCCAGGATGAGGCCCTGGAGGCACTCAGCGAGACGGCGGGAGGATCTCCGTGAACGATTTGCGCCCGCTGGGGCAGCCGGAAGGCGAGGACCCAGAGCCGGATACCGAAGACTTCGCGGCCGAACACGACGACACGGCCGTCGACGAGGACATCACGAGCGGCCGCGACGGCGACCGCGAGCCCGAGTCGCCGCGCGGCTGGGCGGGCCTTGAGCCCGAATGATCCGTCAGCCCGCCGTCAGGTTGTCATCGACGGCGCGGGCTAGATCGTCGAGCGCTCGGGCGGCGGCGTCGCCTGCCCCGCCGTCGACCTGAAGCTCGACGTCCGCCCCGCCGGCGGGGTTGGGGCGCACCGTGAGCATCGCCCGGTGCTGCCATCGGGCGCTGAGGCGGTCGATGTCGACCTCGGGCCGGGCGGTGCGAAGCTCACCGGGAAGCCACCCGGAACGCGCCGGGTCGGTTGCGGTGTTGAAGACCACCTCGGGCGGCGCCGACATGCTCCGCTCGGCTAGGTGAGCCACCTCAGAACCCGTCGCGCAGACGCCCGGGGTCCACCTCGCGCCCGGGATGGCGGGTCAGGTACTCGGTCTCAAGTTCGGCGGTGCGCCGCAGGTGATTGGCGAGAGAGGCGTCGGAGCCGTGCCGCAGCGTGTCGAGCCGGGTGCGATGCAGGCTGGCCATCTCGCGAAGGAGGTCCTCGTCGGTCAGCTCGGTGGGGTCGATGCCCGCGTCGTCGATCGGCGGGAGCTGGCCGTGCGCCGCTGGTCCAGTCATGACTTCAGCTTTTGCCCGGACGGCGCGATTTGAAACTGGGGCGGTCAAGGGCGCATCGGGAGAGCGACAGCGCCCTTGCACGCGGTGAGCGGTGCGGTTCAGCGAAGGTCGAACTCACCGGCGCGAACACCGGCGACAAAGGCCCGCCAGACGGGTACGGCGAACGAGAGGTGCTCCTGCGGCAGCGTCGAGTTGCGGATGGCTACGGCCTCCGGCACGCGCGCAACCTCAACGCACGCGTGAGACTCGCAACGTGTGCTCTTCCGCCATGTAGCGCTGACGGCACCCGAGTGGGCCATCTACTCTCCTCGATCTGATTGCCCCGGCCCGATGCCGTGACGGCTCACCTTAGCACCATTTGCCCGCTTTATCGGTATCTGCGAATAATTTCCGATAACGGTTTGGTGAAGGTTTTTGTGCGATGGCGCGAGGCGTGCATCAGACCGGGGAAAGCTACAACGCACCGTGACCGGCACACAATCGGCCCAACGATCGATCCCAAAAGTTGAACTCAGCGAGTCACCGGTTCGGGTTGCCGTACCCAGCGAGTGACAACCCTTTCGGCGTAGAACGAGACGAACGGCACAGTGCCGGCGAGCATCACGAGCGCCATGCGGCTGAGCGGCCACCGCGCCCGCCGCGCCACATCGAAGGCGGCTAGCAGATACACCATGTACAGGAAGCCATGAGCGGGACCGACCGTCTCGACCACACCCGGCTCGTCCCAGATGTACTTCAGCGGCATGCCGATCACGACCAGCAGGATCAGCACCACACCCACCACATAGGCGATGGCGCGATACCGCATCAAGGCTCCGCTCACGGTCAGGTCCTTCCAATCAGCGAGGGTCAGCCGGGGAAATCGGCAGGCTTGGCGCCCGGGTTGGCGTTGAGCCAGGCCAGGTACCGGTTGTATTCCGCCAGTTCGGGGTCGCCGCTGTCGTCGTACTCGGCCCGCCGCGGCGCGGTGCGGACCGGGCGCCGGGCCGCGGGGGCCCGGGGCGGGGCGGGGGGCGCGGCATCGCCGGGCTCGCCGGGGGGCGCGGCCCCCGAC
>NZ_JAIBNX010000154.1:8286-20041 GCF_026130045.1 Micromonospora sp. CPCC 205371
GCGGCGCCGGCCCCGCCGCGGCGGGGCGGGGCGCCCCCCGCCCCCCCCCCGGCGCACGCCGGCGTAGGCACGGGCGGCGCGTCATCGACGGACTCCTCGGGAGCCGCGGCCCGCAACGTGTGGCGCGCCTCGCGCACCCACATGAAGACCACGAAGCCCGCGAACACGGGCCATTCGAAGGCGTACGCCCAGCTGAGCGCGTTGCCACCGGCCGCGCGACCGATCTGCCACCATCCCAGGGCGAGGAACCCGCACACGAGCGCGACCGCGAGCACGTGGCGCGCGAGCCACGCCGGTGTCAACAGCCGCCTCACAACACCGAGCCTACCGACTCTCTCCGACAGGCCGTCGTAGAGGTGCCGTACTAAAGCCGCGCTAATGCCCGGCTCTACTTTGTATGCCAATGTCGCCGCCATTCATTCACGCACCAGACCTTCTCGGCTATTGCCACGCCGTGCGACATTGATAACAGTCGGTAAGCAACCCGTGATGGCGGCGGGCCGCCGCCGGGCTCAGCGGAGGGCAGTTGTATGGCGGAGCGACCTGGGGCATGGCGACGAAGTAGCCGCTGTGAGGCCGTCGAGTGCGTGGAGGTCAGGCTCGGTAGCCACCGGGTCGGCGTCCGGGATTCGGTGTCCGGGCACGCGATCGAGGTACCACCCCCAGCGTGGCGGGCATTCTGCGCCGGTATCAAGGCGGGTGACTTCCGCACCCTCGCCGACTGAGGAAAGACATATACGGAATGTGCCGGCTCTGGCGTCCGCCAGCAGCCGGCGCTTCATATGTGGCCATTCGCGCCTTCCGCAACGACATTGGAAAACGCGATGGCCGGGTGTAGCCTGCAAGAATCCTGGCTAACAGGCAGGTTGCGCCCCGCCAGGTGGCAGCTTGCATAGTAACCTCCCTCACGAAACGGCCGGCGAGTCCGGCGTTGGCTAGGAGGGTTTGATGATGACGGCGCAGGGTCCGACAGTCGGGCGGCGCCGACTGCGCTCGGCGCTGCGGCGCGCCCGGGAGGCCACTGGCCTGACCCAGGAGCAGGTGGCCGAGGCGATGGACTGGTCGCTCTCCAAGCTGATCCGCATCGAGGCGGGCAGCGTCTCGGTGTCCACCAATGACGTGAAGGCGCTCCTCAGCCACTACCGCGTAAACGAC
The DNA here is from genome assembly GCF_026130045.1 of Micromonospora sp. CPCC 205371. Classification (GTDB taxonomy): domain Bacteria; phylum Actinomycetota; class Actinomycetes; order Mycobacteriales; family Micromonosporaceae; genus Phytohabitans. Next base: position 9,442 of record NZ_JAIBNX010000154.1, read on the forward strand.
CCGCAGCAGGTGGCCGAGTTGGTCGACCTGGCAAAGGTGGCCCGGCAGCGCACCTGGTGGTCGCAGTACCGGGAGACCTTCCCCGCGCCGTTCGTGGCCTTCATCGGCCTGGAGGCCGAGGCGTCGAAGCTGTCGTTCTTCCAGTCCGTAGGCGTGCCCGGTCTCATGCAGACCGAGGCATACGCCAACTCGATCACCGCGTTCGTGGTGCCAGCACAGCTCGATCCGACCCGCACCAAGGAGATCGTCGCGCTACGCCGCCGGCGCCAAGTGGAGGTGCTCGGCCGCGACAACCCGCCCGAGGTCGAGCTGGTGCTCGACGAGTCGATCCTCCACCGGCAGGTGGGAAACGCCGATGTCATGCGCGGCCAGTTGGAGCACCTCCTGCGCCTGGGCGAGTTGCCGCACATCACGATCCGGGTGCTGCCTTTCAGCTCCGGCATGTATACGGCGCAGGGGCAGTTCGTCGTGCTGGAGTTCGCCGACGAAGACGACTCAGACGTGGTCTACATGGAGGGGGCAGGCTCGGTGACCGAGGTCATCGATCAGCTCGACCAGGTCAAGCGCTACCAGGAGATGTACGCGATGCTGCGCGAGCACTCCCTCGACCCGGATCGCTCGCGGGCCATGCTCGTCGAGATGGCGGGCCGGTTCCGGTGAGCCAGCGGGGAAATGGTGGCGGACCGGCTGTAAGCCCCGCGCAGGGTGCGACCATCGGTCGGCGCCGGCTGCGGCAGGCGCTGCGCGCTGCGCGCGAGGCGGTCGGCCTGACGCAGGAGCAGGTCGCGGCCGAGATGGATTGGTCGACCTCAAAGATCATCCGGATCGAGGCGGGCGCGGTGAGCGTGTCACCGATCGACGTCCGGGCCCTCCTGCGGCTGTATGGCGTCGCCGAGCAGCACCGCGTCGACGAGTTGGTGTCGTTGGCGCGCTCGTCACGGGCGCGCCGGTGGTGGTCCTCGTTCGCCGGCTCGCTGCCACCGTCCTATATGGCCTATATCGGGCTGGAGGCGGAGACCTCGTCGGTGCTGTGCTACACGCCGACGAAGCTGCCCGGCCTCTTCCAGACCGAGGCGTACGCGGCCAAGGCGGTCCGCCGCGACAGCACCGGGGCCGACGAGCAGAGCCAGGTCGAGGTGCGGCTCACCCGCCAGCGCGAAGTGCTCGACAAGCCCAACCCGCCGCACATCACCGCCGTCATCGACGAGTCGGTGGTGCGACGGATCGCCAACGACGCGCAGGCCCAGAAGGAGCAGCTCGAAAAGCTGATGGCGCTGAGCAGCAAGCCCAACATCACGCTTCAGGTGCTGCCGTTCACGTCGGGCGTCGACGACTACCCCAGCCCGTTCGCGATCCTGCAGTTTCCCGACCCAGCCGACCATGACGTGATGTTCGTGGAGAGCGCGGTGGCCGACGACGTTGTCGACCGTCCCGAGGTGGTCGAGCCGTACCACGAGAAGTTCGAGCGGCTGCGCGGGCTGGCGCTGAGCCCCGACGAGAGCCGCGACCTGATCAAAAAGATCGTGGGCGAACTCGACTGAGTTCCCCCACGATCGGTGTGCCCCCCGGCCCACCGTGGAACTGGTCTAACGGCTGGAACGCCACATGTTCATCGAAGCGACCGGCTCGGCCACCGCACCGAGCCTTGTCGCCTCCTTCGCCCGGAGCAGCGCCCGCGTGACCTGGCCGTACTGCCGCTGCTGGTCACTGGTGAACAGCAGCATCGTGAGCCCATGGAACTCGCCCCACAACTCGTATGCCCGCGGCCGCAGCCGGTGGCCGATCGTCGCCACTAGGAAGGGGACGAACGCCACGGCGGTGAGCGCGAGGTAGGCCTGCGCACTGAGGTGGTTGAGCTCGGTCGTCATGCCGAGCGTGATGCCGACGCCCGCCAGCATGATCGCCGTGACCGTCACGGACCGGATGGTCAGCTGGTCGGCCGGACCGCGCGCGGTGCGAAGATTGTGCAGCTCGCAAACCGGGTATCGACGGCCTGCGACCACGAACCAGTCCTGGGTGACCAGAATGCCGGGCTGGTTGTAGAAAGCCGACGCATTGGACCCGGTAGATGTCGCGCTTGTTACGGGGCCGGATGTTACGGACCGTGCCGCTGGTGGGCTCATTGCGTGTTGGGTACTCTGCACCTGTGCCTCCAACGGCTCGTGAGGCGGGTTGGCTTCTCGTAAAACGAGTTGGTGTGGTGGTCTTTAAGATCGGCACCTGGTGGCAGCCAGGTGCCGATCGTCTTCCTGCCGTGTGCGGAACCCCTCCGGAGGCAACCCTTGAGGCTCTACAGCCATTGTGCTATATGACCACTAGCCAGGGGAAGGCATGCAATCAGCCACCTGTCAGATTGGCACCGCGCGGGTAGCTTCATGTACGTGGTTACGCACCGGCTGTCCCATTTGTTCACGCGGGTACCGCCACGGGGCGCGATAACGGACATTCCGCCTACAGCTTCTCGTAACACGGCCCGTCGAGCGTGTACGCCTTCCCCGTGGGACCGGTGAAGAGGTCACGCACCTGGCTGACGCCGGTCGGCGCCGCACGATCTGCCTTGTAGACAGCGGTGACCCGCACCGCACCCTCGTTCGGGCCTCCCGCGTAGTTGCCGGCGCCCGAAGGCAGCATGCCCTCGTAGTCCACCGACGTCAATGACTTCGCCGCGGCAAGGAGCCCTGCTCGGGTCAGGTCGCCGTTCTCGACCGCCTTCGAAAGGGCCGCCTTCATCGGGTACGACCACACCCAGCCGGACGTGTAGCCGTCGTTGGGCGTCACGGAGCCGATCGCCTCGCGCATCGCCTTGTGCCCCGCGCTGTCCGTCCCCCACGCGTTCCACGGCGCCGTCTGCTCGTACCGGGCCAGCAGCGCGGGCGCCGAGGCGCTCTGCAACAGCGCCGGGTTCCACGTCGGGCTGGTGCCGATGAAGCGCCCGCCGTAGCCGCGCGCCACGGTCTGCCCGATGATCGCCGCCGCGTCGGCCGGGCCGGTCGTCACGATCACCACGTCTGGCTTCGCGGTCAGGATCGCCTGGATCGCGCCAGCCTGCTTGTCGGCACCGGAATCGGTCTTCACGGCGGTGAACGTCATGCCCAGCGACTGGGCGGCCAGCTTCGCTCCGGCGGCCGCGTCTTCGCCGTAGTCACCGGCCAGGTGCACCGCCATCACGCTCTTTGGGCTGTACACCTCCTTGGCGTAGTCCAGCGCGTTCATCGACTCGATGCAGTAGTTGGCGCCCGACTCGATGATCACGTCTTCGAACGCCCAGGCGGACGTCCACGACGCGGGTGCCGCGACCACGCTGCTCGACTTGAGATCGTTGATGATCGCGGCGGTCGTCGGCGAGCCGAGGGTCTGCGCCAGCCCCAGCACGCTCGGCTTGATCTCCTGATACACCTGGTTGTGCGTCTGCGGGTTGTACTTGTTGTCCCGCACGTACTTCGTCACGTCGACCTCGTACCCGCCGATGCCGCCGTCCTCGTTGACCCGCTTCCAGAACGCCTTCTGTGCGTCGGTGATCGGCACGGCCAAGGCCCGGAACGGGCCCTCGGTCAGGTCGGAGATGATGCCGAGGTAGATGCAGCCCTTGCTCTGGTCGGTGGCGCCCGGGCACGGCTCCGCGGTCACCCCCACATCGGTCTTGATCTCGCCCTCGCTCGTCTCGCTCTCACCGCCCCGGCACGCGGCGAGCGCACCGGACACGAGCAGGAGCGCGGCTGCGCCCAGCGGTCCTAACTTGTTCATGGAGAGCCCCCACACGTCAGTAGGAGAACGGCCACGCCTTCCAGTAGTTGCGGGCCCGCACCCAGAGGCCGAACAACCCGCGCGGTTCGAAGATGAGGAAGACGATGATGAGTACGCCGTAGAGGATCGTCTCCACCTGGAAGACGTTCGGCACCTCGTTCGGCTGGGTGCTGATGAACGGCACCCACGCCTGCAACTCCCGGGTGAGCCGGGGCAGCAGGGTGATGAAGAACGCTCCGGCGATCGCACCGGAGACCGTACCCGCGCCGCCGATCAGCACCATCGCTATGTACTGGACGGACAGCAGCAGGCTGAACGAGCTCGGGTCGAAGTACCCGCTCACCGTGTAGAGCAGGGCGCCGGCGCACCCTGCGTACAAAGAGGACACCGCGAACGCGATGGTCTTGTAGCGCGCCAGGTTGACGCCGATGACGCCGGCCGCGATGTCACGGTCACGGATCGCGGTGAACGCCCGCCCCACTTTGGACCGGGCCAGGTTGCGCGCCGCCAGCGCGAACACCAGCAGCAGAGCCAGCATCAGCCAGAAGAGCTTCTGATCGCGGGTGGCGAACGCGTCGGTGGTCGCCAACTGGTACCCGAAGACCTCAAGCGACGCCGCGGGCCGACCGACACCGACGCCACCCGTCAGCGACGACCACTCGCTTGCGATGTGCTGGCCGATGAAGACCAGGCCGAGCGTGACGATGGCGAGGTACAGGCCGCGCAGGCGGGTGGCGAGCGGCGCCACGAGCACCCCCGCGGCCGCCGCGGCCAAACCCGCTGCGGGCAGCCACACGAGCATGTTGGTCACCCCGAAGCCGATGACGCGGCCGTCCGGGTCGCCGCTGATGGCCGCGGCCGTGTACGCGCCGATCGCGAGGAAGAACGCATGGCCCAGGGACACCTGGCCGGCGTACCCGGTGACGAGGCCCAGCCCGATCGCGCCGATCGCCGCGACACAGCACAGCGCGAGCAGTTGCAGGATGTCGTCGGTGAGCAGGAACGGCACGGCGACGGCGACCGCGAGCAGCACGCCGAACCACACCCGCTTGGCGGGCGTGTTGAACAGCGCCATCTCGCTGGCGTACGACGTGTGGAGCAGCGGCCGACCCTTCATACCCGCTCGACCTCCCGGGTGCCGAAGAGGCCGTAGGGCCGCACCAGCAGCACGAGAAGCATCACCACGTACGGGGTGATGACAGAGACGTTGCCGCCCAGCCACGGCGCGTGGTTCTGGTATGTGGCGGTCAGCTCCTGGAGAACGCCGATCGCGAGCCCGCCGACCACCGCGCCGGGCAGCGAGTCGAGCCCGCCCAGGATGATGACGGGCAGGGCGGTCAGCGCGATGAGCCACAGCCCGGCGTCCACACTGGACCCGGCGGCGGCGAACGTGCCCGCCACGGCCGCCAACGCGCCGGCCAAGCCCCAGGAAAGGGCGAAGACGGCCCCGACCGAGACGCCCTGCGCGAGCGCGGCCTCCTGGTCGTACGCGGCGGCCCGCATCGCGAGGCCCATCCGCGTGAAGCGGAAGAACGCGAAGAGCGCTGCCACGAGCGCCGCGGTGGTGAGGAAGGCGGCGAGGTGGCGCTGTTGCATGTCGATGTCGCGGATGCCGACCGTGCGCAGCCCCCACGGGTCTAGCACGTTGCGCACGTCCAGGCCGATGAACGCGTTGACCACCACCCGCACGGCGACGTCGACGCCCAGCGTGATGATGGCGACGACGAACGCTGGGCGTCCGATCATCGGCCGCACGGCCAGGCGCTCCACGCCGAGGGCGAGCAGCCCGGTGAGGAACGCGGCCACCGGCACCGCCACCCAGAAGCTGACCTCCAGCACGAGGTACGTGACCATCGTGACGCCCGCCAGCATGAACGCCGGCTGCGCGAAGCTGATCACGCGGGTGGCCTTGTAGATGATGACGAAGCCGAGCGCGAGCAGGGCGTAGACGCTGCCGGTCCCGAGCCCGCGCAGCACCGCCTCGATCAGCTCAGTCATACATCTCCTCCACCAGGTCGGCGAAGAGGCCGGCGATGGCGGCACGTTTCACCTTCTGCGTGGCGGTCAGCTCGCCGTCTTCGTGGTCGAGCTCCTTCGGCAGCATGCGGAACCGCCGCACGTGCTCGACCGGCGCCCGCCGGCTGTTCACCCCGTCCACGATGGACTGCACGAGCGCGCGCACCTCGGGCTTGCCGGACAGGTCGCGGTACGTCGTGTAGGCCAACCCGCGCCGCTGCGCCCACTCGCCGACCGTGTCGGGCTCGATGCCGATGAGCGCGCCGAGGTACGCCCGGCGGTCGCCCACCAGGATCGCCTCCTTGATGTACGGCGACGCCTTGAGCTCGTTTTCGATCTGCGAGGGTGCGATGTTCTTTCCACCCGCGGTGATCATGATGTCCTTGGCGCGGTCGGTGATGCGGACATGCGTGCCGTCGACCCACTCCCCGATGTCGCCGGTGTGCAGCCAGCCGTCTTCGGTGAGCGCTGCCGCGGTAGCGGCCGGGTCGCGGAAGTAACCGACGAACGTACCCGGGTGCCTCGTGAGGATCTCGCCGGTGTCCTCGTCTATCCGCAGCTCCACGTCGTGGTGCGGCTCGCCGACGGTGCCGAGCTTGATGCGGCCCGGCCGGTTGCCGGTCGCCACGGCGGTGTTTTCGGTCATGCCGTACACCTCGTGCATGGGCACCCCTATGCCCATGAAGAACCGCAGCACATCCGGCGCGATCGGAGCGGCGCCCGACGCCGCGTACCGCACCCGCCCGACTCCGATCCGCTCGCGCAGGGCCCGATAGAAGAACAGCCAACCGGCCGCGTACATCAGCCGGGTCGCGAGGGTGTGCGTGCCGCCGGTACGCACCAGCGTGTCGCCGATACGGCGAGCCACCCCGAGCCAGACCCAGGCGTTGAGCCGCTTGAGAGGCGAGGGGCTGGCCAGCCTGATGCTCACACCGGCGAGGATCTTCTCCCAGATCCGCGGAACTCCGAAGAGGATGGTGGGTTGCACCTCGCGCAGGTTGGCCTGCACGGTCGCGATCGACTCGGCGAAGTTCACCTGGGTGCCGGCGCCCGCGTTGAACCACGTCGTGAAGATGCGCTCGGCGACGTGGCACAGCGGCAGGTACGACAGCAGCAGGTCGTTCGGGCTCGGTGGCGGCGACGTGAACCCGCCACGGTCGACCAGCGACCGGATGGCGAAGTCCACGTTGGACACCGACAGCATCGCGCCCTTCGGCGGCCCGGTCGTGCCCGACGTGTAGATGACGGTGGCGATGTCGTCGGGGCGCGCGTCCGCCATCCGCTCGTCGAGCGCGTCCGGGTTGGCGTCGCGGTGTGCCACGCCTAGCAGCACCAGGTCTTCCCAGCACATCAGCTTCGGGTGGTGGTACCGGTGCCGGATGCCGCGTGGCTCCAGGTACACGATGCGTTCCAGGTTGGGGCAGTCGTCGAGTACCTCTAGCGCCTTGTCGACCTGCTCCTGGTCCTCGGCGACGAGCACCCGGGCGCCCGAGTGGTGCAGCAGGTACCCGACCTCGCTGGCCGGGTTCGTCGGGTACAGGCCGACCGTGGCGGCGCGCACCGCGACGACGGCGACGTCGGTGATGAGCCACTCCTTGCGGTTCTCGGCGTGGATGGCCACCCGGTCACCCGGCTCGATGCCCAACGCCAGCAACGCGTGGGCGACGGTCTGCGCCGTGTCCCAGTACTCCGGCCAGGTGACCTCCTGCCAGATGCCGAAGTTCTTTTCTCGCATGGCGATCGCGTCGGGTGTTGCGCGCGCGTGCTCGCGTACCCGGGAAGCGATCGTCACCGCTGCCTTGATCTGGGTCGATGTGGTCATGTGGGTTGCACCTCCCCCAGGTAGGCGCGGATCACGTCCGGGTGGTGCTGGATGTCGGCGGGCGGCCCGGTGGCGACCGCCCTGCCGAAATCGACCACCAGTACCCGGTCGGCCAGGTCCATCACGAGGCCCATGTCGTGCTCGACCAGCACGATCGGGATGTCCAGCTCGTCGCGGATGTCGAGGATGAACCTGGCCATGTCTTCGGTCTCCTCGACGTTCATCCCGCCGACGGGCTCGTCGAGCAGCAGCAGCTTCGGCTCCATCGCGAGCGCCCGTCCCAGCTCGACGCGCTTCTGCACGCCGTACGGCAGCAACCCGACCGGTAGGCGGCGCCACTGCTCCAGTTCCAGGAAGTCGACGATCTGCTCGACGGCCTCGCGGGCCGCGAGCTCCGCGCGCCGCGCCCTGCCGAGCCACGCGATCGCGGACAGCGGCCCGTACCGGATGTGGTTGTGCCGCCCGAGCATCAGGTTGTCGAGCACGGTGAGGTTCGCGAACAGCTCGACGTTCTGGAACGTGCGGGCCATGCCGAGCGCGGCGATCTCATGCGGTCGCTTGCCGACCAGATCGGTGCCGTCGAAGACCACCCGGCCGGAGCGCGGGCGGTAGACACCGGACAGCACGTTGAAGATGGACGTCTTGCCGGCGCCGTTCGGGCCGATGACCGCGAAGAGCTCCTGCCGACCCACAGTGAAGCTCACCCCGTCGATCGCCTTCACGCCGGCGAAGCTGAGGTGGACGTCCGTGAACTCGAGGATCGTCATGACAACCACCGCTTACGCCGCCGGTAATGCTTCACGTCGCGGAAGCTCTTGCGTCCCAGGCCCAGGTAGAACTCGCGGATGTCGTCGTCGGCGAGCAGCTGCGCGGCCGGCTTGTCGAGAACCACGCGGCCGGTCTCCAGCACGTACCCATGGCTCGCGATCGACAGCGCCATCGTGGCGTTCTGCTCCACGAGCAGGATGCCGGTGCCACGCTTGTTGATCGCCATGATGATCTCGCGCACCTGCTCCACCAGCCGGGGCGCGAGCCCTAGGCTCGGCTCGTCGAGCAGCAGGTAGCGCGGCTCGGCCATGAGCGCCCGGCCGATCGCCAGCATCTGCTGCTCGCCGCCGGACAGGTACCCGGCGGTCCGCCGGCGACGCTCAGCCAGTACCGGAAACAGGTCGAACACGTCGTCGAGGCGCTGCCTCATGTGGCTCGGGCTGATGTGACCGCCGATCCGCAGGTTCTCCTCGACGGTCAGCTCCGCGAAGATCCGCCGGCCCTCCATGACCTGGCAGATTCCCCTGCGCACCAGCGCCGCCGGCCGTAGGTCGTGCACGGGCTCCTCGTCGAGCGTCACGGCGCCCTTCGTCACCTCGCCGTCGTGGACGTCGAGCAGGCCCGTGATCGCGCGTAGAAGGGTGGTCTTGCCGGCACCGTTCGCACCAAGGAGCGCGACGACCCCGCCAGGCGGGACGGTGACGCTGACGCCTCGCAGCACCAGCATCACGTCGTCGTAGACGACCTCGAGGTTCCGCACCTGCAACATCGCCCGGCGCTCCTTGTGTTCTACATCACAAGTTACCGGTCATTTAACTAGAGATCGCAAGGTCGTCAAGCGACGGTTTGGTCTCGATCCATCACGCTCCGTGACCGAACCCCACCTTGATGGACTAATCACTCCCCTGCCACTTCCGCCTCACCGATGATCACGTTAGGTTGGAGCGGCTGGTCCGGTCGTCAGTCACTCCCCCGGGTGGCGCTGGTCCGGTGCTGCCGAATCGCCGAAACGCGACTACGTTGCGTAAGCGAACCGGGGACCCACCTTGTGCAATGGGGTGAATCCGCACCCGTGCGGTAGGGCGTCCTTCCCGCCCGAATCCGTCAGCTAACCCGGTAGGCGGCCTGCGGAAGAGGGGTCACCGTTTGTCACCCGCGCGTACGCTGCTGCGCGCCCTCGTCCTGCTCGGTGTGGGCATCGGCCTCACCCTGCCTGCGGCCGCCGCACAGGCTGAGCCGTCCGCGAGCGAGCTGACGCAGCAGATCAACAAGGCATCGACGGAGCTGGAAAAGATCGTCGAGGCGTACAACAAGGCCGGAGAGGACCTCAAGGCCACCAAGGCCGCCGCGCAGGCGGTCGCCACGAAGCTCGGCCCGCTGGAGCACCAACTCGCCGTCGCCGACGCGGAAGTCGGTCAGATGGCCAACATCGCGTACCGGTCGGGCCGCCTGGCCAACGCGAACGCGCTGCTCCAGGGCGGCACCGGCGGCCTCGTCGACCGCCTCGGTGTACTGGACAAGCTCGCCCGCGACCGCAAGGCGCAGGTGACCAGCTTCACGGCCTCGCAGCGGCAGTTCCTCGACGAGAAGGCGAAGCTCGACGCCGCCCAGGCCAAGCAGACCGCGCAGATCAAGGAGCTGGCGGCGGGCAAGAAGAAGATCGAGTCGGATCTCGACAAGCTGTACGACATGCGGGAGAAGGCGTACGGCTCGGCGACGTCGTCGAGCGGCTCGTACACCGGCACCATCCCGTCGGTCTCCGGCCAGGCGGGCGTCGCGGTGCGGTTCGCGTACAACGCGATCGGCACGCCCTATGTGTGGGCCGCTGAGGGGCCGAACGGGTACGACTGCTCGGGCCTGACGCTCGCCGCTTGGCGTGCCGCGGGCAAGTCGTTGCCGCACAACGCCGCGATGCAGTGGGACAAGGTGGCGCATATCGGCCGAAGTTCGCTGCAACCGGGAGACCTGGTCTTCTACAGCGGACTCGGGCACGTGGCCATCTACGTGGGCAGCGGCAAGGTGATCCATGCCCCGCAGGCCGGCGAGTCGGTAAAGCTCTCCAGCGTCGACATGATGACCCCATACGGCTACGGCCGCGTCCGCTAACGCGGGGCGCGGGGCGCCCGTGCGCGCGCTCGCGGGCGGCACGCATAGCGGCGACAATCGTCGATCAAGGGCAAATGCACGTGGTTTAGAGATCGAACCACGTGCATTTGCCCTTGATCGTTGCAATCTCCCTTGATCGGCGCG
>NZ_JAIBNX010000155.1 GCF_026130045.1 Micromonospora sp. CPCC 205371
GCCCTCGCACCCGCCGCACCGGCGGGGCCGGCCGCACCCGCCGCGCCGGCCGCCCCGCCGGTGCGCCGCCTGCGCCGCCTGCGCCGCCTGCGTCACCTGCGTCACCTGCGTCACCTGCGTCACCTGCGTCGATCAAGGGCAAACGCACGTGCTTCGATCTCGTTTCCGCGTGCATTCGCCCTTGATCCATGCAAACGGCCTTGATCGGCGGGCCTCCGCGGCGGCATCGATCGCATCCGCCGCCCCCTGCGGCCCTTCTCCGCGCGCCGCACCCGCGCCAGGCCCGCGCGCCACGCCGTCACGGACCACACCCCGCGCGCCCCGCGGGCCTGCGGGGCCGCGGCCCTCGCGCGCCATGGCCCGCGCCCACGCCCTGCGCCATCCGCACGCTCTCCGGCGAGCTCCGGCGAGCCGCACCCCGCACCGCCCGGCGGGTCTTCGCGGCGCCTGAGCTCGTCGCGGGCACAGCCGCGCTCATCGCGCCGCGTCCCGGCGCGAGCGGCCGGATCTTGGCCGCGGGCCGGTGAGGTCGGCCGTCCGCCGGCCTGCTCAGCTCTCGGCTCGCGCTGCGTTACCCCCGGTGCGCCGAAGCGGCGCGGCCGTCATGTAGCGGCGACCGCGGACGCGACCGGTGTCTGCCAGTGCGCTCCCGCGCGGAGCGCGCCACACATCGAGGCCGGGGAAGCCCGTCGCGCGCAGCGCGCCGATCAAGGAGATCCGCAACGATCAAGGGCAAACGCACGCGGAAAAGAGATCCAACCACGTGCGTTTGCCCTTGATCCACGCAGGCGGCGCGGCACGGCGCGGCCACCCACGCAAGCGGCGCAGCCCGGCCACCCACGCAAGCGGCGCAGCCCGGCCACCCACGCAGGCGGCGCGGCACGGCCACCCACGCAGGCGGCGCGGCACGGCCACCCACGCAGGCGGCGCGGCACGGCTACCCGCGGAGCCGCGCTAACGCGCTCCGCGCGTTAGCGCGATCGATGGAGTACACGCCGGGCATCTGGCTTACATGCCGTGGTGACTGTCGCCCAGTACAGCGTCGGCGACCTGGCGCTCGGCGGCGGCGGAGAATGCCGCCAGGCCGGCCGCGATGTCGTCCTCCACCAGGTCGGCGTTGATGGCCATCGCGGCGGTCGAGCCCGCACCGGCCGCGGTGATGAGCGCGGCGCGCGGGTCGGCGGCGTTGCCGGCCGCCCACACGCCGGCCACGCTGGTACGCCCGGCCGGGTCGACGGCTACCCATCCGTCCTCGTCCGCCGCGCATCCGAGGCTCGTGAGCAGGCTACTGTTCGGCACGAAGCGAGGGCCGACGAACAGCGCCGCGCGCGGTACGACGGCGCCGCCGTCCAATTCGACGCCCCGCAGCCGGTCGCCCTCGACCACGATCCGGGTCACTTTCCCTTCGATGACGCGGATGCCGCGGGCTCCGAGCCGTTCGCGGTCGTCTTGCGTGACGGTGGCTGTGTGCGGGAAGTAGAGCACGTCGGCCGACCACTGCCGCACCAGCAGCGCGTGGTGGGGGCTCGACACCACACCCAACGGCTGGTCGCGCACCTCGTATCCGTGGCAGTACGGGCAGTGCAGCACGTCCCGGCCGAACCGCTCGGCGACGCCCGGTATGTCGGGCAGTTCGTCGCGAAGGCCGGTGGTAACCAGGACGCGGCGGGCTGCCAGCGACGCGCCTCCGGCCAGCCGGACCCGGAAGCCGGGCTCGATCGCGACCACCGTGCCGTCGACGAGGTGTCCGCCGTACCGGGTCACCTCGGCCCGTCCGGCGGCGAGCAGGTCGCGCGGCGCCATGCCGTCGCGCGACAGGAAACCATGCAGGTGTGCGGCGGGAGCGTTTCGCGGGGCGCCCGCGTCGACTACCACGACCCGCCGCCGGGCCCGCGCCAGCACCAGCGCCGCGCTCAAGCCCGCGGCGCCGCCGCCCACCACCAAGACGTCGTACTCATCCATGCCCCCACGGTCCGCCCGCCCTGCGACCTTGACAACTATTGTTGCCGTTTCTGGGAAAGGCGCGGTGAGATGGGTGGGTGGACAACGCACCCGCGATCGCCGCCGCCCTGGCCGACGTCGGCCCCCGGCTCAAGCGCCTGCGCACCCAGCGCGGCGTGACGCTGGCCGCGCTCTCCGAGGCCACCGGCATCTCCAAGAGCACCCTGTCGCGCCTGGAGGCCGGCCAGCGCCGCCCCAGCCTCGAACTGCTGCTGCCCATCGCCCAGGCCCACCGGGTGCCGCTGGACGAGTTGGTCGGCGCGCCCGAGGTCGGCGACCCCCGGGTGCGCCTTCAGCCCCGCCGGGCTCACGGCCGCACCGTGCTCCCACTTACCCGCCAGCCGGGCGCCCTTCAGGCATGGAAGATCATCATTCCGGGTACTCAGGGGAAGCCCGATCCGCGGGTGCACGAGGGCTACGAGTGGCTGTACGTCCTCTCTGGACGGTTACGGCTCGTCCTGGGCGAGCACGACCTCGTACTGGACGCTGGCGAGGCGGCCGAGTTCGACACCCGGGTGCCGCACTGGTTTGGCAGCGCCGACGGCCAGCCCGTGGAGATCCTGAGCCTGTTCGGCCGGCAGGGCGAACGCATGCACGTGCGCGCCCGGCCCCGCAAAGCCTAGAGTCGCAGGCCGCGACGCAGCAGGTTCACGAACGCCCCGGCGTCGTCGGGGGTGGTGGTGGCGCGTGCCCAGTGTCCGACCCGATCGACGAACTCGTTCAAGGTGCGCTCGGCATCGCCCAGCATGCCGGCGAGTGCCGCCGTCGTGGTGTCGATGTGCCCGGACGTCAGGGTGTCGCTGCCGGCCCAGACCCGTACTGTCCCATCTGGACGGTGCTCGATCCAGGGATCGGGCGAGTGTCCGAGCCATGGGGACTCACCGGCCGGCACGCGTGCCCACTCGCGCCAGGATTCCAGCCCGAAGCAGCAGCCGGGCTCGATCCGGACCCCCGCCGCCGCGTCGACAAGGGCGAGCCCACCGGGGACCGCAAGTGCCTCAGCCTCGTCCATGGACCCGACGAAGGCGGCCAGCACCGAGGGTCCGTCGGCGGCTTTGATCGCATCGCCGCCCGCGTACTCGACCATCACGGCGACCGCGAGACCAACCTCATCGCGGCCGAGCGCGCCCGACAGGGGCAACAACCGGTCTGGCACGACCGACGACCGACCGGGCAACGACGGCATCGACCGGTTGTCGACCATCGGCCACGGTGCGGCCAAACCGGCCGAGCCGACCTCGAGCACCGGAATCAGCATCCCGTTCCTTCCCCCGTCGACGGAGCATGCGGCAACCATAGCCGCGGACACCGCCGATGCCAGGGCACCCTGACCAGCCGTCAGGAAAACAGAGCGCTGTAGCCGTTCAAAGCGGGCTGGCCGCCGAGGTGGGCGTACAGGACCGTGGAGTCCTTGCCGATCTCGCCGGTGCTGACGAGATCGATGAGGCCCGCCATCGACTTCCCCTCGTACACCGGATCGGTGATCATGCCTTCCGTGCGGGCGGCGAGGCGCATCGCGTCCAGGGTGCGCTCGTCTGGGATGCCGTAGATACCCGCGTGGTACCGCTCGTCCAGGATGATCTCGTCGTCGCCGAGCGGCCTCTCGACGCCGATCAGCGATGCCGTGTTGCGGGCGATCCTGGCGACCTGGTCCCAGGTCTCCTTCGGCTTGGCGGAGCCGTCGATGCCGATGACGCGGCGCGGCGGGCCTCCGGCGGCGCGCAGCGCGGCGCAGCCGGCGATCATGCCGGCCTGGGTGCTGCCGGTGACCGAGCAGACGATGATCGTGTCGAAGAAGACGCCGAGCTCGCGCTCCTGCGCGGCGACCTCGTACGCCCAGCGGGCGAACCCGAGGCCGCCGAGCCGGTGGTCGGAGGCGCCGGCCGGGATCGCGTACGGCTTCCCGCCGCCCTCCTCGATCTCGCGCAGCGCCTGCTGCCAGCTCTCCTTGAAGCCGATACCGAAGCCGGCCCGCACCAGCCGCACATCGGCGCCGGCCAGGCGGGAGAGCAGGATGTTGCCAACCTTGTCGTAGACCGGGTCCGGCCAGTCCACCCAGCTCTCCTGGATCAGGACGCAGCGCATCCCGGCCCGTGCGGCCACCGCGGCGACCTGCCGGGTGTGGTTGGACTGCACGCCGCCGATCGAGACGAGCGTGTCGCAGCCCTGCGCCAGCGCGTCGGCGACGAGGTACTCCAGCTTGCGCGTCTTGTTGCCGCCGTACGCGATGCCGGAGTTGCAGTCTTCCCGCTTCGCCCACACCCGCGCGCCGCCCAGGTGGGCGGTGAGCCGCTCCAAGGGGTGTACCGGTGACGGGCCGAACAGCAGCGGGTACCGGTCGAACGATTCCAGGCTCATGGCTACTCCTTGCGTGGTTCGAGGCTCGACCAGATCGTGCTGGTGATCGCGGCCGCCGTTTCCGCGTCGCCGGCCACGCACGCCTCGATCAGCTCCTCGTGCCGGACCACCGACCGCTGGCCCGGGAACGTGGCGAACTGCTGCCGCTCCAACCGGCGGATCAGCGGCGTGTACCGGTCGATCGTGGCGGCGACGGCGCGGTTGTCGCAGGCCGCGACAAGTACATCGTGGAGGGCGTCGTCGGAGCGCAACGCGCGCTCGACGTCGCCGGCGTGCACGGCGTCCGCGAACTCGTCCTTCGCGGGGCGCATCCCGGCGATGTCGGGCGCCGTCAGGCTGGGTACCGGCGCGCGGGCGGCCACCTCGTGCATGGCGCGCACGACGACGAGGGCGTCGTGGACGTCCCGCAGGATCAGCGGCGTGACCCGAGTGTGGCTCTGCGGCTTGGACTCGACCAGGCCCTCGTCGGCGAGCCTGGAAAGGGCGTCGCGCACCGGGGCGCGGGAGAAGCCGAGCTGTTCGGCGAGCTCGCGGTCCTTGACCAGCTGACCGGGCGCGAGGGTGCCCGCGACGATCGCGTCCTTGATGGCGCGGTATGCCTGATCGCGCAGGAGCGTCCGCCCTACCGGCTTGAGATTCACACTGACATGTTACATGTCAGTTCGCTCTCTCAGCGTGGCCGCAAGCGGACAGGGCGTTGCGGGGGCGGGCCAACCCCTGCCAACATCAGCGCCACTTGCGCAGACAACGGGGGTTGGCATGGCGAGGCGTAACCACGTGACACCGATCCTGGCCCTCCTCACGCTGGTGCTGGTGGCGGTGGGCCTGCCCGCGTCCCGGCCGATCACCGGCAGCGGAGTCCTCGTCAACGCCGACGTCCCCGGCGCGGTGCCCGGCGAGTTCCTGGTGCGGCTCGAGGCATCGGTCCCGCGCGAGCAGACGGCCGCGAAGGCGGCGCACCTGACCAGGCAGCACGGCGGCGAGGTGGCGCACGTGTTCACCACGGCCCTGCACGGGTTCTCGCTGTCCGCGACCGACCCGCAGGCGGTGCGGATCGCTCGCGACCCGGCCGTGGCGTTCGTCCAGCGCAACCAGCGCGCGGTCCAGTACGACACGCAGCCGGCACCAGCCTCGCTGTGGAATCTGGACCGCGTCGACCAGCGCGCCGCGGCGCTCGACGGCAAGCTCAACCACGGCCCCACGTCCACGCGGGTCTACGTCCTCGACGACGGCGTCCGCGCCACGCACGCGGAGTTCGAAGGCCGGGCCACGCTGGGCTTCAGCGCCTTCAGCGGTACCGGAGACTGCGGCGGCCACGGCACCCGGGTGGCCGCCCTGGTGGCCGGCAAGACCTACGGGGTGGCCAAGAAGTCGCCGGTCGTCTCGGTGAAGGTGGCCGACTGCGCGACCGCCACGACCGACTCCGTCACCCGCGGCATCGACTACGTGCGGCAAAACGGCGCGGCGCCCGCCGTCGTCAACATGAGCGTCGGCTTCGCCGCCACCGACCCGGTCGTCGACCAGGCGGTCAGGGACGCCATCGGCGCCGGGTTCACGTTCGTGCTCGCGGCCGGCAACGGCAACCGCGACGCCTGTACCGTCTCGCCCGCCCGCCTCGGCGCCACCGTGCCCGGCGCCATCGTGGTCAGCGCGACCGACCGCGCCGACGCCCGCCACAGCGACGCCAACTACGGCGCCTGCGTGAGCCTCTTCGCGCCCGGCGTCGACGTGGTGTCGGCGTCGAAGGACAGCGACACGGCCGCCGCGCCAGCGGCGACCGGCACCTCGTACGCGGCTCCGCTGGTGTCGGGCCTGGCGGCGAACGTCCTCGCCGCCCACCCCTCGTACACCCCGGCGCAGGTGCGCGCGGCGATCGTCGCCGACGCCACGGCCGGCATCGTCACGAACTCGGCCAGCCCCGCCGCCGCCAACCGCCTGGCGTACCTGCCGCCGCCCGACCAGCCGGCGACGTCCGTGCCGAACACCGCCCTCAACACGATGTTCAACGCGTACGGGAACCAGGGCGGCCACTGGACCGGCGGCGACGAGACGGTGTCGGTGCCGCTGCCGGACGGGCGGGTCGCGTGGCTGTTCGGCGACACGATGCTCGGCACGGTCAACGCCGACGGCTCGCGCCCGCCCGGCCAGCCGATGGTGCACAACTCCATCGTGGTGCAGCAGGGCGGCGCCATCACCCAGACCCTGATCGGCGGTACAGCGGCGGCCCCAAAGTCGCTGGTCGGCTCGGAGACCGACGGCAACGCGGGCGACCTGGGCTGGTGGCCGGGCGAGGGCCGCGTCGTAGGCGACGAGCTGCAGGTGTTCTACACACACGTCGGCGACGGTGGTGGCGGGGCACTGTCCTTTGTGACCCTGGGCCGCGCCATAGCGCGCTTCGCGCTGCCGTCGCTGGCCCTGCGGAGCCTCACGCCGATCTCGCTGAGCACCAACGCGCGGATCGGCTGGGGCGCGGCCATGGTGGACGGCCAGGACGGATACACCTACGTCTACGGCATGGAGACGATCGAGAAGACCAACCATCTCTACATCGCCCGGGTGTCGAACAGCGCGTCCGGCGGGCTGAACGCGCCGTGGGAGTTCTGGACCGGCGCGTCCAACGGTGCCGGCCAGTGGTCCAGCAGCGACGCCGACGCGCGGCCGATGATGACCGGGGTCGGCGCGGGATTCAGCGTCAAGTACATCGATGGCCGGTTCGTGCTGGTCACCATGGACCTGAGCCTGCCGTTCACCAACCGGGTGCTGGCGTTCTCCGCCGGCGCGCCGACCGGGCCGTTCAGGCATCCGACCCTGCTCTACAACGCGCCGGAGACGAGCACGTCGGACGCGTGGGTATACAACGCGCGGCTGCACCCCGAGCAGACCGCGTCCGGTGTGGACTATGTGGTCTCGTACAACGTCAACAGCTTCGACGCGGACGCCGTCAACGCCGATGTCGACCTCTACCGTCCAAAGTTCGTCAACGTGAGCCTGCCCGCCCCGGTCGACGCGAGCACGCTGCCCGCCGCCCCGACCGCCGTGACCGCCACGTCGCCCGAGTTCGGCGAGGTGCGGCTCACCTGGACGGCGCCGCCAGGCTCCAACCTCCAGTACTGGGTGTACGAGCGCAACGCCGGTACCGGCGCGACGCAGTTCACCCGGGCACAGAGCGCCACCGCCGCCACGTCGGCCAGCCTCGGCGTGTTCACGCCCGGCCGGTACGAGTACCGGATCGCGGCGCAGAACGGTGCCGGTGAGGGTCCACAGTCGACCGTCGTGGCGGTAACCGTCACCCTGCCGCCGCCACCATCGGCGCCGGCCGGGCTGGCCGCGGCCCAGGAACCGGGCGGCGGGGTCCGGCTCAGCTGGCAGCCGGTGACCGCGGCCGGCTGGGTCAGCTACCGCGTGTACCAGCGCGACGTCACCGCCGGCGAGACCGCCTTCACCGAGTCGCGCAGCGTCACGATGGACGGCACGAGCGCGCTCGTCGGCGGGCTCACCCACGACCACACGTACGCCTTCCGCGTCCTCGCGTTCAACGGTGGCGGCGACGGCCCACCGTCGAACCCGGTGCAGATCGTCGCCCGGGTCGCCCCGCCGCCGGCACCGGGCAACCTGGTCGCCACGCAGAACGACGACGGCACGATCGGCCTGTCGTGGACCAGCTCCGGCGACGGCATCTGGTACTGGGTGTACAGCCGCGACGTCACCGCCGGTGAGGCGTTCAGCCGGTCGCAGTACCCGGTCGCGAGCGGCACCACGCACACGTCCGCGTACCTCACACTCGGGCACACGTACGCCTACTACGTGACCGCGATCGGCCAGCAGGACGTGGAGAGCGCGCCCTCCAACACCGTGCAGGCGATCGCCGCGATCGCGCCGCCGCCGGCACCGGGCAACCTGACCGCGACCCAGCACGACGACGGCACCATCGGCCTGTCGTGGACCAGCTCCGGCGACGGCATCTGGTACTACGTGTACAGCCGCGACGTCACCGCCGGCGGCTCGTTCACCCGGTCGCAGTACCCCATCTCCAGCGGCACCACGCACACCGCCGGTTACCTCGTCAACGGCCACACCTACGCGTTCTACGTGCGGGCGATCGGCCACGGCGACGCCGAGAGCGCACCGTCGAACACCGTGCAGGCGGTCGCCCGCATCGGGCCGCCGCCATCACCGACCCACCTGACCGCGACGGCCAGGAGCAACGGCGACATCGAGCTGTCGTGGGACCCGTCCGGACCGGACTACTGGTACTACGTGTACAGCCGCGACGTCACCGCCGGCGGCTCATTCACCCGGTCGCAGTACCCCATCTCCAGCGGCACCACGCACACCGCGGGGTTCCTGATCGTCGGGCACACGTACGCCTTCTACGTCACCACGATCGGCGACGGTGGTGTGGAGAGCGCGCCGTCGAACACCGTGCAGGCGGCGTCGTATGTGCCGCCACCGGCCGCGCCGGGCAATCTCACGGCCAGCGCCGGCAACGGCCAGGTGTCGCTGTCGTGGAGCAGCTCCGGCGCCGGCATCTGGTACTGGGTCTACACCCGCGACGTGACCGAAGGCGGCTCGTTCACCCGGTCGCAGTACCCGGTCACCAGCGGCACCACGCACACCGCCACGATGCTGACCAACGGGCACACGTACGCCTTCTACGTCACCGCGATCGGCGAGGGCAGCGAGAGCGCGCCGTCAAACACGGTGCAGGCCCGCCCGCGCGTACCCCTGCCGCCCGCCCCGACCAACCTCACCGCCACGTCTCGCGCCGACGGCACGATCGACCTGTCCTGGAACAGTTCCGGCGCCGGCATCTGGTACTGGGTCTACAGCCGGAACGCCTCCGCGGGCGGCTCGTTCACCCGGTCGCGGTACCCGGTGAGCAACGGCACCACCTACACCGCCGGCTATCTGTCCATTGGGGACACTTACGAGTTCTACGTGACCGCGTTCAACGACGGCGGCGAGACCGCGCGCACGAACATCGCCCGAGCCAAGTCGACGATCCCACCGCCACCCGCGCCGACGGGCCTGGCCGCGCTCGCACTGGACGACGGCACCATCCGCGTGCACTGGCAGAGCTCCGGCGCCGGCATCTGGTACTGGGTGTACAGCCGCGAAGCCGGTGCCGGCGAGTTCCGGCGTTCGAAGTACCCGGTGACCAGCGGCACCTCGTTCCACTCCACGTACCTCAAGCTGGGCAAGCGGTACGAGTACTACGTCACCGCCTTCAACGCCGGCGGCGAGAGCGCCCGCTCGAACATCGACTCCGCGGTGTCACAGGTCGCACCGCCCCTGGCACCCCAAGACGTGCGAGCCGTCCCACTCACGAGCGGTGGCGTGATCCAGGTTCGGTGGGTCCCGGTGCCCAACGCGACCGGATACATGGTGCTCGCCCGCTCCTGCGGCTCGACCACCTGGCCGAACTATGGACCGATGGTCGGTGCGACGTACTACCTGGACTGGAAGTACGGCGGGTGCTGGGAGTTCCGCGTGGAGGCGAACCGGTGGGGCGTCGCTGGCCCGCTGAGCGGATCGGCCATGGCCTACATGCCCCGCAACGACTACCCATTCACCGGCGGATTCAACTGGCAACCCGAGGAACTCGGGTTCAACAGGAGGCAGTGCACCTCGTTCGCCGCCTGGCGGATTCGCCAGCACCATGTGCCTAACTTCAATTGGCTCTGGCGGATGTCTTACCCGTACTTCTGGTCCCACGCACGCATGTGGGACGGTCTGGCGCAGATGGCTGGCGTGAGCGTCAGCAGCTACCCGACACCGGGCTCTACCTACCAGTCGGACGACGGCGAATTCGGACATGTGGCTTTCGTCGTGGGCGTCAACGGAGACTACGTGATCATCGAGGAGTACAACGGCGCGGTGCCTCACGGCTACTCGATCCGGGAGAAGAAGTGGCGGGGCACGCAGCTACAGTTCCTGAACTTCCAGTGGGAGTAGCGCGTCAGGGCTCGTGGAGGATGGCGGTGTCGCCGGCCAGTTGAAGCAGCTCGCCGCTGGCCGGGTGGTGCCGGATCGGGACGAACGCGGGGATGCGACCGAGCCGTTCACCAGTACCCGCATCCCAGAACTCCGCGCCACCCGGCGCCGCCGACACCAGCTTGCCCCCGGCGGCGAACAGGGCGCCCTCCGGCCCGGCGAAGGCGTTCTCCTCAGCGCCGGTCTCTGGGTGGAAGATCCGCACCCCGGGCAGCAACGGGCTGTCCTCCAGCCCGCCGAGCCCACCGACGGCCAGCTTGCCGCCGAGCCAGCACATCGACATGTTCCAGTCGGAGCGGTGCGCGAGCCGCCGTATCGACGGCCCGTCCTCGGTCTCGTACGGGTTCTGCCACCATGCGCTCAGGTCCCACACGCTGGGCATCGCCACCGGGTGCCAGACCCAGCCGTCGTCGGCGACCCACCGCCCGTCCGGCGAGACGGCGAGGGCGCCGTGGAAGTACTCGAGATGGTGGTCGGGCAGCCGGCTGCCCTCCGGCACCAGGAACGCCCGGTCGGTCAGGAGGCGACCGGTGGCCGCGTCGGAGACGTCGAGCCGGTTCCAACCCGTCGCGTGTATGAACCGCTCTCCCGCGACGTGGCTGACGAAGGCGAACGGAAAGTAGGTGGTACCCGGATAGTGACCGTCGCGGTCGAGCGTGGCCGTGCGCCGGCCGCTGGTCAGGTCAACGACTGTGCCGTACCGGCCAAAGTCCGTGACGACCGCGCAGTACCGGCCGGAGGGCGACGCGTGCAGGCGTGGCCGTGCCGGCTGGTCCTTGAAATAGCCCTCTCCGGCCCGTGCTGGCATCTTTAGCCGCACCCGCCCCACGGCCTCGTTCTGGTCGCTGCGCCAGCGCACCACCGCTCCCTTGTCGAGCAGCAGCCACCGGTGTGGCAGGCTCGGGATCGGCGCGGCGTCCAGCGGCGCGAACGGCAACCGGACTCGGCGCAGCGCCCCCGGTATCGGTTCGGGGCGCTCCTTGACCTCCGGCTTGCCGCGGAAACCTTCGCACTCCCACTCGTCCTCGTCGACCCGCGCCACACAGCCTTCGCACGCGACGACCAACTCGGGCCCCGACTCCCCGCACGGCGGGCAGCACAGGTCGTACTCCACGCCGCGACCGCTGAAGAGCCGGACGTACGGCACCTCAGCTTCCGACTCGGTCAGGTGCCGGCACACGCGCCGCGGTCCGGCGACGGCGATGTGACCGCAGGGCAGCATCTCCACTCCCCGATGGTGCCCGGACAATGCAACATATCGAAGATCTTGACAGTCTCCGTGGCCGGCCGGGACACTGTGCGCTGTGAAGCGCATAACTGCCGTGCTCGCGGCCGGCACCGTCACCGTCGGGCTCGTAGCGGTGGCGCTGCCACGCGCGTTCGCCGCCGCCGGCTGCCGCGTCGACTACACCATCGCCAGCCAGTGGCCGGGCGGCTTCCAGGGCGATGTCAAGATCACCAACCTCGGTGACCCGATCACAGGTTGGTCGCTCGCCTTCGACTTCCCCACCGCCGCACAGCGGATCACCCAGGGCTGGAGCGCCGCGTGGAGCCAGTCCGGCACCCGCGTGACCGCGACGAGCATGTCGTGGAACGGCAACCTCGCCACCAGCGCGGCCACCTCGATCGGCTTCACGGGCGCCTGGTCGTCGACCAACCCGGTCGCTACGAACTTCACTCTCAACGGCGTGGCCTGCACCGGCGCCGTCACGCCGACGACCGCCCCACCCACCTCGGCGCCACCCACCTCGGCGCCGCCCACGACTCCGCCGCCCACCTCGACGCTTGCTCTGGCGCACACGGCGGGACGCGTCAAGGTCTCCGGTGACACCGCGCAGTACAGCTGGCCCGGTGTCTACTTCGAGGGCCGGGTCCGCGGCACCGGCGTCGGGGTCGTGCTCAACGACCACAACAGCGACTACGAGATACAGGTCGACGGCGCGACCGCCGCCACGCTGGTGCTGCCCGCGCAGGGCACCCACTGGGTCAACGGCCTCAGCAACACCGAACACACCGTGCGGCTGGTCAAGCGCAACGAGAGCCCGTGGTCCACCGGCGCGTTCGGTGGCTTCGTCGCCGTACCCGGTGGCGCGGTGCTCGCCAAGCCCGCCGCCCGGACCCGGCAGATCGAGTTCATCGGCGACTCCAACACCGCCGGCTACGGCAACATGTCGACCACCCGCGACTGCGCCGGCGACCAGGTCAACCGCACCACCAACGCCGACCGCTCGTTCGGCGCCATCACCGCCAAGCGGCTGAACGCCGACTACCAGATCAACGCCATCTCCGGCCGCGGCATGGTACGCAACTACAACGGCGGCGACCCGGGTACCAGCTACCGCACCTTCTACGATCGGGCCCTGCTCGCCGTGGACGGCGACGTCTGGCAGCCCGGCACCTGGCGCCCGCAGCTGGTCGTGATCGGCCTCGGCATCAACGACTTCTCCACCGCCATCAACTCGGGTGAGCCCTGGACGCCGGACAGCCTCGTCGCCGCCTATCGCACGGCGTACCACGGGTTCCTCGACAAGCTCCGCACCCGGTACGGCAGCGACACCGTCATCGTGGTCACGGCCGCGCACATGTCCAACACCGCGTTCGGCGACGCCACCCGGCAAATCGTGCAGGAGCGCAACGCACGGGGCGACAACCGGGTGCGGCACTTCTCGTACGGCGAGACCGGGCTCGACCTGCTCGGCTGCCATTGGCACCCGTCGGCAGCCGACCACCAGTACATCGCGGGCCAGCTGTCCACGCTCATCGGAACGCTGCCGCTGTCCTGGTAGCCCCTACGGGACTCGGGTGGGGGCCAACACGGATGGTCGCGCATCGAGCCCCTTCATAGGCTGCACACAGGACAGTGCCGCCGGACGAAGGAGCAGGCATGCGCATCCATCTTGGCCGAGCACTAGCCGGGACGGCTATCGCCGCCGTCCTGGCTATCACCCCTGTCGCTGGCACCGCCGCGGGGGCGGCGCCGGCGAGCGGCGACAGACAGACCCTGCAGGACGCGGCCGACGACCTCCACGCGCTGGGCGTGACCGGGGTGCAGGCCATCGCCGGCAACGGCCCGAACACCAGCGCCGCGCGCGCTGGCGTCGCCGATACCCGCACTGGCGCGCCGGTACCCCGTGAGGGGTACTTCCGTATGGGTAGCAACGGCAAGACGTTCGCGGCCGTCATCGTGCTCCAACTGGTGGCCGAGGAGCGCCTGTCGCTTGAGGACACCGTCGATCGATGGTTGCCGGGCGTGGTCGCCGGCAATGGCAACGACGGCCGGCGGATCACGGTGCGGCACCTGCTGCAGCACACCAGCGGCCTGTACAACTACACGGCCGACCTGTCCGGCCTGGCCTCGCCCGAGGGGTACCTGGAGCACCGGTTCGAGCACCTCGACCCCGAGGAGCTCGTGGCCATCGCCATGAAGCACGAGCCGCTCTTCGCGCCCGGCACCAGCTGGGACTACTCCAACACCAACTACATCCTCGCCGGCATGCTGATCGAGAAGGTCACCGGCAGTACGTGGGCGGCGCAGGTGCGCGACCGCATCACCCGGCCGCTCGGGCTGGACCACACGTTCTCGCCGGGCGACTGGCCCGCGCTGCCGCACCCGCACGCGAGGGCGTACCAGCAGTTCGAGCCGGGTGGCCCGCTCGTCGACACCACGCTGCTGAACGTGAGCTGGGGATGGGCCGCCGGTGACCTCATCACCACCCCGACCGATCTGGTCCGGTTCTGGCAGGCACTCCACAGTGGACGTCTGCTCGGCCGCGCGCAGCTCGACGAGATGCGCCGCACCGTGCTCGCGGTGACGTTCCAGGACTTCGTGCCGGGCCTGCGGTACGGCTTGGGAATCATGTGGACACCCAGCCGGTGTGGCGGGTACTGGAACCACGGCGGAGACGTGCCCGGTGCCAGTACCGTCAATGGCGTCACCGGCGACGGCCGCCGCGCCGTGGTCCTGTCCCTCACGACGCGCCTCGCGTCCGACGAGGACTACCTCGCCACCATGCGGCGCGCGGACGAGGCGGTGGTCGACATCCTGTGCTAGACGTCCTTTGCTAGACGGAGATGTCGACCGGCGGACGTAGCGGGGCGAGGCTCGCGAGCGCGTCATGCACCGGGTTCTTCCGGAACGCGTCCACGAGCCCGCCCTCGGCCACACCGTCGCCGTCGAAGGCGGGAAAGGCGATCTGCTCGCACGCCGCCTGGAAGCGAGGCCCCCACTTGCGGGCGCCGAGGCGGGCCGTGACCGAGCAGTTGTCCACCATGTACGCGACGTCGCGCGCGTGCATGTAGGGCAGCAGCGAGTCCACCGCCTCGATAACCGACTCGTTGACGATCTCCGACCACGGGTGGCCCCGCTCGGCGAGCAGATCCACCTGGGCGGTCATCATCGCCAGGAAGGCGCCCGCGGTAAACGGCTCGATCGGAAGGTCGCGCTCGGCGCGGAGCGCGCGCACCGCGGGACCTGCTGCCCACATCGGCGAGCCGCTGATCGGCGCCATCGGCCGGCTCGCCAACCGGCCGGCCGCCATCGCCACGCTGCGCAGCTCGTTACCCGAGTCCACCTCGTCGTAGATCTCCGCTATGAGGTCGAAGGCCGGCCGGTACGTGACCGCGTACGCCCGATCGAACACCTCCTGCCCTTCCGCTTCGAGCCGGTCGCGCACGGCGGCCAGCCCGTGGGCGGAGATGGTGCGCGCGATCGGTCCGGTCACGTTCTCGCACGACCGCTCGTACGCCGTCCGGGCATCGTCGCCGGCCAGCCGGAAGCGCTGGTACAGGCTCTCCACCAGACCGTGCACGGCGCCGAGCAGGATGGCCCGCTCGCCGACGATGTCAGAGCGGTACTCGTTGTCCAACGTGGTGCCGAACGTGTACGGCGATCCCAGGCCGATCGACCAGGCCAGCGCGCGCTCGACGGCCCGCCCGTCGTGGTCGCGATGCACCGCCACGCTGCTGTTGATGCCGGCGCCGTCGACCTGCGCGCCCTGCAGGTAGAGTCGCCGCACCGAGTCGCCCATCCCCTTTGGACAGACCGCGACGACACTGACATCCGCGGGGAACCCCCCGCCGGCCTGGCTCAGGTGACCGACCAGGAAGCCGTGCGACAGCCCCAGCGTCGCGCCGGGACGCAGCGCGGCGAACAGCTCACCGTGGTGCGCGACGAGCGCCGCGTCGGAGATCAGCGCGATGACCAGGTCACTGTCGGCCGCCACGGACAGCCAGTCACCCAGCGTGCCGTCGGCGGACTGGAAACCCTCCGCCCGTGCCGCGTCCACCGACGCCGATCCGGGCCGCAGCCCCACCGCCACGCGAATCCCGCTGCCGAGCAGCGAGTCGCGCAGGTTCAGCGCCTGGGCGCGCCCCTGCGGACCCCACCCGAGCACGCCGATCCGGCGGACCCCGTCGAGCGCGGCTGGCAGCAGCGGAAACAGGTGCCGGCCGCCGGGCACGACCGTCTCGGCGCCGCCGGGCAGCTCGACGCTACGTAGGGGAAAGAACTGCGAACTAAGTGCGGTCATGATGCCGTTCTATCGGCGACAATCGAGTTTCAGCAAGCGCAACTATCGCAACGATCCGTTGCGGAAAGTGAAAGAGAATGGACTCGTTGGAGCCGCTCCGGGTGTTCCTGCACCTCGCCGACACCCTCAACTTCGGGCGCACCAGCGTGGAGCGCCACCTCAGCGCGGCCACCCTCACCCGCACCATCCAGCGGCTGGAGGCGCAGGTCGGGCAGCGCCTGCTCGACCGCGGTCCGCGCGGGGTCGCCCTCACCGAAGACGGCCGGCGCTTCACCGAGTACGCCCGCCAGGCGCTCGCCCTCTGGGAGCAGTACCGGCAGCAGGGTCCGGACGGCGCGGGCCTCAGCGGCACCCTGCGGATCTTCTCCTCCGTGACCGCCGGCCAGGCGATCCTGCCCGACCTCCTAGCACCGTTTCGCCGCGCGCATCCTCAGGTGCGGCTGGAGTTGCAGACCGGTGACGCCGCCGGTGCCATCGGCCGGCTCGACGAGGGCGCCGTCGACGTGACGGTCGCCGCGCTGCCGGCTCGCGTGCCCGAACACCTCGCCAGCATGCCGGTGGCCGACACTCCGCTGGTCTGCGTCGTGGCGAAGAGCGCCCGAAGCCAGCGGGCGGCCGCCCGTACCGGCGACTGGTCCGCCGTCCCCTTCGTCCTGCCGCGCGGCGGCCTCGCCCGCGACGCCGCCCGGCGCTGGTTCCACCGGCAGCGGCTCGACCCCACGCTCGCCGCCGAGGTCGACGGGCACGAGGCGCTGCTCACCCTCGTGTCGCTCGGCGTTGGCGCCGGCGTCGTCCCCCGCCTGGTACTGGACACCAGCGTGGCCAAGGAGCGACTCGCGGTCCTACCCACCGACCCACCCATCGGCACCTTCGTGATCGGCCTGTGCGCACGCCGCACCGACCTGCGCCGGCCCATCCTCTCCGCCCTGTGGGCCTCGGTCGCCGCCACGCGAGCAGGACAGGACGGCTGAGTCTCAGGAGCTGGGCGTGCGCCGCGACGAACCACCATCCGCCTGTGCCCATGGTCAGCCTATTGTGGGAAGCGTGGAGTTGGACGACCGGTTGATCCCGCTGGTCGACACCGGGCTGGGAAACAGCGCCTACCTGCTCGACCTGGGCGACCGCCGAGCGCTGGCGGTGGACCCCTCGCTCGACCTCCGCGCGACCGGCCGGGCGGCGGAGCGGCGCGGGCTGCGGATCGTGTACGCGGCCGAGACGCACCTGCACGCCGACTTCCTGTCGGGCGCTCGGCAGCTGTCCGCCGACCACGGCGCCCAGATCCTGGCCTCGGCGGCGGGCGGCCGGGAGTTTCCACACACGGGGCTGGCCGACGGCGACGAGGTGGACATCGACGGCCTGACGCTGCGCGCCCTGGCAACTCCCGGGCACACGCGGGAGCACCTGTCGTTCCTGCTCCTCGAAGGCGCCACCGAGCTTGCCGTGTTCACGGGCGGGTCGCTGATCGTCGGCGGCGCCGCCCGCACCGACCTCCTCGGCGCGGAGCACGCCGAGGAGTTGGCACGCGCACAGTACCGGTCGCTGCGCCGCCTCGCGACGCTGCCGGACGCGACGGCGGTGTGGCCAACGCACGGCGCCGGTTCGTACTGTTCCGCGCCGAGCGGCGCCCAGCGCACCTCCACCATCGGCGCCGAGAAGGCCGGCAACGACCTGCTGTCCGCGCCCGACGAGGACGCGTTCGTGGCGCGCCTGCTGGGCGGGCTCGGCACTTATCCGGCGTACTTCGGGCGCCTCACCGAAGTCAATCGGCGCGGCCCGAGCCTCGTCACCGCTCCCCCGCTGCTCGCCCCGCTCGACGCGCGGGAGGTGCGCCGCCTGCTGGCCGACGGTGCCGTCGTGCTGGACGTGCGGCCGGTGGTCGACTACGCCGCCGGGCACATCGCCGGCTCGCTGTCGATCCCGCTGCGTGCCCAGTTCGCCACCTGGCTGGGCTGGCTCGTCACGCCGGACGTGCCGCTGGTCGTGGTGCGCGACGCCGGCCAGGACGCCGACGACATCGTGTGGCCGGCTCTGAACATCGGATACACCGCGTTCGCCGGCGAGCTGGACGGCGGCATCGACGCGTGGACGGCCAGCGGCGGCGAGGTGCGCACCACCGGCCTCACGGTGCCGTCCGATGTGGACACGCCGGTCGTGGTCGACGTGCGCCAGCATCGGGAGCACGTCGAGGGTCACCTGCCGCGGGCCGAGCTGGTCGAGCTCGGCGATCTGGCCGCCCGCGCCGGCGATCTGCCGGAGGGCGCCACGACCGTGATGTGCGCGCACGGCGAGCGCGCCGCCACCGGGGCCAGTGTGCTGGAGCGGGCCGGCCGCAGCGACCTGTCCATCGCCGTCGGTGGCGGGGCTCCCGAGTGGGCGGCGGCTACGGGACGCCCTCTCGACGACCGCGCCTGACTCGTCAGTCAGCCGTACCCGGGAGGATGTCGCGTAGCTGGGCGCGAGCCGTTATGCCCAGCTTGGGAAACGACCGGTACAGGTGGGTCGCCACCGTCCGCGGGGACAGGAAGAGGTGCTCGGCGATCTCCTTGTTGGTCAGGCCCCGTGCCGCTAGCCGGATGATCTGCTGCTGTTGCGGGGTTAGGTCGGCCAGCGCATCCGGCTCGGCGGCGACCAGACTGACGCCCGAGGCGCGCAGTTCCGCGTGGGCGAGCGCCGTCCAGCCGCGAGCGCCGAGGCGGCGAAAGGTCTCCAGGGCGGCCAGCAGCAGCGGCCGAGCGTCGGCGCCACGTCGCCCGCGGCGCAGCCACTGGGCGTACTCCAGCTCGGCCTGGGCACGCTCGAACGGCCAGCGGGTGCCGGCTGGGTCGGTCGCGGCGCGCAGGAAGTGCGGCTCGGCGTCGTCGACCTCGACGAGCAGGGCGCGGGCGCGCTCGGTCAGCAGGACCAGCCGGGTGGAGAGCCCTCCGGTGACCGCTCCGGTGAGCCGGTCGAGGATCTCGCAGGCTTGGTCGCGCCGGCCGGTACGGGCCGCCGCCGCGGCGAGGTCCGCCACCGCGTACCAGGCTCCGTGAAAGTGGTCCGGGTCGCCGTCGCGGGTGAACAGGGTGCGGAACTGCTCGTACGCCAGCTCGTGGTCGCCATCCGCGGTGGCGGTGGTCCCGGCGGGGGGGCGGGGGCGGCCGCGGGCCCCGGGGGCCCGGCGGCGGGGGTGCCGGCGACCGCGGCCGCGGGCCGGCCCGGGCGGGCGATCGCGCGGCTCTGGCGCGGGTCGATGGCGGCGAGCGCGGCGGCCGCCTTGTCGCGGGCGGCGGCGGTGTCTCCGCGTACCGCCAGCAGGCTGGCCTCCAGCGCGAGCGTGCCCGCGGCGACCAGCTCGACCTGTCCCTCCGCCGCGATCGCGGCGGCGGGCGCCGCGGCCGTCTCGGGCTCGGCCCACCGGCCCTGGTCGGCGTAGGCGCGGCCGCGGGGTACGAACGGCGCCCCCCTGCCGCCCAGCGCCCCGGCGGCCCGGCGGCCGTCGATCGCGGCTTCGAGCAGGTCGATGGCCTGCGCGGTCTCGTCGAGCGTCCAGGCGGCGGCGCCGAGAGCGCCCAGCTCGAGCGGGTTGTCGGTGCGCGCCTTGGCCAGGCTCTCGAGCAGCTCCTCCCGCTGGCCGAACGGGTCGGTGGCCGCGACGATCCAGATCCGCCACGGGTTGTCGGCCGCCAGCGGCATCCGGGACGCCGCCCGCAGCACGTCGCGGCGCGCGGGTTCCTCGCCCGAGTGGTACGCGGTCAGGGCGGCGTTGACCAGCGCGACCGCCGCGTTCTGGCCACCGCTGGCGGCGGCCGGCAGCAGCACGGCGAGGGCGGCGCGGTGGCGGGTGGTCTGCGACAGCGCCCAGCCGGTGGAGTGCGCGGCGAGCGCCAGCACGGCCGGGTCGCTGGTGTCGGCAGGCACCCGCGCCGCCAGTTCCTGCACCCAGCCGAGCTGTCCGGTGAACGTGGCCGCGTCCGCGCCCAGCGCGAGCCGCCGCGCCCGGTCGGCGGGCTCGGGGCTGAGCTGCGCGGCGCGTTCGAGCGCGCGGGCGGCGGCCGCGTACCCGCCGCGCTGCCGTGCCCGGTCGGCGGTGGCTTCGAGCGCGGCGGCGACCGTCTCGGCCGGCCCGGGGCTGGCCGCCGCCAGGGGCCAGGGCCGCCGGTCCCGCTGCGTGCGCAACGCCT
>NZ_JAIBNX010000156.1 GCF_026130045.1 Micromonospora sp. CPCC 205371
CCGGCGCGGCCCTCGCCCTTCCCTTAGCCGCCGGGCCGCCGCGTGGGGGCCCGGCGCCGGGTTGCGGCTCTCGCGCGAGGACGGGCGCGTGGTCGGCGTGGTTATCGGGCTGGTAGGCGTGGGCGCCGTGCGCTGGTGGCTGGGGGTAGGGCGCGATCAGGTGTGAGCGCCGCGCGGGGGTAACGGTGGTCCTCCTGTGGGGGGAATCGGCTATCACCCCGTGGGGCGTCGTCGGCGTCGGATCGACGGCCGTATGTTGGGGACTCGCAGGCCCACGACGGAGGTGGAAGCAATGTCGACACGACGTGTGGGATGGCTGGCGGCACTAGCGGCGGTGGTCGTGACCGGCCTGGTCCCCACCGCCGCTGCCGCGACCCGGGGCACTGCCCCTCAGGCGGTCGACGAGCACCGGCGCGGCGACCTGGCCGCGTTCGAGCGCATCGCGAAGCAGCAGGAGGCCGCTTGGGCAGCCGAAGACGGTGCGGCGTTCGCTGCGACGTTCACAGAGGACGCCGACTTGGTCACGTTCAACGGCGATTATCTCGTGACCCGGCAGGGCATCGCGGCCGACATGCAGCACGCCTTCGACAACTACATCCCGCCGAGCCGGATCATGCGGCTCGACGAGCACATCCGATACGTCGAGCCGGACCTCGTGATCATCGTGCGCAAGACCTGCATCATCAACGTGGGGCAGGACGCCTGTCGCCCCGGCTCGGATTCCAGAAACACCAATGTGCTCCGCAAGCGGCACGGCCATTGGTCGCAGACGTCCTTCCAGAACACCCGGATCGATCCGCTTCCGTAGGGCCGGCTCGATCGGCCATGCTCGACCTGGCCGGGCTCACCAGCGGTATCGGTCCACTGCTGCTCGCCGGCAGCTACGTGTCAGGGAAGCACGGCTGACATGATGGGGGCGTGTCTAAAGATCATCAGATGGAGCTGCGGCCCGTTTATCCGGTCCGGACTGGGCGCCTTTCGCTACGGCCCTTGACGGCCGACGACATCGACGCGCTGCTGGCCTACCGGAGCGATCCCGAGGTCTGCCGATACGTGCCGTTCGAGCCGATGGACCGGCAGGTGATCGTCGAGCGGCTCGCCGGCCAGTGGGCCACTACCGCGCTCACCGATGAGGGGCAGGCGCTGACGCTCGGCGTCGAGCTCATCGAGACCGGTGAGCTGGTAGGCGACGTCGTGCTGTTCTGGCACAGCCGTGAACACCTCGGCGGAGAGATCGGATACGTCGTGAACCCGGCCTTCAGCGGGCACGGTTACGCCACCGAGGCGGCGCAGGCGATGCTGCGACTCGGTTTCGAGGAGTTTGGCCTGCACCGCATCGTCGCTCGCATCGACGAACGCAACGAGCCCTCGGCGCGGGTAGCCCGCCGGCTGGGGATGCGGCAGGAGGCGCACCTCGTGCGCAACGAGATGTTCAAGGGGGAGTGGAGCAGCGAACTCGACTTCGCCATGCTCGCCGAGGAGTGGCCCGCCCACCGCGACAGCAGTCGAGCCCGAGGGGACGGTCAGCGGACGCGTCGGTAGCGGCAGACCTGTACGCCGGTGGGCGCGGTCGTCACCGAGGTGAGCTCGAAGGTCCGGGCCTCGCCGTTGTCGGGAAAGATCGTCTTGCCGCCGCCCAGCACGATCGGCTCGATCATGAGGGCGAGCTCGTCGACCAGGTCGGCGGCGAGCAACGCGCGCGCGACCGATGCGCTGCCCATGACGAGCAGCTGCCCGTCCGGCTGCTCGCGCAAGGCGGACACGTCCTTCGCCAGGTCAGCGCCGCGGATGATCGTGGTCGGCTTCCAGGTGAGGTCGTCGTCGGTAAGGGTGTCCGACACGACGTACTTCTGGACGCTGTTGATCCAGTCGGCGAACGGGTCGTCGCGGTGCTTCGGCCACGCCTGCGCGGAGACCTGCCAGGTGCGCCGCCCCTGCAGGAGCGCGTCGCTGTGCTGGGCCAACTCGTTGAAGGCGTTTCCGATGACGTCGACGTCGAAGAACCGCATCGACCAGCCGCCGTGGCGGAACCCGCCGTCGGTGTCTTCCTTGGTGCCGCCGGGTGCCTGCACGACGCCGTCGAGGCTCATGAACTCACTGACAACGATTCGCATGCCGACAGTCTGGCGCAACCACCATCTCCGGCGTCGTGCGTCGCGCGTATCGGGCGGTACGCAATCAGACGTAGACGATCCGCCATGCCGCCTGCGACGAGCGCGATCGGGCGCGACGACCGTCAACAGGGTGCACAACATCAAGCCGATGTGGCGGGCTGGAAGATCTCGACGAGGTTGCCGGCGGGGTCCTCGACGAGGATCTGGCGGCCGCCGGGTCCGCTGACCACGTCGTTGCGGAACGCCAGACCGGTGACGCGCAACCGCTCGACCTCGGTGTCCAGGTCGGTGACGGTGATCTGGATGCGGTTCCACCCGCCGGGCACTGGGGTGGCGCCGTCCGGCATCGGCCGGGCGCCGGAGCTCTGCGGCCCCGACAGCAGCAGGCGCAGCGGACCGCGTACGACATCCGCGAAGGCGGGGGCGGCGCTGGTGCGTACGGTGAAACCGAGGTGCGTGGTGTAGAAGTCGATGGCGGCTTGCACGTCATCGACGATGTAGCGCACATTGGCGACCTGATCGGTGGTGGTCACGAGGACACCTCCTCCTGGTTGGCGGCGAGCACCGGCAACAGGTACCGGATGCGGGCCTCGATCTCGCTCAGCGTGCGGTCGAAGCTCTGCTCGTCGGCGGCGATGGGTTCTGCGACGCTCCAGTGCGCGCGGCGCGGCGGCCCCGGAAACTCGGGGCAGACCTCACGCACCTTGTCGCAGAGCGTGATGACGTAGTCGAACCGGTGTTCGGTGAGCGACCGCAGGTCGCGAGGCCGCTGCCCGGCGATGTCGATGCCGAACCGCTCGCGCAGCAGCCGCACGGCGGCCGGGTGCACGTGCGGTTTGGGGCGGCTGCCGGCGCTGGTCACCGCGACGCGGCCGTGGCTGTGGTGGCGCAGCAGCGCCTCGGCGATGGGTGAGCGCGCGCTGTTGCCGGAGCACGCGAACAGCACCGCACCGCCCGCGGGCAGAACGGCCTCAGGTTGCAGCGCCGGGTGCAGGGCGGCGCCGGCGGCGGCGAGGCCGTCCGCACACCGATCCAGGTGTACTCGGTAGTAGCTGTCGCGGCCATCGAAGCTGCTGCGGACCGTGCTGACCAGCCCGGCCTCACGCAGCAGTCGCAGGTGGTAAGAGACCAGGTTTTGCGGCTGCTCGACCAGGGTGGTCAGCTCCCGGACCCGGTAGTCACCGCCGGCGAGGGCGGTCAGCAGCCGCCACCGCAGCGGGTGGGCGGCCAGCGACAGAAAAGCGGGCGCGGCATGTCCGGCTGACGCCATGCCTCTGACAATACATCAAACTGGTTTGATCAGTCGCGCGGAGGGCGCGATGCGGGCTGGTACCCGAGTCCTCGCCGCTGTCGCGGGCGTGGTCCTCGCCGTCCCGGCGGCGCCGGCGTTGGCCGGCGGTCAGCGCCTCGAGTGGCTCGCCTGCCCCGGCGTCGACGACGCGCGCCTGCGATGCGCCACCGTGCGGGTGCCGCTCGACCACCGCCCGCGCCATCGCGGGATCGCGGCTGGTCACACTGTGGACAAACGGGTACACGTGCCGTTGCTGAGCGGCCAGGGCAACGCCTGCCTGACCGGCGGTCGCCCGCCAGCGCACGACCTGGCCTGCTGAAACGTTCACCCCACTCCAACGAGTGATTGACCATGTCCTTCGGCCGGCGCGGCTGATGAGATCGACTCCATGAGCCAGCCGTTCACACTGCCCACGTTCTACGTGCCGCACCCGGCGCGACTGAATCCCCACCTGGAGCGGGCGCGGACGCACTCCAAGGCATGGGCCCGGGACATGACGATGATCGAAGGCTCCCAGGTCTGGGACGAACACGACTTCGACTCGCATGACTACGCCCTGCTGTGCGCCTACACCCACCCCGACTGCGGGGGCGACGAGCTCGACCTGGTGACCGACTGGTACGTGTGGGTGTTCTTCTTCGACGACCACTTCCTCCAGTTCTACAAGCGCACCGGCGACCTCGCCGGCGCCACGGCGTACCTGGACCGGCTGCACGCCTACATGCCCGTGACCGGTGGGTCCACACCGGAACCGACGAACTCCGTCGAACGTGGACTGGCGGACCTGTGGGCCCGGACCATACCGGCGATGTCCGCGGCATGGCGCGAACGGTTCGCGACCAGCACCCACCATCTGCTGGCTGAGTCGCTGTGGGAACTGCACAACATCAACGACAAGCGCGTGCCCAACCCGGTGGAGTATGTCGAGATGCGCCGCAAGGTGGGCGGGGCGCCTTGGTCCGCCGACCTCGTCGAATACGCCGTGGGCGCCGAGGTGCCGGCCGCCGTCGCCGCGACCCGGCCGATGCGGGTGCTGAAAGACACCTTCTCCGACGGCGTACACCTGCGCAACGACATCTTCTCCTACCAGCGCGAGACCGAGTCGGAAGGGGAAATCAACAACGG
This sequence comes from Micromonospora sp. CPCC 205371, assembly GCF_026130045.1. GTDB lineage: Bacteria > Actinomycetota > Actinomycetes > Mycobacteriales > Micromonosporaceae > Phytohabitans. Next base: position 4,531 of record NZ_JAIBNX010000156.1, read on the forward strand.
CGTGCTGGTACTCGAACACTTCCTCGACTGCGGTCCGCAGGAGGCCGCCAACGCCGTCAACGACCTGCTCACGTCCCGGCTGCAACAGTTCGAGAACACCGTCTTCACCGAAATCCCCCCGTTGTTTGTGGAGCATGGGCTCGACCCGGCGCAGTGCGCGGCCGTACTGGCCTACGTCAAGGGCCTGCAGGACTGGCAGTCCGGTGGCCACGAGTGGCACCTGCGCTCCAGCCGCTACATGAACAGCGGTGCGCGCGGTCCGTCGGGCGGCATCGGGATGTCCGCCAACCGGTTGCGGTTCGCGAGCTTCACCCACGTGCCGCACCAGGCCGTCGGCCCATCCCGGCCACCGGACATGACGATGCCGTACCAGTACACGATCAGCCCTCACGTGGACGCCGCGCGTCGCGCGGTGGTCCCATGGGCGCGCGCGATGGGTTTCCTCGACGCGGTGCCGGGGTTGACCGGCGCCGGACTCTGGAACGAGGAAACCCTGCGCGGCTTCGACTTCGCGCTCTGCGCCGCGGCCATCAACCCAAGCGGTACGCCCGACGACGTGGAGCTGTCGACCGGCTGGCTCACCTGGGGCACGTACGCCGACGACTATTTCCCGGCGGTTTTCGGGCGGACCCGGGACATGGCCGGTGCGAAACTGTTCACCGAACGGCTGGCGGCCTTCCTGCCGGTCGACGGCGCCGCCACGCCGCCGGTGGTGAACGCCGTCGAGCTGGGCCTGGCCGACCTGTGGCCACGCACCATCCGCACCATGTCGACCACTGACAGGCTCCAATTCAGACAGTCCATCATGGACATGATCTGGAGCTGGCTGTGGGAGCTCGCCAACCACATCCAGCACCGCATCCCCGACCCGGTCGATTATCTGGAGATGCGCCGCCTGACCTTCGGCTCAGACCTCACAATGGGGCTGGCACGCCTCACCCACGGCCAGGCGCTGCCACCGGAGGTCTACCAGTCCAGGCCGATGCGCGCACTCGACAACGCCGCGGCCGACTACTGCTGCCTGGTCAACGACATCTTCTCTTACCAGAAGGAGATCGAGTTCGAAGGCGAGCTGAACAATGGGGTACTCGTCATCCAGAACTTCCTGGACTGCGACGTGCCGCGCGCGATCGCCATCGCCAACGACCTGATGACCGGTCGGATGAGGCAGTTCCAGTACCTGGTAGCGACCGAGCTGCCGCTGCTGTGTGACAGCTTCGGCCTCGACGTCCCGGCCAGGGCTGCGCTCGACGGGTACGTCGAGGAGCTGAAGAATTGGATGTCGGGTGTGCTGCTGTGGCACCAGAAGACGCGCCGTTACACCGAGTCGGAATTGCCATGGCGGCTCGTCGGACCACCGGCGCCTACCGGCCCGACCGGCCTAGGCACCGCAGCCGCCCGCCTCCTCGACCTCATCGGCCGCTAACGCCACCCGCGGCGTCCGCTCGCGGTGCGTCCGCTCGCGGCTCGTCCGTCGATCAAGGGCGAATGCACGTGATTGGATCTCATTTCCGCGTGCATTCGCCCTTGATCGATGCGATCCCCCTTGATCGGCGCGGCGGCCGGGTGACCGTCGCGGAAGATGGTGTTGATCGGGCCGGGGTCGTGGTGGCAGATCACCTCGCCGCCGGGGCTGGGGCGAGGGCGAGGGGCGCCACCCCCCGGGGCCGGGCGCCGGCCCCCGCGGTCTGCTCGCCGGTGGGGCGGTGGCAGCGCGCTGGGACCTAGGGCCGGACCGACAGCGTCTCACGGCCTTCGCCGCCGTAGCCGAGATGCCGTGGACGGATGTCACTACGAGATCGGGCAGGGGAACACCCCCGCGCTGGCGTTGAGTGTGAACCCGCTGGGCAACGGCGAACCCGCCGTGTTCGTGGCGAGGAAGCCGAAGGTCTGGGAGCCCCCAGGCCCGATGCGCGCGATGTACCACTGCGGCGTCGCCCTGCCCACGGTGCCCTCGCGGGTGATGGTCGCGTTGAAGTTGTACACGATCGTCTGCCCGGCGGGGAACGTGAACGTGGCCGTCCAGTTCTCCACGATGGTGGCCGCGGTCATGTTATCGATGGTGACGTTGACCTGATACTGCTGGCCGAAGGCCAGCAGTTGGACCCGGCATGTCGGCGCCGGCTCGAGCGCGCGCGTGGTGAAGGTGACCGGGTCGGAGCGCGGCGACCGGTTGCCGTTGGCGTCGACCGCGACGATCGCGACCGTGTACGTCGTACTCGGCGCCAGGTCGCGCAGGTAGACCGTCGTGATGTTGTTGGTCGCCCAGTCGGTCCACACGCCGTCGACCTGGCGCTGCGCCCAGTACGCGTCGACCCGGTTGTTGTCGGTCGAGTTGCCGAACGTCAGCGTCGCCCAGGTCGTGCTGACCGGGGACGCGCGCGGGATGCCGGGCTTGGTCGGCGGTACCGAGTCGGGAAGCGGTCGCGTGCGGACCCACAGCATGGGTGTGGGGTTGCTGGCGGTGTGATCGGAGCCGGCAACGGGGTTGGCGATGACGCGGTATTCGTATACCGAATCGGGGTTGAGGTTCGCGTGCGTGTACGCGGTCGCGGACGTGGTGGCCAGGAGGCGCCATGGCCGGCCGACCACGTCGATGGTCTGGATCGTGTAGTCGGCGACGGGGCCGGACGGGGCAGTCCAGGAGAACGACACGCTCGTCGTGGTGACGGCCGTCGCGACCGGCGTGCCGGGCGTGGGCAACTGCGTGGCGGCGTGCGCGGGGCCCGCCGCGACAACAACGCACGACACCGCTGCGCCGAGGACGGCCAGCCGCCGAAGGATGGAGACGATCATCGATGACTCCATGGTGGGAAGGGACGGGAGGCCATGCTCGCACCGTCCGCTGCGCGCCGCTCGCGATACTGAACACCGCCGGACACGTCAACACGATGGCAACCGTGGCGACGGCGGCGCACCCCATCGTTTCGACAACGCACGCACTGCATAGAACGATGGAGGAACACATGCGCGGTCGAACCGTGCTCGGGAGGGTTGCCGCCGGTGCCGCGGCGGTCGGCCTCGGCATCGCTGGCGGGCTCGTATCCGCGAGCCCCGCTTTCGCATGGCCGGGCCCGTGGGAGGCGTACTCCAAGCCAACGGATGCCGCGAAGGGGCTCGGCGAATCCACCGCCGGCTGTTACATCGAGTGGGCACTGTGGGATATGAAGCGCGACGGCCACGGGGTCGGCCTGAGGTTCACGATTCACGACGGGCAGAGGGAGTACCCCCAACGCGTCCAGAACCTTGGCGGTGCGGGCAGCGTCAGGCAGGGCGAAGAGAACTATCCCGACGACTATGCCGTCTACGTGCAGGCGTACCTGACCGACGAGGGTGAGCCGATCGACACCACGTACGGCGGAAAGGTACAGCTCTGCTGACACGGGTGACCGGGTCCGTGGGTCGCCGAGTTGCGTCGCTCCGGCATCGGCCGGCGAACGGCGGCGGGGCGCCTGCGGCGCCTGATGGTGGGGACGTGCGGTGTCGCCGGTTGGGCGCGGCGGAGGCGGGGTCGCCTTCTTGGCGGCGGCACCTTCGGCCGCAGCGCCTTCCTGGCGGCGGCGCCGATCAAGGGCGATCGCATCGATCAAGGGCGAATGCACTCGGCGGAAAGGGGGGCGGGCTGGCGTGGCGCGCGTGGACAAGGCGACGGGGCGGCGGGGCGCGTGTCGAGGGGTGCGGGCGGGGTTAGGCGAAGTTGAAGATGAGGGGGAAGGCTAGGACTACGGTCCAGGCCCAGATGGCGTACACGACCAGGTAGCGGGTCTGCCAGCGTTCCATGCGGGCGAAGGGCGCGCGGCCACGTACGAAGCCGAAGAACAGCCACGCCGACCATGCCAGGTTGGTGAGGAGGATCAGGTTTTCGCCCAGCGCGGCTGTCTTGTTGGGACTGAAGCCCCACTCGGTGATCCGGCCGGTGATCGCCAGCAGCACGAGGGCGTCAATGATCAAGGCGCTGACGACGAGTGCCAGCTGCACGTGGTCGAAGAGGCCGGGGCGGGCCGTGCGGTCGCGGGCGGAGATGGCGTACAGCAGCAGGCCGAGCACGACGACCAGCAGCAGGTCGAAGATGATGAGCACGTCGCGTTCGACGTCGATGCCGTTGGTGGTCCAGATGATGGCGACCAGGAAAGCTAGCAGTGTGGCCGCGAACAGCGGGGTGAAGACGCGGGTGAGCACCGGCGCCATGTTTTCGATGACGCTCTGCTTGGCCTCCACGAGCCACGCCGCCACGACGACGGCGGCCGCGGCACCGCACGGCAACAGCCACGACGCGATGAAGTCCTCGGCGTCGAGGCCGATGGCCCGGAACGTGCCCGCCGTGAAGGCCGTGAGCACGCCGCCACCTAGTCCAATGAGGACGAAGTAGATCAGCCATTCGCCGGTGAACCGGATGAAGTCCATCCGCCGCCGGTCGGAACGCCAGTCACCGCCCACGTAGGCGAACCCGACGACCAGCCAGAGCGCGAGCGGCAGGTGGATCACCGAGAGCACGATGGACTGCGAGTCCTCGTCCAGCGGGTACGCGTTCGCGGCGAACACGCCAATGGCGAACAGCAGCGCGAGTACACCAATGACTCGCGGACCGACGCGGCGCTGCCATGCGAAGTACGCGGCAAGCGCTGGCAGGGCGAACAAGCTCGCGTTTCGCGCGTAGAACACGTCGCCGTCGCCTGACATGTCCTGCCCGAACAGGGCAGGGATCTTCACCGCGAGCGCGGCGGCGGCCGCGCAGAGCACCATGACGATCAGCTCGCGCCGCGAGCGAGCGGCGGCGGGCGTGTCCGGTTCGGCGGGGAGCACGAGCTGTTTCCAGAGCCGTTCGGAGTGCTCGCGAGCGAACTCCCGCGACAGCTCGTCGAGGCTGCCCATGCGCTTGACCGCGATGAGGAAAGCCTCGTCGGCTCGCAGGCCGGCCTCGGTCAGCTCGGCGATGCGGTCGCGGAGGTGGTCTTCGAGCTCCTCGACGTCGGTGTTGTGCAGCTCGCGGCGGCGGTGCGTGTAGGCCCGCCACTCGGCGATCTGACCTTCAAGCTCGTCCACGGTCATCGTCCCGCCTCCCACACCGGCGCCGGGATCGGCTTGACGGACTGGGCGGCGCTCCAGACGCCGCGCAGCGCGTCGACGACGGTGGCCCACTGGCGGCGCTGCTCGGCGAGCTCGGCCCGGCCCTGGTCGGTGATGCGGTAGTACTTGCGGCGGCGTTCCCCGGGCGGGGTCTGCCAGGCAGACTCGACGTGGCCGAGCCGCTCCAGGCGGTGCAGCAGCGGGTACAGCAAGCCGTCGGTCCACTCCAGCTCGCCGCCCGACAGCTCGTTGACCTGCTTGAGGATCGCGTAGCCGTAGCTTTCGCCTTCGGCGAGGATTCCCAGCACGAGCGGCGTCGCGGAGGCCGCGACGAGGTCCTTGGTGATGTACATCCGACCGCCCAACCCTAGAAGTGCAATGCATAGTAGTTCTAGGTATCGCGACCACGCAATGTCAGGGGGCGGCACTAGGCTGCTGGCAGCGGAACGACACGGGGAGGTCGGCATGGCGGTCGTCGAGGTTGGGCCGGTCGTCGACGCGGCGCGCGCGGAGCCGTTCGAGTCCGCGGCCGCCTACGAGGAGGCGATCGCCGAGATCAGGGCGGCCGCCACGACGTACTACAGCGGCTCCGAGCTGCGCATGGACGACGCGACCTACGACGCGCTGATCGCACGCGTCGCGGCGACCGAGGCGGCGCACCCGGAGTGGAAGGCGGAAGACACGCCCACCGAGGTGGTCGCCGCCGGGGCAGGCGTGGTCGGCGACATAGAGCACAGCTCGCCGATGCTCAGCCTCGACAACGTGTTCGACGAGGAGACGCTGCGACGGTGGGGCGCCAGGTTGGAGCGGCTGCTGGGCCGCCCCGCTGGCGGATACACGGTGGAGCCGAAGATCGATGGCCTGGCGATCGCGGCGCGTTACGTCGACGGCGCCTTGACCCTGGTCGCAACGCGCGGCGACGGCCGCGCGGGGGAAGACGTGACCAGCCAGGCCCGGCGGGCCGTCGGCCTGCCGGGTCGGCCGGCCCGGGCGGGCACCGGCGGGGTCCCTGGGGGGGGGTTCCTTGCCCGCGCCGACTTCGCCGAGGCGAACCAGCTGCGCACCGGGCACGGCGAGCCGGCGTTCGCGCACCCGCGCAGCGCCGCGGCCGGCACGCTGCGCGCCGTCGACCGCGCCTACGACGCGCCGCTCTCCTTCCTCGCGTACGCGGTGCACAGCCCCGAGAGCGGCGACAGCGAGCCGGTGCCGCACTCGGTGGCGATGGCCCGCGTCGCAGAGCTCGGCGTGGCGACCACGGCGACGTCCGCGGCCGGCATGCCGCTGTGCGCCAGCATCGACGAGGTCCTCGCCGCCGTGGCGACGCTCCAGGCGCGCCGCGGCGAGCTCGGGTTCGGCGTCGACGGCGCGGTGATCAAGGCCGACCAGCCCGCCGATCGCGAGCAGGCCGGTTTCTCCAGCCGCGCGCCACGCTGGGGCATCGCGTACAAGTTTCCCGCCGACACCCGCACCACCCGCCTGCTCGGCATCGAGGTCCAGGTGGGGCGCACCGGCATCATCACGCCGGTCGCCGTCCTGGAGCCCGTGGTGGTCAGCGGCGTCACCGTCACGTCCGCCACCCTGCACAACTTCGACGACCTGGCCCGGCGGAATGTGCGCGTCGGCGACACGGTGTTCGTGCGCCGGGCCGGCGACGTCATCCCCGAGATCACCGGCGCGAAGCTCGACGACCGGCCCGCCGACTCGGTGGCGTTCGAGCCGCCGGCGGCGTGCCCGCGCTGCGGCGGCGAGATCGACCGGTCCCAGAAGCGGTGGCGGTGCACGCGGGGTCGGGCGTGCGGCGCCCACGAGTCGCTGGCGTACTACACCGCCCGCGACTCCATGGACATCGAGGGCCTCGGCGACAAGATCATCAACATGCTGGTGGCCGCGGGGCTGGTGACCGACCCGGCTGACCTGTACGACCTGGAGGTGGCCACGCTTGTCGGGCTCGACCGCATGGGCGACATCTCCGCCGGCAAGCTCGTCGCCAACATCCAGGCATCCAAGGAGCGGCCCCTGTCGCGCGTGCTGACCGGCCTGGGAGTACGCATGACCGGCCGGTCGATCTCGCGCCGCCTGGCCCGGCACTTCGGCCACATGCAGGCGCTGACCGGCGCCACCGTCGAAGATCTCCAGCGCGTCGACGGCATCGGCCCCGAACGCGCCGTGACCATCGCCGCCGAGCTCGCCGAGTTGGCCCCGGTGATCGCCAAGCTCATCGAGCGCGGCGTCAACATGACCGAGCCCGGCAGCCCCGCCCTGGACGCCCCAGCGGTCCCCGCCGAGCTGCTGCCGCTGTGTAAGCCCGACGGCACGCCGATGACCGTGGTGGTCACCGGATCGGTGCCGGGCCTGACCCGCAACGAGGGCAACGAGGCGGTCGAGACCCTGGGCGGCAAGTCCTCCGGATCGGTGTCCAAGCGCACCGACCTGGTCGTCGTCGGCGAGGGCGCCGGCAGCAAGGCCGACAAGGCCGAGCAGCTCGGCGTCCCGATCCTGGCCGCCGACCAGTTCGCCGCGCTCCTGCAGGCTCACAACGCCGGCGACACCGGCACCGTCCGGTCCATCCTGGACGCTCTACTTTAGACCCGCGCTGTCCGCGCTGTCCGCGCTGTCCGCGCTGTCCGCGCTGTCCGCGCTGTCCGCGCTGTCCGCGCACGCCCCGCGCGTCCCGCGCTCTCCGCGTCGATCAAGGGCGAGTGCACGTGGTTCGATCTCTTTTCCGCGTGCGTTTGCCCTTGATCCATGCAAACGCCCTTGATCGACGTCGCTGCGTTGCGGCGAGCGCCCCGGCGGCCCGCAGCGCGGATCTGGGCGATCCGGTCGATGGTCGCGGTAGATCGCTGATCAGGGCTTCGGGTATCGACTTTGGTCGTATCGGCGATGGCGTTTGGTGCGTAGCGCTCGGTGCGCTGCCGTCCGCAGACTCTCACCAACGCACTGTGAGGGGAGCACATGTCGAGTACGGACACCGGCGGCCGGCGGCTCCACCTGGTCTGGCGGATCGCGATCGTGTTCGCCGCCGCGACGCTGACCTGGCTGTTCATCGACTGGGCGGGCGACGCGCTCTTCGGGCCGGACTACGACCGTGGCAGGCATGTCGCGTCGGCGGTGGCGACCACCGCGCTCGCCGTCCCGATGATCGTTGTGGCGTACCGGTACCTCGATGGCCTCCCGTGGAGCGGACTGCGGCGCGGCACGCCGGGCACTGTCGGGCGCCTGCTTCTGGTGGGCATGGCTGGCTATCTGATCCCGGCCACGCTCGCCGTCGCGGCTATCTCCGTCCTCGGCGAGCTGAGGATCGACCTGCGCGGTTCATTGGTCGAGGTAGTGCTGTCGGTACTGGCCCTCGTGGTCCTCGTCTTCCTGTACGAGGCGCTGCCCGAGGAGCTGATCTTCCGCGGCTACCTCTACCGTAACCTGGCCACGGCCCTGCCACGCTGGGCGGCTGTGCTTGCCCAGGCGGTGCTGTTCACGCTCTTCGGCGTCGCGGTCGGCGCCGCCGGCAGCGCCGACCGGGTCGTGCTCTTCTTCGCGTTCGCCTGCGTGCAAGGGATCATCAGGGTGGTCACCGACACCCTGTGGGTGCCGGTGGGGTTCCACCTCGCGTTCCAGACCGCGGAGCAGATCGTCGGCTCGCACTGGGACGTGTTCGCGGTCAGCGATCTCGCTCTCTTGCAGGAGATCGCATTGGGGCTGATTCCGCTGGCGCTCGGCGCCTTGACGATCCAGATCCTCTGGTCCAGGACACTGGGCCGTCCTGACGCGCGCCGCCGTTCGCCCAGCACGCCGGCAGGGCCGCGATCGACGCCCTGATGCCCGTCTGACTACGTTCTGGACAAACCGCCGCGCCCGCCCTTCGAACAGGTGTAAGCACGGGGTATGGGCGGGGTGCCGCCGGGCCGGGCTTCGCCGGTCCGGACCGAGGTGCTGCACGAGAGCGGGCGCACGCGCGTGACCCGGCTGTACCTTCCGGGGCGGACAGCCATCCGCAAGGAGCCGCTGGGGCCGGACGCGGACCGGCGGCTGCGGCACGAGTTGGCCATGCTGGAGCGGTTGCGAGGGGTACCCGGGGTCGCGCAGTTGCTGGACGGTCCGCGGTACCCCGGGTCGCTGGTGCTGGAAGACGGTGGCGCGAGCCTGGCTGGCCTGCCCAAGCCGGTCGACGACCTGGGCGGGCTGGCGTTGGAGCTGGCCCGTGCGGTAGCCGGCACCCATCGCGCGGGCGTGATGCACCACGACATCTCGCCGCAGAACATCGTGATCGGAAGCGACGGCGCCCCGTGCCTGGTGGACTTCGCACTGGCGTCGTCGCTGGCCGAGATCCGGCCGGCGTTCACGCACCATACCGAGATCGTCGGGACGCTGGCGTACCTTGCGCCGGAGCAGACCGGGCGCACCGGCCGGTCGGTGGACGAGCGGGCCGACCTGTACGCGCTGGGCGCCACCCTGTACGAGCTGGCGACGGGGGAGCCGCCGTTCGGTTCCGGTGACCCGCTGCGGCTCACCCACGATCATCTGGCACGCGTGCCGCGGCCGCCCAGCGAGGTGAACCCGGCCGTGCCCAGGCCACTGTCGGCGATCATCATGCACCTGCTGGAGAAGGAGCCGGACAACCGGTACCAGACCGCCGACGGCGTGGCCCACGACCTGGAGCGGCTGCGTGACGCCGCCAGCCGGGTACACGTCGGCGAGCATGACTTTCCGCTGCGGCTGCTGCCACCCTCGCGCCTGGTGGGCCGGGAGGACGAGGTGGCGGCCCTGGAGACGGCGTTCACGGAGACGCTCGCGGGGCGGTGTCGCGGGGTACTGGTCGGCGGCCCGTCCGGCGTGGGCAAGACGGCGCTGGTCGAGCAGCTGCGACCGGCCGTGACCGGCGGCGACGGCTGGTACGTGGCTGGCAAGTACGACCAGTATCGGCGGGCGCTGGAGTTCGACGCCGTCAACCAGGCGTTTCGGGCCTTGGGCCGGCTGCTGCTGGCCGAGCCCGAGGACGACCTGGCCGAGGTTCGGGAACGGATACTGGCGGCGATCGGCGCGAACGCCGGCCTGGTGACGGCGACCTTGCCGGAGTTCGCGGCGCTGCTGGCGGTACCACCCGATCCGGGCGACCCGTTGACCGCGCAGGCGCGGGCGCAGCGCACCGGCGTACAGATGCTGCGAGCCATCGCGTCGCGCAAGCGGCCCGTGGTGCTGTTCCTCGACGACCTGCAGTGGGCGGGGCGCACCTCGCTCGGCTTCGTCGACCTGGTGCTGGGTGAGGATACGGTCGACGGCCTGCTGCTGGCCGGCACGTACCGCGACGACGACCTGGACGAGGCGCACCCGCTGGCCCGCTGGCGTGACCAGACTGGGGTGCGCCACCTGCGGCTCGGCAACCTGCCCGCCCGCGGCCTGGAGACGATGGTCGCGGAGATGCTGCACGCGGCCCCCGATTCGACGAGAACCCTCGCCGACGTGATCGAGGGGTACACCTCCGGGAACCCGTACGAGAGCGCCGAGCTTCTGAACGTGCTGCGCCGCGACGGCGTCCTGGCCGCGACGGCCAGCGGCTGGCGGTGGGACGCGGCGGCGGTACAGGCGCATCTGGGACGGTCGGAGGCCGCCGGGTTGCTAGCGGCGCCGCTCGAGGCGCTGCCCGCGCGGTCGCGGGCGATGGTCGAGGCGATGGCGTGCCTCGGCGGGCGAGCCGAGCTCGCCGTGCTGCAGGTCGCGACCCGCGAGCCGGCGAGCGAGGTGGAGCGGACCCTCGCCGCGGCGCTCGACGAGGGCCTGCTGGTGGTCGAGCCGGGCGCGCACGAGGCGATGCGGTTCCGGCACGACCGCATCCGCGAGGTGATCCTGGACGAGCTGGACCCGCCGCGGCGCCGCACCCTGCAGCTGGCGATGGCGCGGCGGCTCGCGGCGGTGCCGGGGTTGTTCGCCGTGGCCGCCGAGCAGTACCTGCCGGTGGTCGACGAGGTCGACGATCCCAGGGAGCGCCGCGAGGTCGTCGGGTTGCTGCGGCGCGCCGCTGGCCAGGCGGCACTGATCGGCGACCACCCGCTGGTGCACACGCTGCTGACGGCTGCGCTGCGGCTCGCCGACCCGGACGACACCGCCACGCTGATCGAGCTGCGCACCGGCAGGCACGCCGCCCTGTTCGGCGCGGCGCGCCTGGACGACGCGGACGAGGAGTACCGGGAGATCGTGGCGCTACGACCCACCACGATGGAGCGCGCGGCCGCGACGGGCGTACAGGTGCGCGGCCTCACCTTCCGCAACCGGTACGCGGAGGCCCTCAGCATCGGGCTGGCGGCGCTGCGCGAGCTCGGCATCACGGTACCGGCGGCGGATTCGCTGTCCGCGGAGCTGGACCATCAGTTCGAGCATCTCTACCGGTGGTTGGAGCGCGTCGATGACGCGGACGACCTGACCCGGCCGGAACTCACCGACCCGACGCTGCTCGCCGCCGCGCGCCTGATCGACGCGGTCCTGCCGGCGGCGTACCTGTTCCCCGATCCGGCCACGCACGCGTGGCTGAGCCTGGAGGCGGTGCGGATCTGGCTCGAGCACGGCCCCGGCCCCACTCTCATCGGCCCGGTCGGGATCGCCGCCTTCGGCGTCGTGGCCATGCGTTCGGACTACGCCGCCGGTTACCGGGCGTTGCGGCGGGTCCTGGCGGTGGGCGAGACCCGCGGCTACGAGCCGGACACTTCGCAGATCCGGTTCCTGCTGGCCACGCTGTCGTGGTGCTTCGAGCCGATCGAGAACGCTGTCGCGGCGGCCCGGCGCGCCCGCGAGGGGCTGATCGGCAGTGGCGACCTGGTGTACGCGATCTACACCTACCACACGACCGTGCGCGGCATGCTCGACTGCGCGCCCACTCTGGACAGTGTGACGGCCGAGCTGGAGGAGGGGCTGGCCCTGGTGCGGCGCGGCGGCGACGAGCAGACCGGCGCGACGCTCGACACCTACCGGTGGCTGGTCGGCGTGCTGCGCGGCGAGAGCTCGGTCGCGGCGGCGCCGATCGACCGGTACGCGGACAACCCGCTGGCGATCCTGCACGGGCACATCAGTCGCGCGGTCGCGGCCGCCATCTTCGGCGATCCGGTCGCCCTGGCACAGCACACCGCGGCGGCGATGCCGATGCTCCCGGCCGACCTGGGCAGCTACCCCACCGCCACCGCCTACCTGGTGCGCGGGCTGGCCCTCGCCGGCCAGGTCCGCACCGGCAACCGGGACCTGCTCTCAGCGCTGGAGGAGGTGACCGCCTGGCTGGCCACCCGTGCCGCGGACGCTCCGGAGAACCTGCTGCACCTGCTGCGACTGGTCGAGGCCGAGCGGGCCTGGGCGGTCGGCGACTTCCGCGGTGCCGTGCTCGCCTTCGACACCGCGCGGCGCGAGGTCGAGGACCGCCAGCGGCCGTGGCATCGCGCGCTGATCGCCGAGCGTGCGGCCCGCTTCCACCTCGCCAACGGCGTCGAACACACCGGCTACGAGCTGCTGGCGCAGGCGCGCGAGGAGTACCTGGCTTGGGGCGCGACGGCCAAGGTCGACCAGCTGGATTGGGCGTACCCGACCCTGCGGCCGCGCGACCGCCGCACCGCCGTCACGACGGGGGCGATCGACCTGCTCGGCGTGCTGTCGGCGTCGCAGGAGCTCAGCTCGCAGACCAGCGTCGATGGTCTGCACTCGTACGTGGTCGAGGTGCTCAGTGCGATGACCGGCGCCACCGGTGTGCACCTGGTGTTGTGGAGCGACGAGGCGCAGGAGTGGCTGCTGCCCCCGGCCGGGCGCGAGCACACCCTGCCGCTGTCGGTGCTGCGTTACGTCCAGCGCATGCGCGAGCCCTTGGTCTCCCGCGACGCCACCCGCGATGACCGGTTCTCCCGCGACCCGTACCTCGCCGACGTCGCCTGCTGCTCGCTGCTGGCCGTGCCCATCGTCAGCCGCGGGACGATGCGGGCGGTGCTGCTGCTGGAGAACCGCCTCATTCGCGGGGCGTTCTCCGCCGAGAGGCTCGACGGGGTCAGGCTCATCGCCGGCCAGCTGGCCGTCTCCCTCGACAACGCCATGGTGTACGCGTCGCTGGAGCGTAAGGTCGCCGAGCGCACCGAGGAGTTGGCGGTCGCCAACGAGCTGCTCAGCATCGCCAACGAGCGCCTGGAGCAGCTGAGCGTCACCGACCCGCTGACCGGGGTCGCGAACCGGCGGCGGCTGGAGGAGGTCCTCGACGCCGAGTGGCAGCGCGCCCGGGCCACGGCGACCCCCATCAGCTTCGCCATGATCGACATTGACCACTTCAAGCAGTACAACGACCACTTTGGACACGCGGCGGGCGACCGGTGCCTGCAACGGGTGGCGGCCCGGGTGCGCCAGCACGTGCGCGACACCGACCTGGTCGCCCGGTACGGCGGTGAGGAGTTCGCGGTCGTCATGCCCGGCGTGAGCCTGGAGGCCGCCGTGGTGGCGGCCGAGCGCCTGCGGACGGCGGTCCTCACGCTGCCCGAGCGCGACGTGACGGTGAGCATCGGCGTCGCGACCACGAGCCCGGCGGATGGCGGCGAGTGGCCCCAGCTCGTCGAGTCCGCCGACGCCGAGCTGTACCGGGCGAAGCGTGGCGGCCGCAACCAGGTGCACGCCGCCCGGTAGTTCGCTGCCTGCAACAAACCTGCAAACGCCAGCTATTGAGAATCGGAAAGCGCTTTCCGTACGCTGGCACTTGTCAATGTTTCGATCTTGTGTCCGGGAGAAGAATGATGCGGTTCAAAGTTCTCGCCGCCGGCATTGCCGCCGCCGCCGTCGCCGGCGCGGCGGGCATCTGGGCCGCCGGCTCGGCGGTCGCCGCGCCCCAACGCTACGAGGCGGAGACCTCACCGGCGATCCGCACCGGCACCATCCACAGCAACCACTCAGGCCTCTCCGGCTCCGGATTCTGCAACGGCACCAACGCGACGAACGCGTTCGCCCAGGTCACCGCGACCGCCTCGGCGTCCGGTGCGGCGACGCTCGGGGTCCGGTTCGCCAACGGCACCACCACCAGCCGTGCCGCCAGCCTGATCGTCAACGGCGCCACCGTGCAGTCGGTGTCGTTCGAGGGCACCGGGGCCTGGAACACCTGGGTCACCAAGACGCTGACCGTCAACCTCAACGCGGGCAGCAACACGATCCGGTTCAACCCGACCAGCTCCGGCGGCCTGGCGAACATCGACTACGTCGACGTCACGACGTCCGACACTCCGCCGTCATCCCCGCCGCCCACGACGCCGCCACCCACGACGCCGCCGCCCGCCGGCAACGCTCTCTACGTGGCACCGAACGGCACCGACAGCGCCGCCGGCACGCAGGCCAACCCGACGACGCTCACCTCGGCGATCACCCGCGTCGCCGCCGGCGGCACCATCTACATGCGCGGCGGCACCTACAACCTGTCGCAGACGGTCACCATCGCCCAGAACAACAACGGCACCGCCAGCGCCCGAAAGAAGCTGTCCGCCTACCCCGGCGAGACCCCGATCCTCAACTTCTCGGCGCAGAGCGAAAACTCGGCCAACCGCGGGCTGGCCATCGGCGGCTCGTGGTGGCACATCTACGGCATCATCGTCGAACGGGCCGGTGACAACGGCATCCTGCTCGGCGGCCACAACAACATCATCGAGCGCACCATCACCCGGCACAACCGCGACTCCGGCCTGCAGATCTCCCGGTTCGTCGCCGAGGCCCCCCGGGACCAGTGGCCGTCCAACAACCTCGTGCTCAGCGCGGTGTCGCACGACAACGTCGACTCCGACGGTGAGGACGCCGACGGCTTCGCACCCAAGCTCACCGTCGGCTCCGGCAACGTGTTCCGCTACACCGTCTCCCACAACAACATCGACGACGGCTACGACCTCTACACCTACGCGGACGAGGACCCGATCGGCGCGGTCACCATCGAGGACTCCCTCGCGTACGACAACGGCACGCTGTCCAACGGCGGCCAAGCCGGCGCGGGCGACCGCAACGGCTACAAGCTCGGCGGCGAGGACGTCCCGATCAACCACACCGTCCGCCGCAACATCGCCTACGAGAACGGCCAGCACGGGTTCACGTACAACCGCAACCCCGGCACGATGACAGTCTCGAACAACCTGTCCATCGGCAACACCGAACGCAACTTCAACTTCGACGCCGGCAGCTCGGTGTTCCGCAACAACACCTCGTGCAACAGCGGCGACAACGACCGGATCGTCGGCAACAGCGACAGCTCCAACCAGTTCTGGTCCGGTAGCAACGGCTCCCGCTGCGCCAACTACACCGGCGCCCTGGCCTGGTCGTTCGCCTCCGACGGCCGCCTCGTCGTCACCATCGGCGGCCGGGTGGTGACGCTCTAACCGCTCCCTTTGGTGATCAGGGCGTCCCTCAAGTCGCTATAACGACTTG